>NZ_LT854640.1:1687302-2024604 GCF_900184255.1 Haloimpatiens massiliensis | reverse complement strand
AAACTTGGGATATATACACTAATAAATATGGGGAGGAGGATAGAAAGAAGTTTTATTTTGTATTTAAAAATTAAATAGAAGAGGGGGCTTATTTAATGAATTCTATTGTTTTAATTGTAAGTGCAATAATAATATTTTTACTAGCTTATAAGTCTTATGGTGGATGGCTCTTAAAGAAGTGGGGAGTGGATTCTAATAGACCTACACCAGCTCACACAAGAAATGATGGTGTTGACTATGTGCCAGCTAAGGCTCCGATATTGTTAGGTCATCATTTTGCATCTATAGCAGGTGCAGGACCTATAGTAGGACCTATTGCTGCATCTATATTTGGCTGGGTACCTGTGTTTTTATGGATAGTTATTGGTAGTATATTTTTTGGTGGCGTTCATGATATGGGTTCATTGTTTACTTCTGTAAGATATGAAGGTAAATCTGTAGGTGAAGTTATAGAACATACTATGGGAAAAAGAGGTAAAAGGTTGTTTGCTATTTTTGCGTGGCTTACACTATTGTTGGTAGTAGCAGCATTTACTAATATATGTGCAAATACATTTGTATCAGTTCCATCAGCAGCAAGTTCTTCTTTATTATTTATGGTTTTAGCAATTGTATTTGGAGTGTGTGTTTATAGAAGAGGATTTGGGCTTGGAGTAAGTACTGTAATAGGAGTTATCTTGTTATTTGCATGTATATGGCTTGGAATGAAATTTCCTCTTAGCCTATCAAAGTCTACATGGCTTATAATACTATTAATTTATATATTTATTGCATCTGTAACACCAGTATGGATATTATTACAACCTAGAGATTACTTAAACTCATTTTTACTATATGCCATGATGATTGGCGGATTTATTGGAATAGTAATAATGCATCCAGATATTAAATTAGCACCTGTAACATCTTTTAATGTTGGGGGGCAATATTTATTCCCTATGCTATTTGTAACAGTTGCCTGTGGTGCTATATCAGGATTTCACTCTTTGGTTGGCTCAGGAACATCTTCTAAACAACTGGATAATGAACATGATGTAAAACTTATAGGTTATGGGTCCATGCTTATTGAAGGAGTTTTAGCAGTAGTTGCAATTATAACAGCAGCATATATCTCTAAGGGAGAGCTTTCAGTGCTTCTTAAAGATGGTGGTCCTGTAAATGTATTCTCCACAGGCCTCGGAACTTTCATGTCTAGTTTTGGAATACCACTTAAGGCAGGAAAAAGCTTTACTGCTCTTGCAATTTCAGCTTTTGCATTAACTAGTTTAGATACAGCTACAAGACTTGGAAGATTTATATTCCAAGAATTCTTCGAGTCTTATAAAACTTCTGATGGAAAAGCTAATCCTTTAACTAATAGATTTGTTTCTACTGCAGTAACTGTGGTACTTGGTGGTGTATTGACATTTAAGGGCTGGGAAGCAATATGGCCACTATTTGGTTCAGCAAATCAATTATTGGCAGCACTTGCCTTATTATCACTAGCAGTATGGTTAAAGAAATGCGGCAAGGAGCACAAAATGGCTACTATACCAATGATATTTATGTTTGCGGTAACTTTAGCTGCATTGGGGTTAATGATAAAAGATAATTTAAAATTGGTAGTAGCGGGTCAATTTAGTAAGTATGGTGTTTTATTAATATTCTCAGTACTATTAACTATTTTATCTATAGTATTAATAGTAGAGGCTATAAAATCCTTAAATAATAAGAATGCTTCTGTAGAGGAAAATTTTAAAGGGTAATAATAATTTTTAAAGCTTAAGGTACATGAAAAGAAATAACAAGTTAAAGATGCTGGTATATTTTGTACCAGACAAGGAAACAGGTTCCGCCTTTGGTAGTACTATTGGCGGGTTCTGCTGACGTAGTATGATGCAAAATAGACTAGCATACTGACTTGTTATTTATTTGAATGTGCCTAACTTAAGTGGAGCTGTCGCACTAAGAATAAATCCTACTATATATTGTGCTAAATTTAAACTTGCAAAACAATATATTGTATGTGAATTCTTTAATGCGACAGCCTCATTTATTCATATATAAAAATTTTTTATATAGCTTATTTTACATTCTAAATTTTGAATTAAAAACCCTTATTAATCTAATGTAGAGCTTGAACTTTATGTGCGAAAGTTGAGTATAGTATTCAAAAATATAATTTATAGAATGGAGGTAGTTATAATGAAAGAAGAAAAATTAAAAGAGTTTATGCAAAATTTAAAGTTGTTTTTTCAAGGTGCCACAGATTTTAATAGAAAGTCTAGGGCTATACTTCAAAAAGAAGCTAGTGAAGAGATGGATAATTTCATATTATTGTGTTTTAGTGATCTTTTAGGAGTGCCTCTTTCTATAAATTATTATACATTAGAACTTCTTCCCTATATTGCAGAAGATATGGAAAATTGGCAGAGAAGAATGAATGATAGAAAAAGTATATGGGCAGAAAAGTGGGGAAATTATGATTTAGATGCTTAGTGAACATGTATAAGGTACATGAAAATAAATAACAAGTCAAAGATGCTGGTATATTTTGTGTTAGACAAGGAAATAGGTTCCGCCGCTAGTAGGAGTATCGGTGGGTTCTGATGACGCAGTATGATGCAAAATAGACTAGCATACTGACTTATTATTTATTTGAATGTGCCTAAGTTAATTGAAAATTAAAGGATAAAACTTCTTTAGGAGTTTTTAAATATAAACTTAAGAAATTTTCCAGTAATTTCAATTTTTATTTTAAATTTTAAATTAAAAATAATGAATAGATTGAATTTTATATGAGAAAGTTCAGTTAAGTATTAATTAATTTAGTAATTAAGGTAGGTGTTATAATGGATAAATTATTTTTTTTCGCAGGAAAGGGAGGGGTAGGTAAAACCACTTGCTCTTCAGCTTATGCATTGCGCTTAGCTACTCAAGGAAAAAGGACCTTATTGGTATCTACAGATCCAGCACATTCTATTTCAGATATATTTGGAAAGAGTATAGGAAAAGAAATTGTAAATTTGCAGGACAATTTAGATGCTTTAGAAATAGATGGGGATTATGAAAGTGAAAAATACATAAATAGTATAAAGGTGAATCTTAAGAATATAGTAAGTCCTGTTATATTAAAGGAAATAAATAGCCAATTAGATGCTGCATATATTTCACCGGGCACTCAGGAATCAGCTATATTTGATAAAATGATAAATATAATAAATGAAAAATCAAAGGAGTATGATTATATAGTATTTGATACAGCACCTACAGGTCATACTATTAGGCTTTTATCACTTCCAGAGTTATTAGGTGATTGGATAAAGTTATTAATTGGCAAAAGAGAAAAGATATTAAAACTTTCCAGCATGGCTGAAAGTAATGGAAAGATAAATAAAAAAAGTTTTAGCAGTGATCCTATATTAAATGTATTAAATAGGAGAAAGGAAAGTATAGATAGGGCTAAGGATATATTATTAGAGGGTAATAAATTAAACTTTATATATGTACTAAATGCAGAGAGACTTCCTATAGAGGAAACTAAGAAAGCAGTAAATATATTGAAAAAATATGGCATAACTGTGGATACTCTTATAGTGAATAGGCTGCTTCCGACAAATATAAAGGAAGAGTTTTGGCTTAATAAAAAAAATATGGAATTAAAGTATTTAGAAGAAATAGAAACTATTTTTAGTGATAAAAAGATTATAAAATTATCAATGTTATCTAAGGATATGAGATGTGATAATATAAATGAAATGGCAACTAGAATAGATATATAGCTGAAGAAGATAAAAATAATAAATAGTAAAAATAAGTATTTAAAATAAATAATAATTATTATTAATAAATATTAAAAAGTAGTTGACAAACAATATTAAAGATTATATAATAAGGTCATAAGGTTGGTAATAAACAAAGAAAAAATTAAAACCAAATAAATATTAAATATAAATGGAATTTGATAGGAGGAATTTAGTTATGAAAAAATTTGTTTGTACAGTATGTGGATATGTTTATGAAGGAGAAGAAGCCCCAGAAAAATGCCCTATATGTGGAGCAGCAAAAGATAAATTTGTAGAGAAAAAGGATGAAATGTCTTGGGCAGATGAACATGTAATAGGAGTAGCTAAAGATGTAGATCCAGAAGTGATAGAAGGATTGAGAGCAAACTTTACTGGAGAATGTACAGAAGTTGGTATGTACCTTGCAATGAGTAGACAAGCTGATAGAGAGGGTTTCCCAGAAGTAGCAGAAGCATATAAGAGAATAGCTTTTGAAGAAGCTGAACATGCTGCTAAATTTGCTGAATTACTTGGAGAAGTTGTAACAAATAGTACTAAGGAAAACTTACAAATGAGAGTAGATGCAGAGCATGGAGCATGTCAAGGTAAGAAAGACTTAGCAACACTTGCTAAAAAGTTAAATTATGATGCAATACATGATACAGTTCATGAAATGTGCAAAGATGAAGCTCGTCACGGTTGTGCATTCAAAGGTTTATTGAACAGATATTTTAAATAATAGTAATCCCCAAAATTAATATATAAGAACACATCCCAATAATCTTCCTCAATTTTTTAATAAAAGAGCTGGCCTTTAGGCCGGCTTTTTTGTTGGGTAAAATTATGGTATAATGAGTATAGATGTATTATAATCATTAATAAACATGGGATTAAAATAATATACTCAACTTTCGCACATAATTTTTAAGTTCTACATTAGATGAATAAATGAAATATAAATAATAATTTTATAACTGGGAGAGTTGAAGAATATATTAATGTACTCGAGAAGAATAGCTAAATAAGGGGGTATATTTTTGATTAAATTAGTTATATGGGATATGGATGGCGTTATAATAGATAGTGAACCTGTACATCATAAAATATCTTTAGCTACATACAAGAAATATGGAATAAATTTAACTGATGAAGAATGCATGGACTTAATCGGAAAAAGCAATAAGGATATTTGGAGTGATTTAAAAGAAAAATATAATTTAAAAGATACAGTGGAGGATTTAACCAAACAACAATTACTGCAAAATGTGAAATATTATAATGAAAATGGAGCGGAACCTATAAAAGGAGTAGTGGAGTTATTAAAAGAGTTAAAGGAAAATGGAATAAAAACGGCATTAGCATCGTCTTCACCAATGAGTTTTATAAATTTAATTTTAGATAAACTTCAAATTAAAGAATACTTTGATTTGGTATTAAGTGGAGAAAATTTTACTAAGAGTAAACCAGACCCACAAATATTCCTAGTAGCGTTAGATTATTTTAAGGTAAAACCAGAGGAAGCTGTTATTATAGAGGATTCAAATAAAGGGGTTATAGCTGCTAAAAGGGCAAATATAAATTGTGTAGGTTTTATAAATAAAAATTCTGGAAATCAAGATTTGAGTTTAGCGGATGTGCAAGTAGAGGATTTACGAAGTTTATGTTTTGAAGATTTACAAAATATTTGTGTTAAAAGAAAAATTAGTCTAGAATAAATTAGGATGAATTTAGATAGTTTATATTAATAAATAAAAAGGGTATTGAGAATTTAAGATTTCAATACCTTTTTTATTTATAAAATGTTATATATTAATATTATAGAAATATAGAGAAAATTAACCCTACATCTCTGGAAGGACAAATTACTTTAAATTTAATTCATTTAGAGTTTTTACAGGAACTACCATGTAATTATCTGTATTTAAGTTCTTAACTTCTGCTGTACCTTTATCTTTATCTAATTCCTCTATCCATATAGGGGTATTTTTATAATATACAGGTATATTGTTTTTGGCATTTATAATTTGTTTTGCTCTAGAGTAATCCAAATATTCCACCTCCCAAGTTATTTCAATACTATTTTTAACAAAAATAATTATTTTATACCTGTTTATTAAAATTAAAAATTGTTGATTACGATGCTCAATTGAGGTGGAATTTACTTTTAATTTAAAATGAAAATATGTGGTAGTAGAGATTTGCAAATGTTATAATTTTCATACAGATTAAATTAATTATTACGAAGGGGGTTAAAATTATGAAGGATTTTAATTATTTCATGCCTACAAAGATTTTTTATGGAGAAAATATAGTAGAAAAAAAGAAGGATATATTTAAGGGATTTGGTGAAAAAGCTCTTATTGTTACAGGAAAAAATTCTGCAAAGAAAAATGGTTCTTTAGATGACTTAACTAAGGTTTTAAAAGAAGAAAATATAGAATACTTTATTTTTGATAAGATAGAAGAAAATCCACCTATGGAATTAGCTGAGGAAGGAGCCAAAATAGGAAAAGAGGAAAATGTAGATTTTATAATAGGTATAGGAGGGGGTTCTCCATTAGATTCAGCTAAGGGTATTGGCGTTTTAATAAACAATCCACAAGCTAAAAAGGAAGATTTATACTCAAAAACACCAATGGAATCCATTCCTGTAATAGCCATACCAACCACTGCGGGTACAGGTTCAGAAGTTACTCAATATGCTATTTTTACAAATCATAAGGAGAAGACTAAGAAAGGTTTTTCTCATAGGGTATTCCCTAAAATTGCCCTTTTAGATGCTAAGTATCTCATGGAAACACCAGATAACATTACTATAAATACTGGAATAGATGCTTTATCTCACATAATAGAAGGGTATTTATCTGCCAATGCCAATATAATAAGTGATGCTTTAGCAAAGCAGGGGCTTACATTATTTAAAGCTTGCAAAGATGCATTATACAAAAAAGAGTTTTCTTATGAAATAAGAGAAAAACTTATGTTAATGTCTACTTTAGGGGGAATGGTTATAGCTCAATCTGGTACATCTCTTCCTCATGGTATGGGATATGCACTTACATATTTCCACAATATACCTCATGGCAGGGCTAATGGACTTTTACTTAAAGAGTACTTAGGTTTCTGTGAAGATAAAGAAAAAGTTGACATTATACTTAATTTAATGGGCATGAGAGATTTAAATGAATTTGGAGATTATTTAAGAACTCTTTTATATTGTGAAATTTCTATAGGTGATGAGGAAATAAATAATTATACAGACAGCATGATAAGCAATAAAGCTAAGCTTAAAAATCACCCTTATGAAGTTAAGAGAGAAGACGTATATAAAATTTATAAAAATAGTTTTATATAGCATAAATTGTGACATAATATATTGAAGAAAAATCTGATTTTAATTCCGTAATAAATGTGTAATTTGGGACTGTTCACAATACGCCAAGAACTTCTAAATGTCTCACAGTTAAAGACCCTAAAGCTTTCAAACTCACTCGTTCCTCGTTCAAACATGAAAGCTTCTTAACGGGTCTTTAACTGTGAGACATAAGAAGTTCTAAGGCTAGTTCAATAGTCCCCAATTCCACATTTATTACTACATTAAAATCAGATTTTTAGCTTAATATGTATGTGGTTTCAGAGGAGAAGCCTACTAAAGGATGATTTTCCTCCACTACGTTACGGAAAATCTTTAATTTATAAAACAAATAAAAATGCTCCCATAATCTTTTTAGGCGTAGCCTTTCGTTTAGGACTTAAATTCCAGTTATTAATAATACTTTGACTAATTGGGAGATATAATTAGTTACTTTGATTAAAAACTAATGAACCACTAATTATTAAAATAAAATATTGAATAAAATTTAATATATTTTGCTATAAGGCACTGGCTTGTATAAGTCTTAGCTTTAATATTTAGACTGGCTGCCGCCAATAAAAAATTGTAAAGGCTTAAAAGAAAAAGCTATAATTATTCGATTAATAGTGTAATTATAGTTTTTATTATCAAATTATTGTATTTATATATTTTTTATTTAATTAAAGATTTTCTGTAGCATAGCGGAGGAAAATCATCCTTATAGTTAGCTGTCTCCCTCCTTTGATAGCTTATGCATGAACCGAAAAATCTGTCTTTAAGGTAACAATAAATATATTTTTTTAGACTATTGAGCTAGCCTTAGAAATTCTTTGTTTTCAAATTTCAATACCCGTTAAGAAACTTTCATGTTTGAGCGCCGTTAGAAGCGAGTTTGAAAGTTTTAGGGTATTAAAATTTGAAAACATTAGAATTTCTTGGCGTATTGCGAACAGTCTTAAAAAATATATTTATTGTGGACTTAAAGACAGATTTTTCTTATGACACTTACATCACAATGTTCTTAAAATGTGATTTTCTTCAGAAATGAGCTTGAATATTATGAATATTATCACACTTCACTGAGTGAAAGTGTGATATACTATTAATTGTAAATATTAATATATTGTATACAGCAATGGGATATTTTATATGTTGCTTTAATTTACTGTTTGAATTAATTGTATAATTGAATTTATTAATGGGGTGGTGCATTTGTTTAAAACAATGTCAAGGTATCTAAAAAAATATAAGGTTAATTTACTGTTATTTGGGATATTTTTAATTCTAGCAACTTTATCATCTTTTTTTGTACCTAAAATTTGGGGGGATTATATTGATAGTTTGGTTAGTTATAAAGATATATGGATGAATATATTTTATGCTTTTATAGTAATAGCAGTAGTGGAAACTATATCTTCTTATCTAAGTAGATATCTTAGAAATAAGATTGCTAATAGAATAACTTTGGATATGATAAAGAACTTAACCTCTCATATAATAAAGTTACCTACAAATTTTTTTAAAGAACAAGAAGTAATGTATTTAAGTAATAGAGTAAATAGTGATAGTTTTAATTTGGGGGATTTTACTTTAAAGATTATATCTGATGCATCCATTAATATTTAATTCCAATAACAGCAATTTATCAGGGGAGAGAGACAAAAGATTGTAATAAGTAGAGCACTGGGGAAAGAGGGACAACTAATTATTATGGATGAACCTACTTCTGCTTTAGATGTAAAATCTAAAGAAAAATTAAAGGAAATACTCTTGAAAATTAAAGAAAATAAAATAATAGTTTTGATTACCCATGATGAAGAATTTGAAAAAATAGCTGATAATGTAGTTTGTATAGGATAAAGTTTCTTAATAGTCTTAGTTATTGAATATATACAAATATAAGTCCTTATTTAGGAATTGGTATTTGTATTTTATAGGGGGTAGTTTTTTGGTCATAACCTCTATTTACTTAAGAAAAAGCATATTGTGATTTGAGTATATTATAGAAAAGTCACAGTAGAAAGTTAAGTTGTACAAATAACGTTATTTGGGTACATTATATGGTACCTTAAAAGCTTATACATATGTATTTTGAGAAAAGAATATTGTACAAGGGGGGATTAAATGTTTACAATTATGGGGATTGAATTTAAAAAATTTATAAGAAGTAAGAAGTTTCTTGTGGCAATGGGGCTCATGATTGCAAACTGTACGTTATGCCTTATGCTTACTGCATTTTTAATGCCTAAGAGAGTTGGAGTACAAAATGGAATAAAGGCAAGAAAGAAATATATTAATAAATTAGAAGAACAGGGAAATCTTAAAAAATATAAAGGGGCATCTTCCTCTGTTAATAGTGCTTATGAAAAAATTTTACGAGAAGAGAAAGCATTTTTAAAAGTTATGGAAATGCATGCAGATAAAAGCATACCTTGGCAGCAAAAACTTCATGAGGATATAAAATTTTCTCAAGATAACCTTAAGAGAAATCCATACTTACATCCCAGTGCCAAACATTCAGAACTATCCAATATTAGGATAAAGAGGTACTATTTAGAGAATAATATACCCTACGATTATGATGAAAATATAACTAGTTTTAGTACGTTCCCTGATGAACTTAGACTTTTGGGAGTATTTGGGCTTTTAATTATGGTTGGAATAATGGTTTCCCATGTGGTCTCAGGAGAAAATAAACCTCCAACTATAAAGTTTTTACTTACAAAACCAGTGAAGAGATGGAAAGTAATATTATCTAAGTTTATAGTAGTTGTAGTAACTGTAAATGTAGTGATTTTAATAATAGAGTTTATTAACTTTCTTTTAATAGGAGTATTATTTAGTTTTGGAGATCCTTCAATACCAGTTTTAGTAGACGTAAAATACAGAATTGTGGATGCAGCACATATTGCAGAAGTTAGAGGTGCAGTAGTACCTTATGTAGGCAGTGGCACTTTGATTTCTACAGGAAGCTTAATAGTTAGAATGTTAATCATACAAACTTTAGGGGTAACTGCTAGTATAGCGTTTTGTTTTCTTTTGTCTACAATTATTGAAAATACCAGTGTTTCCTTAACTTTATCGTTAATTTTTATAGGATTTACTCACGCTATTATAAATTTAAAAACATATACTATAGAACGCTTAAAACCAGCTACAGTATTAGATAAGCTACTGATATTTTTATTTCCAACATATCATGATAGCTTAGATATTATAACGGGTAAAATGAATGATTATTTATCAGTGGACTTTATAACATTTAAATTTTCAATTATACTTCTTTTAGTATGGATTGTAGTTTGCTATGGCATAAGTCATTTGGTGTTTGTGAGAAAAGATATAGTAGTGTAGCAAATGAAAATTATATTAGTTTGAAATAAAGAAACTTAGTGGTTTTATCACTAAGTTTCTTTATTTGTATACTTTGTTAAAATCATTTAATTTCAATTCTCAAATCATAGGAACTGGAATATACATTATTATGCAAAGAATATATAGGGAGTGTAAGTTTTGATAAATATAATTTGGTTTATTATTTTAGTTTCTAGTATAGTGTTTGGAATAGTCACGGGAAATGGGGAAGTTATATCAAAATCCATTGTAAAAACTACATATTCCACAGTAGAGCTTATGATTAGACTAGTAGGTATGATGTGTCTTTGGTGTGGAGTTATGAGAATAGCTCAAGAAAGCGGGCTTACGGATAAGCTGGCAAAAGGATTAAGGCCTATACTTAAAAAATTATTTAAAAGTGCAGGAAGAGATGAAAAAGCTTTAGGAAATATAATTATGAATTTAACTGCAAATATGATGGGACTTTCCAATGCAGCTACTCCTTTTGGAATTAAAGCTATGGAAGATATGCAAAGGTTAAATCCAGACAAACACAGAGCTAGTGATGATATGGCTCTCTTTTTAGTACTAAATGCAGCATGTATTCAAATAGTCCCCACCTCAGTAATCTCCATAAGAGCTGCAGCTAATTCTCAAAATCCTGCTAGCATAATGATACCAGCCATAATAGCCACAGGTACTGCCGCAGTGGTGGGGTGTATTTGCTGCAAAGTACTTCAAAGATATTTTTAGAAATTTAAAACTGAAAATAAGGGACTAGGGCGCAATTATAGTGGATAGGGAGCAATAATACTAGCCCTCTATACTTGGAGGTGTGAAAGTGGATTATGTTATAAAATCAATAATACCTATAGTTATAGGTCTTATAGTTATATATGGTATGAAAAATGGGGTTAAGGTTTATGAATGTTTTGTTGAGGGAGCTAAAGATGGTATAAGTATATGTGTGAAGATATTTCCATATTTGTTGGCAATGTTAATAGCAGTGGGAGTTTTTACAGACTCAAGGCTTTTGGAGGCTTTTATTAGTATTGTAAGGCCAGTAGTTAAAATAATAGGTCTTCCACCAGAGGTGGTACCACTAGTAATGGTTAAGCCTCTTTCTGGTAGTGGAGCTTTAGGAGTGTTTACAGACATTTTAAAGAGATATGGAGCAGATAGTTATATAGGATTAGTAGCATCCATAGTTATGGGTTCTACGGAAACCATATTTTATACACTTACAGTTTATTATGGCGCAGTAAAAATAAAAAAAATAAGGCATACACTATGGGCAGCTATTTTTGCAGATTTAACAGCAATAATTATGGCAGTGACTTTAGCAAGATTGATGTTTTGATAGATTCTATAGTGTTAATAGGGTTTTTAAATATACTTGAGCCATGGAGAAAAACGAAGAAATCACAAGAAAGAATAACACTAAACATTTAAAAGGGTATTATATAACTCTTTTAAATGTAAAATGCACTTGATTTTATGGTAGATTTTTAATATAATGTTTATAAATTCTTAACAAAGTAATAATTTAAATAAAAGGAGGCGTTTTAAAAATGATAGAATTAATGGGGGTAAGTAAAACTTATAATGGCAGTGCTTATGCTGTAAAAGACCTAAATTTGAATATAAAAGATGGTGAGATATTCGGATTTTTAGGACCTAATGGTGCAGGAAAAACCACTACAATTAAGATGATAACAGGTATATTGTCATCTACTGATGGAAACATAAAAATAAATGGTATAGATATAGGAAATGAACCACTAAAAGCTAAAAAAATATTTGGATTTGTACCAGATAGCCCAGATATGTTTTTAAGATTAAAAGGAATAGAATATCTTAATTTTATGGCAGATGCTTATGATGTTTCTGCAGAGGATAGAAAAGAGAGAATAAAAAGTTTAAGTGAAAGATTCCAAATGGAAGCCGCCTTAAATGACCAAATTCAAAGTTACTCACATGGTATGAGACAGAAGATTGTTATAATGGGTGTTCTAATACATAATCCAGAAGTGTGGATATTAGACGAACCTATGACAGGATTAGACCCAAAATCTTCTTATTTATTAAAAGAAATGATGAGGGAACATGCTAATTCAGGCAAAACAGTATTTTTCTCTACTCACGTTTTAGAGGTAGCAGAAAAAATATGTGATAGAGTTGCTATAATAAACAAGGGTAAAATCTTATTCTGCGGCACATTAGAAGAAATGAGAGAACATTTTAAAGAAAATGAATCTCTTGAAAAAATGTTCTTGGAGATGACTGAAAATGAGTAAATGTTGGCTTTTAATAAAGTTATTTTTAAAAACTAATAAAGAAGGATTTCAGCAGAATAAGAAAAAAAGCAAATTTAAACTTAATGAAAAACTTATGTATTTAATTCTTATAATAGCATTTTTACCTTTAGCCTTTATGATAGGAGATATGGTATCTAATTTCTATGAGGGATTACAAGTTATCAATCAGCAAGGTATTATACTAGGCATAGGCTTTGCAATAGCTAGTTTATTAATATTTTTCTTTGGAATATTTTATTGTATAAATACCATGTATTTTGCTAGGGATGTAGAGAATATTTTACCATTACCTTTTAAACCTTGGGAAATTGTAACAGCAAAATTTGTAACAATTTTAATATATGAATATTTAACAGAAGCTATATTTATGGTTCCAATAATAGTAGTATACGGAGTAAAGAGTGGGGCATCAGTTTTATATTACTTATATAGTACAATTGTATTTTTAACATTACCTATAGTACCATTAGTTATTTCATCAATAATAGTAATGTTAATTATGAGTTTTACTGGTTTGGCAAAAAATAAGGATAGGTTTAGAAAAATAGGTGGGATTTTGGGATTAATTTTAATATTGTTCATGAATTCATATATGCAAAAAATTAGTCAAAATTCATTAGAGCCTGAAAAGTTAAATCAAATGATAATGGAAAGGAATAATGGGTTTGTAAATATAGTAACCAAAATATTCCCTTCGACTAAATTTGCAGCTTTTAGCGCTATAAATAGTGATAATGTAAGTGGGATTTTAAATTTACTTATATTCCTTTGTATAAGTATACTTTCAATGTTTATATTTAATATTATAGCAGAGAAATTATACTTTAAGGGAGCTATTGGTATTTCAGAAACCTCTTCAAAGAGAAAAAAATTAAGTTCTAAGGAGTTTAGTAAAACTACAATAAAACAATCAACTTTAATGTCTTACACCAAAAAAGAATTAAAATTATTATTTAGAACTCCAATATATTTTTATAACTGTATATTAATGAATTTTTTATGGCCAGTGTTTTTTATAATTCCAATGGCAGTAAATTCAAATTTACAAATTAAAGAGCTTTCAACTTTTGGGCAGCGTCTTAATAATCCAGCTATTGGTGGATTGGTAATAGCAGTAGCTTTTTCAATAGTAATTTTTGTTGCAGGAACCAATGGTATAACATCTACAGCAATATCTAGGGAAGGAAAAGATATATATGTTTGCAAGTATATACCAGTATCTTTTAAAACTCAAATAATGGCTAAAATTTTATCAGGATCTATTATGGGGTTTGTTGCAGAACTTATAATGCTCATAATTGCAGGAATTATAATTAAAGTACCTGCAAAACTCATCATAATAATAATAATTTTATCATTTCTAGCTATAGCTTATGTGAATATGCTTGGTATATTAATTGATTTATACCATCCTAAGTTAAATTGGGAAAATGAACAGCAAGCAGTAAAGCAAAACTTAAATGCATTATTTGAAATGATAATTTCCTGGGTAACTATAGGAGCCTTAATGTTTTTAGTAATAAAATTTGAATTAGATTTATTATATACTATATTATTAATAGTAGGACTTTTTGGCATAATAGATTTAGTTCTATATGTTATAATAAGTTCAAAAGGTGTAAAGAGATTTGCTAAATTAGGTGAGTAGTCTATTAAAAATTATATAAATGATCTGCTACTGAAATTTTCAAAATTATTTCAGTAGCAGTTCTTTATATTATAGTGTAATTTATTTTACATAAAGTTAGGTATCTTATAGTATATGAATTGTAGGAGGTATGATATTATGGATAAAAATGTTAAGTGGTTTATGGAACAAAGGGTAGCAAAGACTATAGAAAATCTAGAAAAAAATAATATGGAAGGTTATTTTGTTCAAGATGAAAAAGAGCTTATAGAAAAGATAAAAGGAATTGTACATGAGGGTTCTACAGTATCAGTGGGCGGTTCCATGACATTATTTGAAACAGGAATTATAGAATTCTTAAGAAATGGTAAATATAAATTTCTAGATAGATATGAAGAAGGATTAAATGGAGAGGATATAAAAAAAATTTATAGAGAAAGCTTTTTTGCAGATTCATATTTTTCTTCTACTAATGCTTTAACTGAATCAGGAGAACTATTTAACATAGATGGAAATGGAAATAGAGTAGCTGCTATGATTTATGGACCGGATCAGGTAATAGTTATAGTAGGTATAAACAAAATAGTTAAAGATTTAAGGGAAGCAGAGGAGAGAGTTAAAAATTATGCGGCTCCTATAAATGCTAAAAGACTTAATAAGGATAACCCATGCACAAAGGTTGGACATTGTGTAGACTGTAGTGCACCAGGAAGAATTTGCAGCCATTATGTGGTTATGGGAAAACAGAATCTTGGAAATAAAGGAAGAGTTAAAGTTATTATTGTAAACAAAGAACTAGGATATTAAGCATATATTGTGAAGTAAGTACCGTGGGAAAAAACTGACTTTAATTCCGTGATAAAATTGAAATTTTGGACTGTGAACAATACGCTAAGAACTTCTAAATGTTTTGAAATTTAAAGCCCCTAAAGCCTTCAAACTCACTCGTTCCTCGCTCAAGCAATGAAGGCTTCTTAACGGGACTTTAAATTTCAAAACAAAGAAGTTCTAAAGCTAGTTCAATAGTCCTAAATTTCAATTTTATCACTCCATTAAAGTCAGTTTTTTCAGTTACAGAGTACTTACTTTGTGGGGGGAGAGCCTACTAAAGGGGGATTTTCCTCCACTACGTTACGGAAAATCTTTAAATGTAAAAAAAGTGCTTATAATATTTTTTTAGGCGTAGCCTTTCGAAAAGTTATATGATACTTATCAAAATAAAATAATAACCCAAATTCAATTCATTTTGCCGTAAGGCAGTTGTTTGTATAAATCTTAATTTATAGTTTAGATAAATATTTAGATGGTGAAAAAGAGATTATGTTATAATAAATACAAGTTTATAATATAAAAAAATAGAAATTATACACTGTCAAATACTTTTGACATGCAGAAAATATGAAGTATCAAATACTTTTGATAGTGAAAAAGTGTTCAAGGTTATAGACTGATGGTGCAGGAGGACATTATATGGAGATTGGTAACCAGATAAAGAAATATAGAAATGAAATGAAGCTTTCACAGGATGAATTAGCCCAAAAGATATTTGTATCTCGTCAAACTATATCTAATTGGGAAAATAATAAAAATTATCCTGACATAAAAAGTTTATTACTACTTAACTTCTTTAATTTTAAAAGCTAAAAACCCAAATATAGATGTAAGTTCTTTAATAGGAATATAGTTACAGCATTTAATTCTATACTTTCCCTATAAGTAACTTACAAAATTTTTTAAGAAACTAATTTTAATTCAGCAAGTATTGTGTCTAAAGGTATATCATTTTTAGCTTCCTCATAAACAAAACGCACCAATTCTTTAGCCGATAGGCTTTTTATAGACTTTATAGTATCACCAATGGTTTCAAGTTTTTTAGGATTATATAATCTATAAATCTCTAAAAAATTGATTGCTAAAAATGTAAGTAGAAAATACCTCTCGATAGAGAGTATACATTGAACTTTATATTCGTCAAAACCTAAGTGTGTTTTAAGATATTTGTAATTAGTTTCAATGTTCCATCTATATAGATAGTATTTTATTATAGCTTTATTACTAAGTTCTATGTCTGTAGACATTAGATATACTGGTTCTTTAAAGCTGTCCCCATCAACTTCATAGCAAATTAAGGCTAATGCATTTTCAATCTTTGAAACTTTGCCTTCGTATTTATATACTCTATAATCCTTACCTTCGACGGTAACTACATCTAAGGTAGATGGATTTATATATTTAGCAAATTCCTTAATTTGCATTGAAATTCCTAATGGAGAGATTTTTCTATTAGATTTTAAAGCCCCAATAAAGTTAAAACCTTTTAAAATACAACCATTAATTAACTTTTCGCTAGTGTACCAACTATCAGTAAGACAATATATTTTATCGCAGTTAGAAGGTTTTTCAAAAGAATTAATAAAACCTAAAGCTATATCTGGTTTACTCATAAATTTTTTATTATGATTTTTGCAGTTTTCTTCGTTAAAATAAGACTTATAGTTTAGCGGAATAGACATATCCTCTGCTACAAAATTAGAAGTAACTACACAGTGGGACCAAAGATTTTTACCTTCTGTATGGCAATGATTATAGCTTAATCCTTGCATCTTCTTTGCTTGAGTTTTTGGATTAACAGTATCATCTATAACTAAGAATCCTACGGATTTAGGCTTTATGAGTTTATTAAAATGTAGTTTTAAATAATTAATACGATTTCTATCTATGAGACTATCGTCCCATTTAGAGTTACTCAAAAATCTATATATGGAACTGCTGCTTTTAGCAGCTAGTATATATTCTGAAATCTTTAATAAAGATTTAGTGCCATCTAAATTTATTAATCCATTAATAATAGTGGATATATGATGAAATTGAGGTTTACTCATTCCATAATTTACATCATTTAAGTAATTGTAAAGTTCATCATTAATGGATACAATATGATTAGTAAATTTACTTGGCATACTGACAACCTCCCGTGTTTTAATTGAGTAGTAACTTTTATATATCACGGATAAGGTCAGTGTGCCATATTTATTTTTTGGTAATACTACCAATTTAACTTTTTATTTTGCAGAAGTTAAGTTACTATTAACCTCTCTTTTTAATGTATCCCTTGACATTTTAGTTAAAGGAGACCTTGAAAAAATGAAAGAGGAAATCAAAGAAGAAGACATTGCTAGTTTTAAAAAGTTAAGTAATATTTTTGCAATATTTTTATTAGCTATGATTTTGTTACCTATTCCACTTAAAATGTTCATTGGGAATATTGGTGTGGCAATTTGGGTATTGATCGCTATAGGTGCAATATATTATGGAATTAAAGTTGAAAAGATGAAAAAGAATTTTGATATCCAAACATATAAAGAAATTCTTAACTTTGTTGAGGGAAAAGATATGGGGGAAAATGAAAAAAATCAAGAAATTGGAAAGAGACACTATCAAAAGTTCTTACTAGCAATGGGAGCAGCTCTAATTACTTTTGTAGTTGGAGTGATTTTGTACTGTGTATTTTATGTATTGTTTTAACTAAGTAATGTACGTATGAACAGAATACTTGCAACTTTCAATTCTCAAATAAAATAAGAACTTTGCTTTGCAAAGTTCTTATTTAGGTCTTTTTTTAAATTTCTTTCTAAACAAGATTATTATTAGAATTCCGTCAAAAGTCCACTGTATGGCTGTAATCCACCATACGTATGTTACAGGTAACTTTAAAACATAAACTATGTAGTACATTAAAGGAAGTCTTATAAACCAGCTGGACATAAAAGCTACCATAAATGGAGTTTTGGTATCTCCCATACCTTTTAGAGCTCCACCGTAAATCATAGAAAATGCCATTACAGGTTGCTCTACTGAGGCTATCATTAAGCAGATAGAACCTAAATCTATAACATCTTTAGCACTGGATTGAATGAAGAGCGATATTAAGAATTTAGGAAATAATAAAAATGTTAATCCGCATAAACCCATTATTAAAGAGCCTAATATAGCACAGGTATCAGCATAAATTTTAGCTTCTTTATAGTTTTTTTCTCCCACTTTATGTCCAACTAAAGTAGTTGCAGCTACGGCAAAGCCCCAGCCGGGCATAAAGGAAAGAGATTCTATAGTGGTGGTTATTTGATTTGCAGCAAAGGGAATACTCCCTAAGTGCATTATCATAAAGGTACTTATTAATCTTGAAATATCAAATGCACCTTCCTGAAGAGAAGAAGGTATAGATAATTTTATTAAGTTTTTTAAGCTGGTAAAATTAATGTTTTTTATGTATTTAAAGTGCAGTTTTATTTTGGATTTTTTCATAGTATATATAAAGGCATATGTAAATCCAAATACTTGTGCTATAAGTGTAGCTAACGCAGCACCTCTTACGCCTAGTTCAGGAAAAGGTTTTATTCCAAATATCATCATATAGTCCAATACTAAATTTATCACATTTATTATGGCAGAAATAAAAAGCGGTGTTTTAGTATTACCGTATCCTCGCAATATGCCATTTAAAAGGCTAAGTAGCATATTGAAGAACAGTGCTATAGAAGCTATTTTCATATAATCAACGCCTAATTTTAAAATTTCTCCTTTAGCGCCAGCTATAATTAGTATATTTTCACCAAATGTAAAACACAGTATTAATATTAATAATGCTATAATTGAACCTGTTAAAAATCCTAAGGAGGCGTATTCTTCAGCTGCCTTAAGATCCTTTGCTCCATATTTTCTTGCTATTAATGATGTTATACCCACAGATACACCTACAGCAATAAATATGTTTACAAAAGTGTAAAGTATTTCAGAACTCAATCCTACAGAGCTTACCCCTACATCTCCACCATACCAGCCTACCATCATGGTGTCTAATACCCAAATCATCATATAAAGTGTCATTTCTCCAACGGCAGGTAAGGCTAGTTTTAAAACGTCTTTTATTGTTTGTTTATTTAGTGATTTAAAAATATAAATACCCCCCTTTTAACCTAAGCAATTTATTTACAATATAATTCCACTACATTGTACCTTTTGTGGTTTAATCATGTAATATTTTTTATTAAAAGCACAGTATCATGTTAATATATTTTTTATAATAAAACAATATTTATATAAGTTATATTTAGTCTATATAAGTATTTATAAATAATGGTAGAAAATTGATGCTAGTTATTTTAGTGATAGTTTGTTTGCAGGTTCTATGAGTAAAGGCAGAATTTAATTTATATTTGTTTTAACAAATGGTTTAATAAGAATAACTATTGACTATAAAATTGTTTTAATATAAAATGATTTTATATTAAAACAATTTCAAATGAAAAACATCTAGGAGGTAATTTATGAAAGATTTGACTGAAGGTAAGGAAGGAAAGCTTATATTACTTTTTGCACTTCCAATGCTTATAGGAAATATATTTCAGCAACTTTACAATACTGTAGATAGTATAGTTGTAGGAAGATTTGTAGGAAAAGAAGCATTAGGAGCAGTAGGAACTAGTTTTCCTATTATATTTCTTTTAGTATCTTTAATAATGGGAATAACTATGGGATCTACTATTATAATAGCTCAGTATTATGGTGCTAAGAATATGGATAAGGTTAAAAAGAGTATTGATACAGCATATATTTTTCTTTTTGTAGCCTCTTTAATAATTACTATAGCTGGAGTGATTTTTAGTAGAAATATTCTTATAATGATGAATGTACCTGACGATATTCTTCCAGAAGCGGAAAAGTATTTAAAAATAATTTTTAGTGGAATGATAGGTATGTTTGGATACAATTCTATAAGTGCTATATTGAGAGGGTTAGGAGATTCTAAGACCCCATTATATTTTTTAATAATTTCTTCAATAATAAATATAGTATTAGACTTACTTTTTGTATTAAAATTTAATATGGGAGTTGCAGGAGTTGCATGGGCAACTGTAATAGCACAAGGTATATCTTTTTTAATAGGAATTTACTATTTAAATAAAACCCATGAGGTGCTAAAGTTTAATATTAAAAGTATGAGGTTCAATAAGGAGATATTTAGACAAAGTTTAAAGATAGGACTTCCCACTGGAATACAACAAATGCTATTTTCATTGGGAATAATGGCACTTCAATCTTTAGTAAATGGTTTTGGTTCAGAAACAGTAGCTGCATATACGGCTGCAGGAAGAATTGATACGTTTGCGTCTATGCCCATAATGAATTTTGGAACAGCTATATCTACATTTGTGGGACAAAATCTAGGTGCCGGCAAGGAAGAGAGAGCTATTAATGGGTTCAAGGCTACCGTTAAGATGACAGTAATTGCTTCACTAATTGCCAGTATACTTATATTCATTTTTGGAAAGTGGCTTATAGTGTTATTTAGTAATGATTCTAAGGTTATTGAAATAGGATTTGATTATTTGAAAATAGTTTGTTCATTTTATACTGTAGTGGGAGTTATGTGTATTATAAACGGAGTTTTAAGGGGAGCAGGAGATACAATTCCAACTATGATAATATCTATCTTTACATTGTGGTTTGTAAGAGTACTTTTGGCATACATATTATCCAATAAAATGCAATCACCAAATGGAATTTGGTGGGCAATTCCTATATCTTGGACTGTAGGATTAATATTGACTCTTATATATTATAAAACAGGCAAGTGGAAGAATAAAGTAGTTACGAAGGGAAGGAGTTTTAATGGAAATTAGAGAAATATCAAAAGAATTTGTGAGTTTTATCATAAAACTAAAAAAATTTGCAAGGGTAGAGTTAGATAAAAGTCAAAAAAAGAATTGTGACAATCCTATGATTACTATGCAACAATTTAGAACTATGATAGTTTTAAAAAATGCACAGAAATGTGCTTTAAAAGATTTAAGCGCAAAAACTCATGTATCTACTTCAAGTTTATGTATAATGCTTAATAAGTTGTGTAATGATGAGTTAGCTTATAGAGAAATAGACCCTAATGATAGAAGAAATACTTTTTATAGTTTAACATCAAAAGGAATTGAAGTTTTAAATAATGAATTAGAAAATAAACTTTCAGGCTTGGATAAAATTATTAATAAATTAAATAAGGAAAAAAGGGAAATACTATATAAGTGTATAATAGAAATAGAAGATATAGTAGATGAATTAAGCAATAAGTAATTTTATATTTTAAGGTTTGGAAGGAGAGAATAGTCTGGATATAAAGAAGTTTTATAAGAAGAAGACAAACTATTTAAGTAAAATATACGAAGTTAATCCTAATACAGGTAATTATATTATAGAGATTTCTTTAGATAAATATACAGATATTTTTAACGATTGGGATCATGCATCTTTTAAAAAAAGAGATATAGATCCAGAGTTAGTGTTTTTTTTGGAGAGTTGTTCTGAAGATATCCCTTTAAAGTATGATATAGATATATGTTTTTATCTCCCAAAGGAGATACAAGATAAAAATAGAGAGAGGATAATAGTATCTGGATTAAAAACTTACTATTCTTTTTATTATCATACAGAAAGAAGGGTTTTAAAAGAGTCCTATAAGAAATACTTAGGATACATAATAGTTGCTTTTATATTTTTAGCTCTTTCATATATTATGGCTAATTTTGCTAAAAATGAAATTGTTTATGTCACCTTATCTCAAGGCGTTAATATTGGTGGATGGGTTTTTCTTTGGGAAGCTATATCTTTTGTATTTTTTAAAAGAAGAAAAATAGTTTATGATATAAAGACTTATGAAAGGTTAGCAGGGGCAAGTATATATTTTAAATATGATAATGTAAAACAATAAAACAAAATTGAAAATTTAAAGTGAAGTACAAAATCCTGGGAGTTTTTAATAAAATAAATTGAACAAATTCTATATTTTACATTTTAAATTCATTATTAAAATAGTAATGCAAATTACCAATTGCAGAAATTAGATAATATAGTATTGACATAATAATTAGTATATTATATCATTAACTTAAATTCAAATTTTAATATGCTTATGTAGACAATTGAGCTATAGGGTGAATTTGGACTGTTAATTATATTTATTTAAATGTTATGATGGGAAGAGTAGTAAGTGGAGGTATTTAAAGAGAACTGGATTAGGTGAAAGCCAGCAATATAGAAACTTATGAACATGGCCCCTGAACAGACTGCTTGAATTTTTAGTAGGGCAGTACGGAAGCAGACGTTATACTGCAGGATGATGATAGTCATCTGTTTGAGGTCACTTTTATAAAATTAGTGATAAATTAGAGTGGTACCGCGTATATTTACGCCTCTATGTGGAGATAAAAATTCATATAGAGGCGTTTTTAATTGTGTATTTTTAATATGTATATTTAAAAACCATAATATAATTAAGGGAGGTAGAAAAATGGAAAATAAGAAGACTTTTTATATAACTACGCCAATTTATTATCCATCAGCAAAATTACACATAGGAAACACATATACAACTGTCGCTGCAGATGCAGTGGCTAGATTTAAAAGGCTTACTGGATATGATGTAATGTTTTTGACAGGTTCTGATGAGCATGGACAAAAAATTCAAAGAATAGCAGAAGAAAAAGGAGTTAAACCTAAAGCTTATGTAGATGAAATAGTAGAAACTATAAAGCATCTTTGGAACATAATGAATATAAGCTATGATGAGTATATAAGAACTACTGATGACTATCATATTGAAACAGTTAAGAAAATATTCAATAAGCTTTATGAAAAAGGAGATATATATAAGGATAGTTATGAGGGATGGTATTGTACTCCATGTGAATCTTTTTGGACAGAAACTCAACTTGTAGATGGAAAGTGCCCAGATTGTGGAAGACCAGTAGAAAAGGCTAAGGAAGAAGCATATTTCTTTAAAATGTCTAAATATGCAGATAGACTTATAGAATATATAGAAACACATCCTCACTTTATACAACCAGAGTCAAGAAAAAATGAAATGTTAAATAACTTTTTAAGGCCAGGACTTCAAGACCTTTGTGTATCAAGAACTTCATTTAACTGGGGGATACCTGTGGAATTTGATAAAGGACATGTGGTGTATGTTTGGATAGATGCGCTTTCAAATTATATATCTATTCTTGGATACCAAAATTCTAGGGAAGATTTAATGGAAAAATATTGGCCTGCAGATGTGCATCTTGTTGGAAAGGATATTATAAGGTTCCATACAATTTATTGGCCAATTATGTTAATGGCTTTAGATTTACCACTACCTAAGCAAGTATTTGGACATGGATGGCTTTTGGTTGATGGAGGAAAGATGTCCAAATCAAAAGGAAATGTAGTGGACCCAGAAATCCTTGTAAATGAATTTGGAACAGATGCAGTTAGATATTATCTACTTCATGAAATACCATTTGGATCTGATGGAATATTTACAAATGAAAAATTCATAAATAAGACTAATTCAGATTTAGCTAATGATCTTGGAAATTTAGTTTCAAGAACTGTAGCTATGATTCAGAAGTATTTTAATTCAGTAATGCCTGCACCAACAGCTAAAGAGGATATAGACAATGAAATAATCTCTTTAGCATTAGCTACTCCAAAGAAAGTAGAAGAATCTATTGATAGTTATAAAATACCAGAAGCATTAGATCACATTTGGGATCTTATAAAGAGAGCAAATAAATATATAGATGAAACAATGCCTTGGGTACTTGCTAAAGAAGAGGATAAAAAAGAAAGATTGGGAACAGTACTTTATAATCTTTCAGAAACCATAAGATTTGTATCGGTACTTGTATCCTCTTTCTTACCAGAAACTAGTGAAAAAATAAATGAAAAGTTAAATGTTGAACTTACTTCTTGGGATACACTAGCATCTTTTGATGGAACTAAAGCCGGAACAAAGGTAGACAAGGGACAAAACTTATTCCCAAGAATTGATGTGGAAAAGAAATTAGAAGAGTTAGAAAAAATAAGACAAGAGCAACTTGAAAAGGCAGAGGAAAAGAAAGTTCAACCTATGCAGCCATTAAAGCCAGAAATAACTATAGATGACTTCGATAAGATTGATTTAAGAGTTGTTAAGGTTTTAGAGTGTGAGCCAGTTAAAAAAGCTAACAAACTTTTAAAATTAAAAGTTGATTTAGATGGAGAAGAAAGACAGGTAGTATCTGGCATAGCTAAATACTATAAACCAGAAGATTTAGTAGGAAAATATGTAGTATTAGTTGCTAACTTAAAACCTGTTAAATTAAGAGGAGAACTTTCACAAGGAATGATACTTGCAGCATCTACTGATGACGACAGCAAATTATCTACTGTAAGTATTCCTGGTGAACTACCAACTGGAAGCCAAGTAAGATAGGAATTAGTGGGCTAGTGTGTCACAGGGCTAGTGTGCTAGTTAAGGAGGATTTTCTATGGAAAATCTACATTAATTGATATTTTATTCTTTATGTTTGAGGGAGGCAAGGAGAGAGTTAAGGTTTTAGGGGGCTAGAGTGCTAGAAGTTAGTGAGCTAGTTGGCCAGTGTGTCAGTGTTTTAGTTATTTGGAGAAATTAACTTCGTTTGTAGAATTATTGAAAGACTTAAATAAAATAAAAATGAGAACCGTAAATTTGTGATATACGCAAATTGCGGTTCTTTCTATAATGTTTTTTATTTTTTTCAATGAAATAAATAAAAAATATCATCTTACTAACATACAAATGTTTTGCCGTTGATTAAGTTAATAATTGATTACTACTTTTCTATTGTCGTTTAATCAAATTATAAATAGAATCAACAGCGTATTTAATTTCTTTAAGTGTGTTAAAATGATTAAAGCTGAAACGTACAGTACCTCTTGGAAAAGTGCCAAGAGTTTTGTGTGCAGATGGAGCGCAGTGAAGACCGCATCTAGTCATAATATGAAAATCACTGTTTAAAAGGTGAGAAACTTCTCCATTATCTAAATTAGTAAAGTCTAAAGAGACTACAGCAGTTCTTCCTTCTATATTCTCCTTACCTACTAAGTTTATTCCTTTTATATTTTTAATTTCATTTATAAATTTTTCTGTGAGAGCTAGCTCTTTTTCCCTTATGGAGTTTAAACCTACATTATTTATATATTTAAGTGCTGCATTTAAACCGAAAATTCCAGGTAGGTTCATGGTACCACTTTCGAATTTGTCTGGCATGTAATTTGGTTGAGATTCAGATTCTGACAGGCTTCCAGTGCCGCCTTCTACAAGTGGGTTAGTTAAGGAATTAAGCTTATCATTTATTAAAAAACCACCTATCCCTTGAGGACCCATAAGTCCCTTATGCCCAGTAAAAGCTATGGCATCAGCATTCAGCTTTTTAAAATCTAAATCTAAGAATCCTGCAGTTTGAGCAGAGTCTATAATAAAAAATAAATTATGTTTTTTGCAAAGGCTACCTACTATTTCTAAAGGAAGAATAGTACCGCAAACGTTAGAAGCATGAGTCATTATTACAGCTTTAGTATTAGGTTTGATTAAATTCTCTATTTCATCTAATTTTAAAAATCCATCATTATTGCAGGGAACCCTAGAAAAACTAACACCTAATTTAGAAAGAGAAGTGATAGGTCGCATTACAGCATTGTGTTCCATAGAAGAAACTATTATGTGATCACCAGGTTTAATAAATCCTTTTATTAATACATTTAAACTTTCAGTTACATTTTTAGTAAATATAACGTTTTCTTCTATGGAAAAATTAAATAATTCACATAGAAGCTCTCTTGTTTCAAATAGAGTATTTTCTGCAGCATAAGCAGAGGAATAAGCACCTCTATTTACATTGCATCCTATATTTAATGTGTAGTTATATATGCTGTCGGCTACTTGCTTTGGCTTAGGAAATGAAGTGGCAGCATTATCTAAGTATAAATTATCCATTTAAAACCCTCCTAATAAATATTTTATGGCTATTTATGTGAACTTAAGATATTACAATATGCTGATTATGTAATTATAAAATTTATCAGTTAACACTAAAGAAAAAATAAGTATATATTAAGTGTAACATAAAGCAATGTTTTTAATAATTATACAAATATAATTTTATATTAATTCTAGTACATAATTCTATATGAAATAGTAATAGATATCTTTATTACTATAGATATAAACTATTTAACTTATGTTTGTATAATTGTTACAATCAAGATGGCAATAATTATGTGATTAATATGATATTTTAAAAAATTGAAGGAGGGATAACATGTCAGGTAAAAAAGGCATAATATTTGCTGGAGCAGTAGTGGGAATACTTTCAGCAATATTAGTAAAGTTCGGAAATCCTGGTAACATGGGAGTGTGTATAGCTTGTTTCATAAGAGACATAGCAGGGGCTGTAGGACTACACAGAGCGCCAGTAGTACAGTATATAAGGCCAGAAGTTATAGGTATCGTACTAGGAGCTTTTTTAATGGCTATTGGAAGCAAGGAATTCAGCGCTAGAGGTGGATCTTCTCCATTTATAAGATTTATCTTAGGATTTGTAGTAATGGTAGGAGCTTTAATGTTCTTAGGCTGTCCGTTAAGAATGGTATTAAGACTTGCTGGAGGAGATTTAAATGCTTTATTGGGAATAGCAGGATTTGCAGTTGGTATAGCAGTTGGTATATTCTTCTTAAATAAAGGATTTACTTTAAAAAGAAATTATAAATTATCAAATTTTGAGGGATACTTATTTCCAGTGGTAAATGTTATATTAATAGCTTTACTATTTGCAGCACCAGCTTTTATATTTTTTAGTAAAGAAGGTCCAGGTTCAAAGCATGCACCAATATGGTTAGCTTTAGGAGCTGGATTAATAGTAGGAATTGTAGCTCAGAAAACAAGACTTTGTATGGTTGGCGGTATAAGAGATTTAATAATGTTTAAGGATAGCTATTTATTAACAGGATTCTTATCTATATTTGTATTTACTTTAATAGGAAACTTAATGTTTGGACAAGTTAAAATTGGATTTTTAAAACAGCCAATAGCACATAATGATGCTTTATGGAATTTTTTAGGAATGGTATTAGCCGGATGGGGCTCAGTACTTTTAGGAGGATGTCCTTTAAGACAATTAATTTTATCTGCTGAAGGAAATATAGATTCTGTAATGGCAGTATTGGGAATGTTAGTAGGAGCAGCTTTCTGCCATAACTTCTCATTAGCTTCCAGTGGAAAGGGTCCTACTCCAAATGGTAAAGTTGCAGTAATTATAGGATTTATAGTAGTTCTTACAGTGTCTTATTTCAATATGGAAAAATCCATGAATTTTAAGGCAAAAGGAGATGTGAGTGTAAATGCAGATTGATGCTAGAGGAATGTCATGTCCACAACCAGTTTTAATGGCTAAAAAAGGAATAGAACAAAGTCCTAAAGGAATAGAAATAATTGTGGATAATAATACAGCCAAGGGAAATGTTCAAAGATTCTTAAAAAATGCTGGATATAACGTTGACGTAAAAGAAAAAGAAGAGGATTTTGTAATTACAGCGAGGAAATAATTTATGGAATATATTGCGGTATTTTTTACTCATTCAGGAGCAGTAAAATACAATAGATTTTTAGTTAAAAATGAAATACCAAGTGAGATGATGCCTGTGCCAAGGAAATTAAGTTCTAATTGTGGGATAGGTGTAAAATTCAGTTATGAAGGGGATATAAGTTCTATAATAAGTGAAGAAATTGAAAAGATATTTTTAATGAAAGATAACACTCATAAAGAAATATATTCCTGTGAATAACTTCAATATAAGGCACATTCAAATAAATAACAAGTCAGTATGCTAGTCTATTTTGCGTCATACTGCGTCAGCAGAACCCAACGATAGTTCTACTAGCGGTGGAACCTGTTTCCTTGTCTGACACAAAATATACCAGCATCTTTGACTTGTTATTTATTTTCATGTACCTAATATTTAATTGAAATAAAAAATTAAATTTTGCTTTTCACTTTATAAAAATAAATATTAGATTAAGGATAAGTTAAATATAAACTTATCCTTAATTTATTTTATCTTAATTTATCCATAATACTGTATAAAAAAACTAGAAAGTTTTCTTTATGTTTAATTTGTAGTATTATCTGCAATTGATAATTTTTGTTACTACTTGAATATAAAATTTTAAATTTTTATTATATAGTTGTTTAGGGATTAAAGTATTATTAATTAGGCATTTACTAAAATCATTAAATGTACTAAAATTATTTGTTGTAGTGAAAACTTAAAAACATATATAATAAAAAACATGAGAAATATACAGAAGTAAAGGGGAGAAATTAAAATTATGAAAGTTTTAATAACGACGTTAACAGGAGCTATAATAGGATATATTACTAATTGGTTAGCAATAAAAATGCTTTTTAGGCCTTATGAAGAAAAGAAATTTTTAGGATTTAAAGTACCTTTTACTCCCGGATTAATACCTAAGGAAAAAAGCAGAATAGCTAAAAGTGTAGGGGAAGCTATAGGAAATCACTTGCTTACAAAGGAAACTATGGTTAAATCCCTATGTAGTGAAAAGATAAATAAGAAATTAGAAGCATGGGTTTTCAATAAAGTTGAAAGTTTAAAAGACTCAGAAAATACATTAGGTGAATTGGTTGAAGAATTTTCAGATGGAAAATCAGATGAAATATGCAGTTATCTAAGTGTAAATTTAAACCAATACATATTAAATAGTATAAGAAATGAAAAATCAAAAAATGCTATGGTTAAATATATAGAAGAGTACATAGAGGAAAATTTAAATAAGAGTACAGAAGTTTTAACTGAAAGTGGTATTTATAATAAAATAAATGAAAAATTACTATCTGCAGCTTTACAATACAAAAACAGTGGGAAAATGGAAGAAAAATTAAATAATATACTGATGAAAGAATTAAAAAAATTAGAAGAGAGTTCTAAAAAGATAAAAGATGTTATTCCCCAGAGTGCAGTAAACAATTTAAAAGTATACATGTATAATAAAAAAGATAATATTTGTGCTTCAATAGAAGAAATGTTAAATAGTGAAAAAGCTCAAGCAAAAATAAAGGATATAATTGAAGAGGCTATAAGTAAAAATTTAAATCCTATGATAGCTATGTTTTTAAATAAGGAATCGCTACATGAAAAGGCTATGAATATTTTAAATGATTTTATAGCTAAGGAAGAAAATAAACAAGAAATTATAGTGTTATTAGGGGAAGTAGTAGATAAAATTTTAGAAAAGGATTTAAATGATGTACTTGTAAATTCTTCTGAAGAAGGAAAAGAGGAAACTGCAAGAGTTATAGGAAATCTAATTAGTGATAAATTTACAAAAGAAGAAAATATAAAGTCTTTAGAGAATATATTTAAAGATAAAATTAAAAATAACAATAATTTAAGAGATATAATTATTAAATTAAATAAAGAATATAGTGAAGATTTAAACAGATTTATCCACAAAAAAATAGATGAAATTCTATCTGGAGAAGTTTTTTGTGGAAAACTTCTGAATATTATTGAAAATTTTATAAAGTCTATTTTTCATAAGCCGCTTAAAAATATATTTAAGAGACATGAAGATACTATTACACAATATTCCTATGGTATGACAAAAAATCTTTATAATAGATTTATTGAAAATGAGGCAGAGTCAGTAATAGAAGCGTTAGATATAGCTGGCATTACTGAGGAAAGGATAAATTCCTTTGATGTGGTTTTTGCAGAAAAAATAATTTTAGAAATAGCTAGCAAGGAACTTAGTGCCATTACTTGGCTAGGAGGAGTTTTAGGAGGAATTATGGGATTAGTTTCATCCCTAATTGCATCACTGTAAGCCATAAATTGCTACGCAATTTATGGCCAGTGTGCTAGAGGGCTAGTAAAGGATAATTTTTCTTCATTGCATTACGAAAAATTTTACAATTTAAAAAAGATAACATAATTTCACAACGTGAAATTATGTTATCTTTTTTGGCTTAACTTAAATCTTTTATTGGCGATAGCCAGCGAAAATACTAAAACTAAAATTTATACAACCCTATGCCTCACGGTAAAATGAATTAAATTTTAGCTATTATCTTATTTTCATAAGTATCATATAACTTTTCGAAAGGTTACGCCTAAAAAATAATATGAGCGCTCTCTTTTTTATAAATCAAAGATTTTCCATAGCATAGCGGAGGAAAATCCTCCTTTAGTAGGCTTCTCCTCCCAAATCACATACATATTAAACTAAAAATCTGATTTTAATGTAGTAATAAATGTGGAATTTAGGACTATTGAACTAGCCCTAGAACTTCTTATGTCTCACAGTTAAAGACCCGTTAAGAAGCTTTCATGTTTGAACGAGGAACGAGTGAGTTTGAAAGCTTTAGGGGCTTTAACTGTGGGACATTTAGAAGTTCTTGGCGTATTGTGAACAGTCCCAAATTATACATTTATTACGGAATTAAAATCAGATTTTTCTTCAATGTATTGCTTCACAATTTTCTTAAAACTTGACATAAAAATATTTATTTATTATAATTTTAAAAAAATGAAGGCAATGAAGAGAGAAGTAGTTATTTTGTAAACTTACAGAGAGTTTCAGGTGCTGAGATGGAACAGTGGAAAATTTAACGAAACAAGTCTCGGAGCTGCATACGGATCTTATTTTTAAAATAAGTGATGCTATGACGTTTGTTCACGTTACAGAACTAGAGTATATTTTGTACTTGATAAGGTTAGTATGGCGACATATTAATGAAATAGGGTGGCAACGCGGTATAATTCGCCCCTACAAATTTATTGTAGGAGGTGTTTTTTTTACGGTTTTTTACTGAAAAAACAGCAATTATATTTTAAGGAGTGTTTGTTATGGAAAAAAGAGAAATAAAAAGACCTATATTTCCTAAAAAAGCTGTAGTAACTGCTGGTATGCCCTATGGTAATAAAGAATTACATTTTGGCCATGTAGGAGGTGTCTTTGTACACGCAGACGTTTTCGCAAGGTTTTTACGAGATAGAATTGGTGAAGAAAATGTTATATTTGTATCAGGAACAGATTGCTATGGCTCACCAATTTCAGCAAGCTATAGAAAAGTTGTAGATGAAAATAATTATAAGGATACCATAGAAGATTATGTTCGTGAAAATCATAATAAACAAAAAGAAGTACTAGATAAATATGAAATGAGCTTAAATCTATATGGGGCTTCTGCACTTGATAGAGCTGGAGAAATACACAAGGAAATATCTGAAGAAGTATTCAACAAGCTATATGAAGGTGGGTATTTAGTTAAGCTATCTTCCCCTCAATTTTATGATCCTGATTTTAAAGTATTCTTAAACGGACGACAAGTAGTTGGCAAATGCCCTATAGAAGGATGTACTTCAGATAATGGCTATGCTGATGAGTGTTCCTTAGGACATCAATATATGCCAAGTGAACTCATAGAACCAAAGAGTATTTTATCAGGTAAAACACCAGAATTAAGGGATGTGACCAACTGGTATTTTAAATTAGATGAGTATAATGACATTTTAAGTGATAGAGTAGATTATTTAAGAACACATTCTAATTGGCGTAAGTATTTACTAAATACTGTTGAAGAATTTTTAAAGAAGCCAATTATTTATGTTAAACGTAAGCAGTTAGAAGGTATTTCAGATTTAGAAGAGAAATTACCCAAGCACACAATAATTGATGAGCCAAAGAAACCCTCTATTACTTTTGTATTTGATAATCTTAATGATAGAGATTTGGCAAGAAAAGTATTTGATAAAATGGGAATTCGTTTTAGAACAGGTAAAACACTAGTGCCTTTTAGGGTATCAGGAAATGTTGAATGGGGTATTGAGGTGCCTGAAAAAGATAATCTTAAGGATTTAACTTTTTGGGTTTGGCCAGAGTCCCTTTGGGCACCTATTTCTTTTACTAAAACTTATCTTGAAGCTATAGGCAGAGATTCTGAGGAATGGAAAACCTGGTGGCATTCTGAGGAGGCAAAGGTGTATCAATTTATAGGTGAGGATAATATTTATTTTTACGCAATTGCAGAGATGGCAATGTTTATGGCATTGTTAGGTGTTAATAGTAAAGATAAAGTAGATTGGCATCATATTTATCTTCCTCATTTAATTGCAAATAATCATCTATTATTTATGAATAAAAAGGCAAGCAGTAGTAGTGCCATTAAGCCACCTATGGCAAGAGATTTGTTGGAGCACTATACAGCAGAACAGTTACGTATGCATTTTTTAAGCCTTGGACTATCAAAGAAAAGTGTTAGTTTTGCACCGCAAGCATTTATGGCAGAAGAAGATAAAGAAGGTCCAGATACAGTTTTAAAAGATGGTAATTTATTGACTAATGTATTTAATAGACTTGTTCGTTCTTGTTTTTACACTGCACAAAAACATTATGATAGCACCATACCAGTAGGAGAAGTTAGTAGCAAAATTATAGAAGAGTCTAATGAAACTATTATTACCTATGAAAGACACATGTACAATCACGAATTCCATAGTGTAATTTATGTTTTAGACAGCTATATTCGAAATATGAATAAGTATTGGGCAAATAACATGAAAATTGCAGATGGTAATGGAGATGATAATCTACGTAAGCAAATATTAATAGATGCATTCCATGCTGTAAGAACTGCTATTACCTTACTTCATCCAATTGTACCAAGTAGCTGTGAATTGGTAAGAGAATATCTAAAGGTAAATGAAAAGCTTTGGAATTGGGATTATATATTTGCTCCAATATACACATTTATAGAAGATGCCTTGAACCATAAACTAAAATATTTGGAACCTCGTATGGACTTCTTCAAAAAGCATGAAAGTCAAATTTCAGTATAGCTAAGAAATTTAATATATTTTTCCGTAAGGCATTAGCTTGTATAAATCTTAGCTTTAATATTTAGGCTGGCTGTCACCAATAAAAGATTTTCTGTAGCATAGCGGAGGAAAATTCTCCTTTAGTAGGCTGTCTCCCTTATAAGTAATGTACGTATGAAACGAAAAATCTGTCTTTAAGGTAACAATAAATATATTTATTGTTACCTTAAAGACAGATTTTTCTTATGACACTTACATCACAATATTCTTATTTTGCAATGACTATAAAGTGGTGTATAATTGTATTAATATTTAATAGGTGAGGGTGATAAAGTATGGAAAAGTCAAAGGTTTACTTTATGGATTTGAGGACAAAGTCAGGTAGAAATTTAATAGACAAATTTAATAGCTTATTAATACAGGCTGGTATAAAAGACATAGATTTTAGGGATAAATTTACAGCTATAAAAATACATTTTGGTGAACCAGGAAATCTAGCGTATATAAGACCTAATTATGCTGCTGAGGTAGTTAAATTAATAAAAGAGCTAGGTGGAAAGCCGTTTTTGACAGATTCAAATACACTTTATACTGGTAAAAGGGCAAATGCATTAGATCATTTAGAAACTGCTTATATACATGGATTTAATCCTTTAACTGTAGGATGTCATATTATAATAGCAGATGGAATAAAGGGAAGTAGTTATAGAGAAATAGAAATAAATGGTAAACATTGTAAAACTGCCAAAATCGGAACAGCTATAGCAGATTCAGATATAGTTATTTCTATGAACCACTTTAAAGGACATGATATGACGGGATTTGGTGGAGCACTTAAGAATCTTGGAATGGGTTCTGGCTCAAGAGGTGGCAAAATGGAAATGCATTCAGCTTCTAAACCATGGATTAAGAAAGATGAATGTGTAGCTTGTAGGTCATGTATAAAACACTGCCCAGTTCAGGCAATAACTCTTGATAAGAATAAAAGTGCAGATATAAATTATGATAAATGTATAGGCTGTGGTCAATGTGTTGCAGTATGTAAATTTAATGCGGCATTAGTAAAATGGGATGAGGCTGCGGATATTGCTAATGAAAAGATAGCGGAATATGCATTTGCTGTAGTTAAAGACAAACCTAACTTACATATAAATTTTATAATGAATGTGTCACCTAATTGTGATTGTTGGTCCCATAATGATGTACCAATAGTACCGGATATAGGTATTGCAGCATCCTTTGATCCTGTAGCGTTAGATATGGCTTCTGTGGATATGGTAAATAATTCTCCAGTTGCAAAGGGTAGTGAATTAGAGGAAAAGCATATACATGAAGGTGAAGATAAATTTAATGGATTATATGTAAATACTGATTGGAAATGTAGTGTAGAACATGGTGAAGATATTGGGTTAGGAAATAGAAATTATGAGTTAATAGTAATTAATTAAAATTAAAATTAATATAATTAAAGTGTAAAACTATAAAAATTCATAACCATAGATGATAAAATCATGACATGGTTTTGTGAATGTATAAAAGGAAATTTTATCATCTATAGTTAATAGATATAGTTAATAGAATAAATATTAGATGAACTGAGGAGGAAAGTAATGATTTTTGATTCACATGCTCATTACGATGACGAATCTTTTAATGAAGACAGAGAAGAAGTGATTAGTGAGCTTGAAAAAAATAATATTATTGGTGTTTTAAATTGTGGAGCATCTATAGAAGGGGCGAGAGATTCAGTTAAATTAGCTGATAAATATGATTTTTTTTATGCTGCGGTAGGAATTCATCCCGAATATGCTGATAAATTAGATAATAATGTTTTAGATGAATTAAGCGAACTAGCTAAAAATCCTAAAGTAAAAGCTATAGGCGAAATAGGATTGGATTATTATTATGAAGAAAATCCTGAAAGACAAGTTCAAAAAGATGCCTTTGTAAAGCAGATGGAATTAGCTAAACAATTGAATTTCCCTGTAGTTATACATGACAGAGATGCACATGGGGATACTCTAGAAATAATTAAAAAGTTTCCAGAAGTGAAGGGTGTTGTACACTGTTTTTCAGGAAGTCCGGAGTTTGCAGTAGAATGTTTAAAGTTAGGATACTATATAGGATGTACTGGAGTGGTGACTTTTAAAAATTCTAAAAAAATCATAGAGGTATTAAAATCCGTTCCTATGGATAGAATATTAGTTGAGACTGATTGCCCATATATGGCACCAGTTCCTTATAGAGGAAGAAGAAATAGATCTGATTATATTGAATTTATAATAAAAAAAATATCAGAGATTAAGAATATATCCACAGAAGATATAGAGAAAATTACAATACAAAATACAAAAAGCTTGTTTAAAATATAAATTTAGTGTAGAATGTATTTAATATTATATGTGGAATAAAAAGGTAACTATTTTGGTGCTTATAGCTATTATTATTTTAATAATTTTATATATATTTTATGCATGGGATGCATTGGTTAATATGACAAGAGGCATGGAAATTTGACAAAATATGCGAAAGTCTATATAATAAATTTTGTCTATGCCAAAGGGAGGTAGTTTACTATGAAACAGAAAGCAAGGGACCTGTCTAATAAATGCTTTGCTAAGGGTCCAGTAGCTGTGCTAGTAGTAATCCTGTTAATTATAGGAGTAACTTTAGGGATTGCTACCATAAAAAAGACAGTTTCAGTAGTAATTGACGGAAAAGAGCAAAAAGTAGTTACCTATAGAAGTGACTTAAAGAAAATTCTAGCAGACAATAATATACGGATAGAGAATAAGGACAAAATTAGTGTGAATTTGGACAGTGAAGTAAAAGACGGAGATAAAATAAATATAAAGAAGGCAGTAAAGGTCAAAGTTGATGTAGATGGGAAAATTTTATCCATAGTAACAGCTGAAGATACTGTTGAAGATATGCTAGATCAAGAAGGCATTAAAGTGGAGAAAGAAGATAGAGTACAGCCATCTATAGATAACAAAATTACTAATGGAATGGATATTTCTATCACAAGAGTTACTTCTAAAGTTGTTAAAGAAAATAAAGCATTGGATTTTACTACAGTGGTGAAAAAGGATAGTAACCTAGAAGAAGGAAAGAAGAAAGTTATTCAGGCAGGACAAAAAGGTGAAAAAGTTATAGCCACAAGAGTAGTATATGAAAATGGAAAGGAAGTTTCTCGAAGGGTAGTAAGTGAAAGTGTAACTAAAAAACCAGTTAATAAATTGGTTGCAGTAGGAACTATGGGAGTTATAAGACCATCACGTGGAAGTGGAAATGGAAGTTCAAAATTGAATTTTAGGAAGGTCATTAGAATGAAGTCTACTGCATACACTGCTAACGAAGCCTGTACAGGAAAAGGGTCAGGAGACCCATACCACGGAATAACAGCTACTGGAACAAGAGCAAGGAGAAATCCTAGTGGTTATAGTACTATAGCCGTAGATCCAAGAGTTATACCTTTAGGAACAAAGGTTTATGTAGAAGGCTATGGTCTTGCCATAGCTGAGGATGTAGGTGGTGCTATAAAGGGAAATATAATAGATGTATTTTTTACTACAAATTCCCAAGCAAATAACTGGGGTGTAAAACAGGTCAACGTATACATTCTAAAATAGTTAAAAGGAGCTATATAGCTCCTTTTTTTCATTGACATATGTAATAAAAAGAAAGAAAATATTATTTGAAAAGAATTTTTTGGAGGAGTTATTTATGATTAAAGAAATTATTGTGGTGGAAGGTAGAGATGATATTACAGCAGTAAAAAAAGCTGTGGAGGCAGAAGTTATAGCAGTAGGTGGATTTGGTATAAATAAAAAAGTAATAGATAAAATAAAAGAAGCACAAAAGAGACAAGGAGTTATAGTCTTTACAGATCCAGATTTTGCAGGAGAGAAAATTAGAAAAATAATATCTAAGAGGGTACCAGGTATTAAGCATGCATACATATCAAAAATAGATGGAACTAGGGATGGCGACATAGGCGTTGAAAATGCATGTCCAGAGATCATAAGGAAAGCATTAGAACAGGCTAAATGTGAGCAGAAGAAAAAGACACAGGAGTTTACTATAGAAGATATGCTTTATTTTAAATTAAGTGGATATAATAATTCAAAGGATAGAAGAGATAGAGTTGGAAGGGAACTAGGGATAGGTTATGGTAATGCTAACCAATTTTTATCAAGGTTAAATAACTATGGTATATCTAAAGAAGAGTTTGTAAAAGCCATAGAAAAAATTGATAAGGAGATTAAAGATGGAGAACTTTAAAACTAAAAATATAGTAGAGAAATATGGATTTAAATTTAGCAAGAGTTTAGGCCAAAATTTTTTGATTGATGATACGGTTCTTTATGATATAGTCAATGGAGCAGAAGTTGGAGAGGATGATTTAGTAATAGAAATAGGACCAGGAGTAGGAACATTAACAAGGGTTTTGTTAGAGAAAGCTAAAAAAGTGTGCTCCATAGAATTAGATTCTAGACTTATACCAATACTTTCAGAAGAACTAAAAGAATATTCAAATTTTCAACTTATACATGAAGATGCTCTAAAGGTTGATTTTAATAAAATAATTGGCCAAGAAAAAAGTGTGAAGGTTGTAGCAAATTTACCGTATTATGTAACTACTCCAATAATATCCAATTTACTTACGGGAGAATATAAATTTAAGTCACTAACTATAATGATACAAAAGGAAGTAGCGGAAAGAATAGATGCAAAGCCCGGATGTAAGGATTATGGAGCTCTTACATTATTGGTTCAATATTTTTGTAATACTAAGATTTTAAGAAAAGTATCACCAGGATGTTTTATACCAAGCCCTAAAGTAGATTCTATGGTAATAAGGCTAGAGAGAACAGAAACTCCTAAAGTTCATGTGGAAGATGAAAAGTTATTTTTTAGGGTAGTTAGGGATGCTTTTAGCATGAGAAGAAAAACTTTATGGAATGGACTCAAAAATATAGGTTTAGATAAGGAAAAATTACAGTATGCTTTTGAAAAAGCAAATATAGATCCAAAAAGAAGAGGAGAAACTTTGAGTATAGAAGAATTTGGTGATTTGACTAATGAAATATATAAGTTAAGTAAATAATTTTATAAGTAGGTTCACTTTTTTGAAAGTCTCACATATATTATAATGAATAATATCAATGGGGGGACTAATTTTGGCTTCTAAAAAAAGTTATAGTAGATATTTTATCATACTCCAAGAAGATGAAAGAGGCTTTGGATTATCTTCAGGTAAAACTCCTACAGGATATGCTAAAATAGAAATAAAGAATTCAAAGTGCAAAATATCCTATTATGTTCAAAATCTAAAGCCTGATGATAAGTATTCTATGTTACTTATATGCGGTAAAAAGGGATGTAGGAGCTTAATAAATATAGGCAATATAAATTTAGATGAACAGGGCAGAGCTGATGTGAGTTATGAATATGATGAAGAAAATATAGGAGGAAGTAATACATCAGTAGACAAGGTTATAGGAGCTTCTATAGCTAGAATAATGGATAATAACGTCATATCTTTAATGAGCGGATTTATTACTACAGATATACCAAAAGACTGGAAAACTTATAACATTATAAATATAAATGATAAAAGGGATTTGGGGAACATATTTGAAACCTATGAAGAAGAAATTGAGAAAAATAAGCAAAAAGTAAAAGAGGCTGTTAAAGAATCCAAGGTTTCAGTGAATTCTAATAAAGAAGAGAAAAATGTAGTTGTAAACAAGGATACAGAAGAATTAGAAGAGAGAGAAAATATTAAAGATAATATAAATAGGGATGAAGATAAAAAGGATAAGATAGAAAATGAAAAAAGTAGTAACGGGAAAGAACAAAATTCCAAGAAAGAATTACACGTTAATAAAGAAGAATTAGAGATTAATAAGGAAGAGAGAAATGAAGAGTACAAGGATGAAAATTGTGAGAAAACTGAAGTCTCAGAGGAAATTATAGAAAAAAATAAAGAAGAAATAAAGGAAGATAGGGAAAAAAATAAAGAAGAAATCAAAGAATATATGAAAGAAAATAAAGAAGAAATCAAAGAAGATAGAAAAGAAAATATATATGAGCACAAAGAAGAATTTAGAAAAAATAAATGTTATATGAATTCTATGGAGGAATTTTTTGAAAATTTAGGTGAAGGATTTAAAAAATATGTGGACATTTTCCCTAAAATACAAAAAAGCGTATGGTATAAAATAGATGTAGAAGATATAGAGCATATGTGTGATATGAGTAACTACCAAAAGTATGTAGTTATGCATTATCCTATGATAAAATATTATCCTTATATAAAAGAATATAAGCATTATTTAGTAGGATATAAGTATGATGAAAATTGTAAAATTAAATATATAATGTATGCAATACCAGGAAATAAATCTCCAAATTGCCAACCATTTAAGGGAAAAACAGGCTTTGTAACTTGGATGAAGAGCTGTAATTTAGATAAGAATCAAGGATATTGGATAATGTTCTATGATTTTAAAAACTACAACATATTAATACCTATAAAGAAAAATAAGTAATATAGAAAAAAATATACGCATATAGTACTATTGTATGAATTATATGCGGGGGTAAATTAATGATAAAAGTTATAAAGATAAATAGAAAAAGAGTAGGAATATCTTTAATTTTAATAGGACTTATGTTTATTCTAGTAGTTTTTCAAAAAAATTTAGATGGAAAACTAAAATTTACAGCATTAATTCATAATGATATAAAGGCATTAAAAGAATATTATATGCTTGATAATACGTATCTCTATAAACTTCCTGCAAATTGGAGTACAAGAATAAGAGAGTTTACTGGTAATGAGATAATATATCATAATGAATTTATTTCAGAAGATAATGTTATACGTGGAGTAGTTCAAGTTTGGAATATAAATATGAGTTTAGAGAAATTTTTAAAAAGTAGTGAGAAAATATCCTTAAAACAAAATGTCATAGAAAACTACAAGATGAATGCTATAGATTTAGGTGGAAATAAGGGATACGAAGTAACATATTCCATAGTAGATAAAGATAAGAATATATATAGGTCCTTTGAATATTTTATTCCTAAGAAAGAAGGATTCGTGAGATTTTCTTTCTTTGTAAATGAAGCTAATTTTAAAGAGAGTATGCTACAGGTTTTTAAAACAATAGTAAGTACTTTTCAAAGTGTAGATATGCATCTTAGAGTATAATTTTAGTAGGCGAAGGTAGTAGTAATTACTGTTTAAAAAAATAAAGGAGATACAAAAAAGTATCTCCCATGTACACAATATATCCATTATAATGTAAGTTGAAGAGACTATACAGAAATGGGTGATATTATGTACATTATAAGTTTAAATGATAAAGCAATAACTTTCAATGATTTAGAGAAAAAAATATATAAATATGCATGTGAGGAAGCATGTAGGTTCATGAAAAAGGTGCTAACGCACCTAGACCGAAGGTTGTTGGATGAAAGAGATACTAAGGTTTATAGAAATAAAGGTTTTAAACATACCTGCTTAAAAACTATCATGGGAAATATAGAGTTTGATAGACGTATATATGAGTATGAAACTGATGATGGTAAAATAGCTTATAAATTTTTATTAGATGAATATTTGCAAATGGATACAATAGGACATATTTCAACTACATTAGTAGAAAAGATGGTAGATAATGTGACTAATGTTTCTTATAGGAACACTGCAAAAAATATTAAAGAGCTAACTAACCAAGAAATCAGCCATACGGCAGTATGGAATGTAGTACAAAAACTAGGTTCTAAAATAGAGGAAAAAGAGGAAAGAAAAATATTATTAAACAAAATAGGAAAGTTAAATGGTAAGAAAGAAGTTGAAGTTTTGTTTCAAGAAATGGATGGAATCTGGTTGAGCATCCAAGGAAAAGACAGACCTAAAGGAAAAAAGTCTAAAAAGAAAGAACTGAAGCTTGGAGTAAGCTATGAAGGCTGGAAGAAGAGAAATGGTAGTAAAGATGCTTATGTAGTTGAAAATAAAATAGCTTGGGCTAGTTTTGATAGTAGTAAAAAATTTAAAGAGCTTAGTGATGCTAGTATTGCTGAAATTTATAATATAGATGAAATAGATACAAGAATTTTAAATGGAGATGGAGCATCATGGATAAAACAAAGTTTAGGAGAAGAAGGTGTGTATTTTCAACTAGATCCATTTCATAGAAGTCAGGCTATAATAAGAGCCATACAAGATAAAAAAGAAGCTCATAAATTAATAAAAATGTTAAATGAAGGAAAAGTAGAAGAAAGCTTTGAGTATATAACAAATCTAATGATTAAGTATAGTGACGATGAAAATAAATTTAAGAAATTAGAAAAGCTATACATGTATTTTTTTGATAACAAGATAGGATTAAAGCCATATAAGCTAAGGAAAGAAATTAAAATGCCGAAGGCGCCGGAAGGATTAGAATACAGAAATTTAGGCACAATGGAGCATAATATCTGTGATGTATTAGCTCAAAGAATGAAAGGAAGAAAAATGAGTTGGTCAATTAGAGGTGCTAATAATTTAGCTAAAATACTAGCTGAAAAGGCAAGTAAAAGAATATACAATGTAGTAAATGAAATGTGTTCTAGTGTTATTTCAGATGATGAGCTAGAAAAAATAACAGAAATGATTACATTAACAGCAGCTGATGTAAATAAGAAAGTTGGTAAAGGCAAAGTATACCCAATACACCAAGGGAAGATGCCATTTACAGGCTGCGCCAATACAAATGGTCGCAAGGCAATAAGAGCCTTAGTTGAAAATAAAGGGTTTAATGACTTAGGATTTATTTAATAAAAGTATAAAATTATGCAGGTGAAGTGCGCCCTTTCGGGCTGGGGCGTAGCCCCTTATATAGGCTAGAAATATTAAATTTAAAAAAGTGTAAAAGTAAATTCAAAAACTATATTATAATGGATAAAATTTTAGAAAATAAAATTGCCCACTAGAACTTGACACAAACGATATGCATAAAACATTTGATTAAATTTAAGTAAAGTATTATAATTTATATAATAGAAAAAAGAGAAGCTTAAACTTCTCTAAAATTAGAGAAGTTTAAGCTTCTCTTTATTTTATTTAATAGGAGGGTGACAATATGAAACCTGTATTATTTGAGGTGTTTGGCATAAAGATATATGGTTATGGCACCATGATAGCTATAGGAATATTATCAGCAATTATACTATTGAATTATAGGATTAAAAAAAGAGGATATAATGAGGACAAGATAAGTAATATGGCTATTATAGCAATAATATCAGGTGTATTAGGTGGAAAACTACTCTTTATAATTACTGAATTTAAGAATATTTTAAAAGATCCATCTATACTTAAGGATTTGCAGTATGGCTTTGTTATATATGGTGCAATATTAGGGGGAGCCTTAGGTGTTTATCTTTATAGTAGAAAAAATAAATGGAGAGTACTAGATGTATTTGATTTAGTAATACCAACTATACCATTAGCCCAAGGTTTTGGAAGAATAGGATGCTTTTTAGCAGGCTGCTGCTATGGAAAAGTTACAAATAGCTGGCTTGGTGTGGAATTTAAAAATTCGGATTTTGCGCCAGTAGGAGTGCATCTACATCCAACTCAAATATACTCTTCTATTTTTGATTTTGCCCTTTGTGCTTTTTTATTATGGTATGATAAGAAAAATGAAAAAGAGGGAAGAGTTTTTTCCATGTACTTTATATTATATGGTATTGGTAGGTTTTTAGTGGAGTTCTTAAGAGATGATCCTAGAGGAACAGTATGGATGTTTTCCACTTCACAATTTATTAGTATAATTATGGTTATATTTGCCATTTTGGTATTTAATATAGATAAGTTATTTAAAAAAGAAATATAGTAGCAGGAGGAAGAAGCAGTGGTGAAATTTTGGAGAAAATTTTTTATAGCCATTATAGTATTAACATTGCCTTTTGTTTTCATTGGATGTAATAAAATAGATAAGTTAAAAGTAAAAATGGGATTGATGAATGAAGATTTTCAGTATATAAAAGATGGAAGAATTAATAAAATCGTCATTCAAAGTACTAGAGATAAAGGATTTAGATTTATAGTTGAAGACAAGAAGGCTATAAGTGATATGTATGATATTTTATCTTCCTCTAAGAAGGTAAGTAGTAAAACTACATTGAATCCAGATTACATATTTGAGATGTATGAAAATGATGAAAGTGTGCACCAATTTAAATATATAGTAGGTCTAGATAAAAAAAGTGGTGGTGGAAATTTATATGATGAGGAAAATAATGTATATCTAGTTTCAGGAAGACTTGATAATGATATAATAAAGAACTTTTGGAATATAAGAGTTCCAGAAAAGTTTTCGGAGGTATACTATGGCTCATTGATTGAAGTATTGAAAAAATACACTAATAGTTATAGCCCTAAATCCACTATTGGGATAAAGTTGAATGATGACGTTGAGGCAAGAAAGTTCTTATTATCTTCAGACATAGAGCAATTTAAGGAAGATATAAGAAACAACAAAATAAATGCAGAAATAATAGAAGATAAAAATAAAAAATATGATATAGTTATGAATATAAGTACTGAAGGCTATAAGGCTTTTCTTTACAAGGGAATAGTAGAGTTTCAGGATGATGCTAATAATAAAAACAAAAAATATTATATATGGAATGAATACGATAAGGGCAATTGGGAAATAAGGATTTTCCCAGATAAAGCACCAGTAATAAAGGATAAACAGTTTTAAACCAGATGAAAATCTGGTTTTTTACTTTTTGGGTAAATAAAATGTGATGTGTACGGGTTTAAAATGGATTTTATGAATTTATTGGAAAGAAAAAATGTTGTTAATGGATACAAATATTAAATTTGTTTGAAGAGAACTTTATAAGTCTATGGGCAAATAAGTTTATATTCAAGTTATTTTATGCTAAAATGATTAAAATAGCGTTTTATGGGAGGAATAGTATGAGCAAGAAAAAGAAAGTTATTTTATGGCTTATACCTGTTGTAATTATAGGTGTTTTGATTTATATAGGAACAATTAATAAGAACAGAAATAAGCATAATAAAGTTAAAACGGCAAAAGTAAGTACAGGAAATTTGGAAGCATATCTATCTACTAGTGGAAAAATAAGATCTAAGAGTTTAAAGGAGTATTTTGGAGTTCAAGGAAAGGTAAAGTCAGTTAATGTAGAGGTGGGAGAAAAGGTTAAAAAAGGGGAAGTACTTATAGCCTACGATGTTCCAGATTTGAATTCAGCTGTAAGAAAGGCAGAAATTGAATACAATAATGCAGTTCTTCAAAGAAAAGATTTAATAGCACAAAGAGATGATGTTAAAAAGAAAAAATCAGATATTGATAATGAAATAGCTAAGTTAGAAGAAAGTAATAAGCTTCAAAATATGAAAACTATTGAAGAGTTGAAGAGTGCAAAAAGTAAGCTTCAAGATATTTCAGATGAAAAAGTTAAACAGACAGAAAATGCAGTTGAACTTGCTAAATTAGCTCTAAATAGTGCAAAAGAAAATAAAAATAAAAGCAGAAGTAGTATAGTGTGTGAAAAGGATGGCATAGTTACAGCTTTAAATGTAAAAGTGGGAGCTATGGATAGTGGAGCACAGCCAGTTGTTGTAGTTCAAGATATTACAGATTTAGAGGTAGTGATGTCTTTAAATAAATATGATTCTTCTAGAGTAAAGTTAGGGCAAGAAGCTCTAATAATAAGCGGAGGAAATAAATATAAGGGAAAAATATCATCTATAGACCCAGTGGCAAAAGAGGAAGTATCTGCTGTAGGAAAAGAAACTTCTCTTGGGGTTTATTTAGATATATTAGACAAAAGTGATAATTTAAAAGTAGGATTTGACGTAGATGTAGACATATTAGTAGAAAAAACACAAGAGGCTTTAAAAGTACCAACAGAAGCCATAAAACTAGATAAAAAGGGAAATAGCTTTGTATATGTAGTAAAAGATGGTAAGGCAGAAGAAAGAAAAGTAAAAGTGGGCATTCAGTCTGATACGCAAACAGAGATTTTAAGTGGATTAAAAGAGGGAGAAAAAGTCATATTAAATCCTAATGAATCTATTAAGAATGGTGTTTTAGTAGAGGAAGTATAGGAGGGGTACTATGTTAGAGGTAAAAAATATAGTTAAAACATACGTTACTGGTGAATTAGAGTTTACAGCGTTAAAAAGTATAAACTTAAAAATCCAAAAGGGAGAATTTACTTCCATTATGGGACCTTCAGGTTCAGGAAAATCCACATTTATGAATATACTTGGATGTTTAGATAATCAATATCAGGGAGAATACATATTAAATGGAAATGATATATCGGATTTAAAAGATGATGAATTAGCGCATATAAGAAATAAAGACATAGGTTTTGTATTTCAAGCATTTAATTTACTTCCAAGGATGACATTGCTAGAAAATGTAGAACTTCCTATGATATATGCTGGTATACCTCTTAGGGAACGAAAAAGAAAAGCAATAGAGGCGCTGGAAAAAGTAGGATTAGGAGAGAGGATTAGGCATAAATCCAATGAAATATCTGGAGGGCAAAAACAAAGAGTGGCTATAGCAAGAGCTATAGTAAATAATCCAAAAGTAATAATGGCAGATGAACCTACGGGGAATTTAGACACTAAGTCTTCTGTTGAGATAATGAAGATATTTCAAAATCTAAATGAAGATGGTGCTACGGTTGTTATGGTTACTCATGAAGAAGATATTGCTAGATATACTAAGAGGATTGTTAAATTTACAGATGGGGAGATAATTTTAGATAAATCAGTGGAAAATAGGATAATTATATAAAGAAATTCATAGTAGAGAAAGGAGGTATTTCCTGGTGAATTTTAATTTATATGAAAACTTAAAGATGGCTGTAGAAAGTATAAAGTCTAATAAGTTAAGATCCTTTCTTACAATGCTGGGAATAATAATAGGAATAAGTTCTGTAATAACGATTATTTCTCTAGGAGATGGAGCTAGAGACAGCATAACAGGAGAGTTTGAAAAGATAGGAGCATCTATAATAAACGTTAAGGTAGATAGTTCTAAGGCAGATAGGAGCGATTATATAGAACTAAAGGATGTAAAAGTATTAAAGGATAGAGTTGATTCTATAAAATATGTAACTCCAGTGGCACAGAAAAGAGGAAATGCTGCTTCAGATAAAAAGAATAGAGCTGCCTTTTTTTTAGGTGGTAATACTGATTTAGCATATATTCAAAATGTAGAAGTTTTATATGGAAGATTTTTTAATGAGAGAGAGTACCTTCAAGGGGAGCCAGTAGTAGTTATAGATAAAATGTCCGCAAGGGCACTGTTTGGATATGAAGATGTAGTGGGAAAAAGCATAAAGGTAGGAGAAAAAACTTCTATGAAAAAAGCTAAAATAGTAGGTGTAATAAAGGGATTTGAAAATCCATTTATGGGTGAAGAACAGGAAGAAGAAATGACGTTATTTATTTATACTCCAATAACTTTTATCCAAACTATTTATTCTAATAATTTTTATATAGATAGTTTAAGTATAATGGCAACTTCAAAAGATGCCAGTGAATATGCTGGTAATGCTGCTGTAAATATATTATATAGCAGACATGGTAATAGAGATAAGAACGTTTATAGTGCAGAAAATGTATTGAAACAATTAGAACAGGTGAATAAAGTTTTAGGTATATTTACAGCATTTATAGGTGCCGTAGCTGCTATATCACTATTAGTTGGTGGTATAGGAGTTATGAATATAATGCTTGTTTCAGTTACAGAAAGAACAAGAGAAATTGGTATAAGAAAAGCAATAGGGGCCACTACTAACGCCATATTAATGCAGTTCTTAACGGAATCTGTGATAATATCTCTTATAGGTGGAATAATAGGGATGTTAGTAGGAATTACTGGAGCGCAATTAATAGGCATGGTAGCTAAGATATCCCCTAACATATCCTTAAAAGTAATAATGGGTACGATATTATTTTCCTCTGCTGTTGGAATTTTCTTTGGCATATATCCTGCTAAGAAGGCTGCCAAATTAAATCCTATAGATGCACTTAGATATGAATAAGTAAATACGTATTTAAATACACACTGGAAAATTTAGTGCCTATAGTGTTATAATTTTAAATATACGGAAGGTATATAAATCGACATTTTTCGGTAGGTGCCTGGCACCAATAAAAAGGAGGCGGAAGTTAAGTCATGAGTACATGTGATACATGTCCAAGTAAGGGAAATTGTAATACCAAGAATAAATGTGAAGAGGCTAAGTTATTGCCTAAGTATGGTAAAATAAAGAATGTTATAGGGGTTATAAGTGGAAAAGGTGGCGTTGGTAAATCTACAGTAACAGGAATACTTGCTACAAAGCTTGCTAAATTAGGTTATAAAGTAGGAGTTCTAGATGCAGATATTACTGGACCATCTATGCCTAGATTTTTTGGAATAAATGATAAAAGAGCTTCTATGTATCCTGCAGGGAATGAAAATGAAGTTAAATTTGAACCTGTTACTACAAAGTTAGGTATAAAGGTTATATCTTTAAATCTATTAACGGAGCAAGAAGATGAACCTGTTATATGGAGAGGTCCTGTAATTACTGGTGTTTTAAATCAAATGTATGTGGATACCATGTGGGATGAATTAGATTATCTTTTAATTGATATGCCTCCAGGCACAGGGGATGTAGCTTTAACTGTAATGCAAACTATGCCTGTAACTGGAATGGTAATAGTATCTACTCCTCAAAATATGGTATCTATGATAGTTAAAAAAGTTGTAACTATGGCTGAAAAACTTAACATAAATCTTTTGGGTGTAGTTGAAAACATGGCTTATGTAGTTTGTGAAAGCTGTGGAGAAAAAATGAGAATATTTAGTAAGAAATCAGGAGAAGAACATGCTAATTATTTAAATATACCGTTACTTGCGGAAATGCCAGTGGATTTAGAATTGGTAGAAAGTATGGAAAATGGAAATTCAGAAGAATATATAAGCAATCATAAAGGTTATGATGAACTAATGGAAAATGTGTTAAAGCAATATAATAAATAATTATTTGTCTTTAAAATAATTATTCCGAGCTTTTATGCAAGTCATGGAGGAGAAATTTCATAATTCCACCACATTGTACCTTATTGTGGGTTAATCAATATATAAATTATAAAAAGTAAGAAATAGATAAAGATATCTAAGAGTAGTTGTAGCTGTTGTATTAGCTATTTAAAAAATCGCTAATACAATGGCTTTTTTTAATGAAAAATAATTTTAAAATGAAAAATATTTTTTTAGATTTTTATATATAAAAAGGGTATACAAAAAAATAATAAAAAAAATATTGAAGAAATTTTCTTGCAATAGTAACAATGATGGCAAAAGAGGTTTATAATAAATAAGGGAAAATTAATGATGAAAATAGTAAATAAATGTAGTACGAGGGGGAATAAAATGAAAAAATTACTTGAAAAGGATATAGTTGAAGAGTCCATAATGATTGGAAGTACTATAAAATGGATTTTGTTATCCATATTTGTAGGATTAACTGTTGGATTTGCTATTGGTATTTTTGTAAAGATTGTGGCAGCGGGAGAAGTTTTTATAAAACAAGAAATTAAATATTATTATTTGCTGTTGCCTATTATATTTTTTATGTGTAGTTTAATAGTTTTGAAATTAGCACCGGATGCAGAAGGTCATGGTACTGAAAAAGCTATAGAGTCTATACATAAGAGAGCAGGAAAAATGGATGTAAAAGCCATGCCAGTAAAACTATTTACTACATTTCTAACTATAATATTTGGAGGATCTGTAGGTGAGGAAGGACCGGCCACCCAAATAGGTGCAGGCATAGCATCATTCTTTTCTAAATTTTTAAATATGAATGATACAGATAGAAAAAGATTTGTTATATGCGGAATTAGTGCAGGTTTTGTAGGAGTATTTGGTTCACCTGTAGGGGCTGCGGTTTTTGCTGCAGAGGTTCTATATATAGGAAGATTTTCTTATTTATCTCTTTTGCCGGCTTTAATTTCATCTTATGTAAGCTATTCAGTGGGAAGATTTTTGGGAACTAAACCTCTTCTAATATATTTAGTTGATTTTAAAAGATCTAATCCTGGCATGATGTTTATTAAAATGATGGCATTTGGAGTATTTATTGGGATATTAGCTAATATATTTATAGTTATAGTAAATTTAATAGAAGAGTTATTTAAAAAATTAAAAATATATAAGCCCGTAAAAGGAATTATAGGTGGATTAATATTAATAGCTATTGTGCTTATAAGTGGAAGTACAGATTGTATTGGAATGGGTGAAGGAATAATAAATAAGGCTGTATCAGGGTTAAGTGTTGGAAAGTTTGCATTTATAGGTAAGATGATTACATCTTCTGTAACATTAGCATCGGGAGGAAATGGTGGAATACTAACTCCTATGGCGTATATAGGAGCTACAGCAGGCAGTACTTGGGCTACTTTAATACATGGACATGCCTCTTTTTATGCAGCTATGGGAATGGTTTGTTTTTTGGCAACATGTTCTAATACACCTCTAGCAGGTATAATAATGAGTATGGAGTTATTTGGAGCTGAAGTAGGTACTTATTCCTCTATAGTGTGTGTTATAAGCTATTTAATAGTAGGACATAAGAGTATTTATCCAACGCAGGTATTAAAGAAATCTAAAACACCGTCTATTTGCATGAAGGAAGATTGTGAAGTAGGTACTGGTGGAAGATTTAAAATAAATAAATCTCGTAAGAATATTTTAGGTAAAGTTATTGAAACAGAAAAATTGGAATTTACTGATTCAGTACGTGAATAAAAACCATTGGCTATATTTTAGTATAAAAAATTGTACTAAAATATAGCCAATGGTTTTATAAAAAATTATATAAAGAAATCTATTACCTTATTTGAAGTTGAAGAAGATGATAAAGAACTATTTAAAGAAATGTCTACAGTATCGCCTATTTTTGAATTTTTAGGCAATCTGGTAACAGAAATATCCATAGTAGTTCCGTCTTGAAAATTTATAAAGGCATCAGTTTTATTCATATCTATTATTTTACCTATCATAAAATATCACCTTTCCGAAATATATTTAATGATATTTTATGTAGATTATATTTTTTTATTCCTCAAATAGCATTACACCTAATAAACCAGGTCCAGTATGCACACCGGCAGCAGGACTTATATGCCCTGTATTTAATGAGATTATATTAGAAAACTTGGAAATAACATCTAGTAATTTTTTACATTCTTCTTCAGCACCTCCATGCATTACATACACTTTACATTTGCATTTTTCTAGAATTTCTTGAACTATTGATAGCAACTTGGTTATAGATTGTTTTTTACCTCTAGTTTTTGCAACTGTGTAATATGCACCTTCATGGTCTATGGAGATTATTGGTTTGATATTGAGAAATTGTCCAATTGCTCCAGCAACTTTACCTATTCTTCCCCCTTTTTTTAAATATTCAAGGGTATCTAATAAAAAATATAAATGTACTTTATTTTTTATACTAGGTAAAAGTTCCACTATTCTTTGGAATGATTCACCATTATTTATAAGTTTAGCACATTGTTCAACTATTATTCCTTCTCCAACACTTATGGATTTTGAATCAAATACATGAGTTTCAATTTTGGGATGATCATCACTTATTAATTTTATAGCATTAAAAGTACCAGATAAATTAGAAGATACTGGTATTGCTATAGCATGAGTATAACCTTCCTTTTCTAGCTCAATATAAAGTTCATTTATTTCATCCATTGAAGGTAATGAGGTAGTTGGAATTTCTTCTGGCATTCTATCATAAACATCCTTAGGAGTTATATTTATTCTATCTAAATATTCTTTATCTTTATATATTATTTTTAAAGGTAAGACCTTTATATTGTACTTATCAACGAAGTCTTTATTTATATCAGAAATACTATCTGTTATTAAAGCTATTTTATTCAAAACATATTCCTCCTAATCTGTTAATGCTTTAATTATAAAATTAATTTACATTGTTGGCAATACTTTATTGTAATAAATGAAGAATGTACAAGAAACATAAATAACATCCTTTGGATAACATTTCATTTAACTAGATTTTGTATAATAATTTAAAAAAATAGAGGTATAATTTCAGGTAGATTTAAGTCATTTTTTAAATGACGTCTAATTAAAATTATATCACTTATAGTTAGAAAATCATTTTAAATTTATAGGAGTATTATAATTAACAATATGCCACCAGGTTCTTCCTGGTGATAAAGGTATGGTATTTTCATTTTCATCTAGTAAAGTTGTTTGAGAATTGTGATTTTTTTTCACCCATTTAATTTTTATGAACTTTCCATTAGAAATTAAGTATCCACTTCCCTGGCCTGTAAGTCTTATATTTAAGTGTAGAGCATCATCTTGTAATGAAATATCTGTAAGTTGAATGACTATATTGCTACAGTATAGAGGTTCGTTTGTAAGTGCATCTACAGATATATTGTTATCCATGTATTTAGTATATTTATTATCTTTAAAATAGTAACTAGTAGTGTAATATTTGTTTAAATTTATATTAACTTCTTGTGCAGAGAGAAGACTAGGATCTTCCCAGTATTCTTTGTCAAAATTAAATTTAATAGGTGAATTTGATTCAAAGTTTACTTTTTTTATATAGGTTCTTATTTTATCACTGTCAGTATATAAATTATGAGGAGGTTTTCTAGTTTTATCTCTAAAGAAGTATGCAGAGTTTGAAATTTCATTAATGCTTTTTTCTTTGTTTTTTAAAATTCTATTTAAAGCCTCTTGACTTCCACCGCAGTGTGCAAAGGGAAGCTTATATTCCGCTGCTATATCAATAAAATAGTTTCTTGCACTTCGTACAGGACCAACTTTTTTACAATTATTTTTTTGAAATAGAGCTATAAACCTAGGTATACCTCCCTCAGCTACAGTTTCATATACTATATCTGATGAATTTAAACCAGACTGAGGTCTAGAAGCTTTTGAATTTTCTATTATAACCATGAAAGGAGTATTGGCAAAGGAGTCTTTATTTACCTCTTCACCTGTAAACTGAGAAATGTATCTTTCTTCTTTTTTTTCAACAGGCCTTTTATCTTCTGTAATTGTATTATTTGGAGCAGGTGAGTTTACTTGTTTTTTTCCAAAATTAAAGGGAAAACTACAACCTTGAAAAAAACATATGCATAAAATTATACTGAATACAGTTTTTTTATTAAGCATAATATCCTCCTTTATATAGTAAATATAGAAATATTTTATCACAAAAATTAATTATATCAACTATTAAAAATATATATTAAAAATATATATTTAAAATAGTATTGTATCCCTTTAAAATCAGTAAGTAACATGATATTATATATTTTCAATCCTTAAATAAGTACAAGAAACAGTATAAAAATTAGCTACGGAGTTCTAAATTAACTTTATATATTTTTTACGTTAATTTTAAAATTGATATAAGTTCATAAGTGAAGTATAATAGCACAGTACAATATATAGTGGTCGGAGGGGTTAAATATGCTACATGTTGTTAAAAGAGATGGAAGAACAGTTGATTTTGATGCATCCAAGGTAGCTGGTGCTATAAGAGGAGCAGCAGATGAGATAGGTTCTAAACTTAAAGAAAGTGAAATAATAGAGATTACACAAAAGTGTATAGAAAGGGTAGAAAAGTTAAAAGATCAAAAGATCAGTGTGGAAGAAATTCAGGATTTAGTAGAAGATACTTTAATAGTGCAAGGGTATAAAGATATAGGAGCAGCATACTTTAATTACAGGAGAGAGAGAACAAAAGTTAGAGATATAAAATCGGATTTGATGAGAGCTATAGAACAAATAGGAGTGGAAACGGATAGGGATAATGCTAACGTAGGTAATAATTTCTCATCTAAGCTTTTGAGAATAGCTTCGGAATCCAATAAATGGCATAATTTAGCAATGATGCCTAAAAAATTAGCAAAAGCTCATGAGAACGGAGATTTGTATTATCATGATTTAGATAGTTATAACCTAACTACTAATTGTCTTAATATAGAAACTGGTAAAGTATTAAAACGAGGATTTAATACAGGATACGGTACTATAAATCCACCTAGAAGAATAGAGACAGCAGCAGAGCTTTCTTGTATACTTCTTCAAAGTACTCAAAATGATATGTTTGGTGGGCAGGCTCATGTAAATTTTGATAATGATATGGCTGATTTTATACCTAGTACAAGAGAAGAAGTTATAGAAGAAGTATTATCTGTGCTTAAGGATGTACCAGAGTATGAAGATATAACAGAAGAAAATATACATATGAATCCTCTTCTAAAGGAATTAGTGAATAAAAAGCTAGAGAAAAGAGTTCATCAAGCAATGCAAGGTATAGTTTACAATTTGAATACAATGCACTCTAGAGCAGGTTCACAAGTCCCATTTTCATCTATAAATATTGGAATTCCTAAAAATGATGATGCAGCACTTATATGTATGGTCTTTCTAGAGGAATATGAAAAGGGACTAGGAAAAGAAGAACAACCTATATTTCCTAATATAATATTCAGAGTAAAAGAAGGGGTAAATAGAGAAGAAAATGACCCTTACTATTATTTATACAAGTTAGCGTGCAGAGTTGCAGCTAAGAGAATGAACCCTATGTTTATGAATATAGATGCTGACTTTAATAAATATTATTATGATAAAGGAATTATGCCAGCAACTATGGGTTGCAGAACTTACGTATGTTCTAATATAAATGGTGAAGAAGGCCCTCAAGGAAGAGGGAATATAGCACCAGTAACAATGAATTTACCTAGAATTGGTATATTAGCAAAAGGGGACTTGAATAAGTTTTTTGATATTTTAAATTTAAGATTAGAGATGGCAAGGGAAGCTTTATTACATAGATATGGTGTACTTAAAAGTTTAAGGGTTAAAGATCTTCCTTTTGTAGCAGGACAGCATTTAATGAAAGGATCAGAAAACTTAGGTGACAATGATTATATAGAACCTATTTTAAAACAAGGAACCTGGGGAATAGGCTTTATAGGACTTGCTGAAACTTTAATTGCTTTAGTGGGAGAACATCACGGAGAAAGTAAACAATCCCAAGAATTGGGTATGAAGATTATAAGTACTATAAGAGAATTTTGTGATAAGTATAAGGAAATAGATAGATTAAATTATTCTTGCTATGCAACTCCAGCAGAAGGATTATCAGGTAAATTTATATTCCAAGATAAGGCAGTATTTGGTGAAATACCTGGAGTTACAGATAAGGATTATTATACTAATAGTTATCATGTACCTGTATATTTCCCTATATCTATAAAGGAAAAAATAGATATAGAGGCACCTTATCATAAAATATGTAATGGTGGACATATAACTTACATAGAATTAGATGATTATCCACAACCAGAAGATGTTAAGAGTATAATAGATTATGCGTACAAGAATACTAATATAAGTTATATGGGTATAAATTTCCATATTAAATACTGCAGAGATTGTGGAACTTATTTAAATAGCGGTGAGCATAAATGTACTAAATGTGGAAGCTTAAATATACAAGGCATATCAAGGGTTACAGGATATTTAAGTCTAGATGAAAGATTTGGCAGCGGTAAAATAGCTGAGAGAGCAGATAGAACTTCTCATACAGAAACTCATAGGGCATTTTATAATGTATAGTGTGAGTATCCCACAATAAGGTACAATGTAGTGGAATTATGAAATTTCTCCTCCATGACTTGCATAAAAGCTCGGAACAATAAATTTAAACAGTTCCTTTGCTTCTTATGCAAGTCATTCCAGAGAAATTTCATAATTCAGGTAATATAATGCTTTTTGTGGGATAATCATAGTGTATAAAACTCAAGGAGATTTTTCTAATTAGAGATAAATCTCCTTTGACTATATGAAAAGGATTGATAATATGGATATTAGAGTGGCAGGTTTTTTAGATAATTCATTAGTTAATGGTGAAGGTATAAGAAGTGTTTTATTTGTATCTGGCTGTAATCATAAGTGTGTTGGATGTCATAATGAATGTATGCAGGATTTTAATTATGGAGAAGATGTAAGCAAAGAAGAGATATTAAGCCGTATAAAGAATAATGTGCCTATAATAAAAGGTGTTACCTTTTCAGGAGGAGAACCTTTTGAAAAGGCCCAAGAATTAATAGGGTTAGCAAAGGATGTTAAAGAACTAGGATTAAATATATGGTGTTATACAGGATATACTTTTGAAGAAATACTTACAAGTAGAGACCAATACAAAATAAATTTACTAAAATTAGTTGATGTATTGATAGATGGAAAGTTTGATATAAACCTTACGGAAAAGCCTCCTAAATATGCAGGGTCTAGGAATCAAAGAATTATAGATGTTAAATCTAGCATAACGCAGGAGAAAGTAATAACTAAGCAAAATGTAAAATAATATATGTAATGAAATTGTAATTTGGTAAAAAACCACATAATGTTAATTATTTAATTATAAGCATAGATATTGTTGAATATTGAACAATATCTATGCTTTTTTAGATAATTAGATGAAAAAAAGGATCTGTAGAATATTCTGAATATTGAAAAATATGAAATAGAGGTATATAATAGTAATAAATACATTACATAAATTACAATATATAAGGTTAAATAGAAAAACATATTATAAAATCCTTTTTTAGAATAATTTTTATTTAGGCCAGTAGTTAATATTAATTTCTTATTGTGAAAAAGGGGATATTACAATAGGTAGACATGGGATAAAAACTAAAGAATTTTTAAATTGAATCATAAGGAGAAATCTAGGGGCTATAATTATTTGATTAATATATACATCGCATTTATAGAAAGTATCCTTTTGATAAATGAGTAAACCTTTAAAGTGTAAAATGAGTGAAGGTTTGCAAATAAAATTAGAATGGGGGATGAACATGTCAGAAAAAGGATTACCTAAAGGTGCATACGGTCTTAAAGATGATCAGAAGGAATATATACCGTATGTTCCAAGTGAAAAGGTGATGCCGGAGTTTACTTTATTATCAGTAATCATAGGTATCATATTAGCCATTGTATTTGGTGCTGCCAATGCGTATTTAGGTCTTAAAGTAGGTATGACAGTTTCAGCGTCAATACCAGCAGCAGTTATTTCAATGGCAATAGTGAGAGTAATTTTAAAAAGAAAATCAATTTTGGAAAATAATATGGTGCAAACTATAGCATCTGCAGGTGAGTCAGTGGCGGCAGGTGCAATATTTACAATTCCAGCACTATTTTTATTAGGGACTAATCCTAGCGTATTTACTATGGGAATTATATCTTTAATAGGTGGAACTCTTGGAGTTGTATTTATGATTCCTATAAGAAAGTATTTAATAGTGCAAGAGCATGGAAGACTTCCATATCCAGAAGGAACAGCTTGTGCAGAAGTTTTAGTAGCAGGAGAAGTTGGTGGAGCTAGCGCAGGACTAGTATTCGCTGGTGGAGGAGTAGGTCTTTTATATAAACTATTGGGAGATGGAGTTAAGTTATTTCCAACAGAAGTTAGTTATGGATTTAAAGGAGCTTTAAATGGCGCAGGTATAGGAATGGATGTATATCCAGCATTACTTGGTGTAGGTTTTATAATTGGACCTAAAATATCAGCGTATATGTTAGGGGGAGCTATTTTAGGATGGTTCTGTTATATGCCATTAATAGCCCTTATAGGTGGTGGAAATACTATTGCACCTGGAACTATGGCTATAAGTAAAATGGATTATTGGACAATATGGGGTAGTTATATTAAATATATAGGTGCTGGTGCAGTGGCAGCTGGTGGTATTATAAGTCTAATAAAATCATTACCAGCAATGATATCTTCATTTAAAGAAGCAATGGGAGCTTATAAAAATAAATCTAAAGCTAATTCAGTGAAAAGGACAGAAAATGACCTTAATAGCAAATTTATACTTACCATTGTAGCTATTCTTATAATTCTAATGGTAGTTGTTAAAGATATTCAAGTAGGATGGCTTGGAGCTATATTAGTAGTCATATTTGGATTCTTCTTTGTAACTGTATCCTCAAGAATTGTTGGACTTGTTGGAAGTTCTTCAAATCCAGTATCAGGTATGACTATTGCAACACTTTTATTTACAGCACTTATAATGAAAGCTACAGGAGTTACTGGAAAGGCAGGAGTTGTAGCGGCTATAAGTGTAGGAGCTATAATTTGTACTGCTGCAGCAATCGCTGGTGATACTTCACAGGATTTAAAAACAGGATATTTAATAGGATCTACTCCTAAAAAGCAACAGATAGGTGAACTTATAGGTGTTTTAGCTACATCTATTGTAATAGGTTTTATAATGATAACGCTTAATAAAGCTTACGGATTTGGTTCAAAAGAATTGGGAGCACCACAGGCAACTCTTATGAAATTAGTTGTAGAAGGAATTATGTCAGGAAATCTTCCTTGGAACTTAGTATTTGTAGGAATTGGTTCTGCTGTTATGTTTGAATTATTTGGAATACCATCACTTCCAGTGGCAATAGGATTATACCTTCCAATACATCTTTCAACACCAATAATGGTTGGTGGAATTATTAAGGGTATACTTGATAAAAAAGTTAACAATGAAGAGGAATTGGCAGAGAGGAATGAAAGAGGAATACTTTATTCTTCAGGACTTATTGCAGGTGAAGGCTTGATGGGTGTTATTATAGCTGGTATAGTTGCAGCAAGAGGTAAGGCAATAGGATTTGCTGAACCAGTTTTAGGACAGGCTGCATCAATTATATTCTTTGTGCTTGTAATATTACTTCTTTTATATCAAGTATTTATTAAAAAATCAGCTTCAAATAAAGCATAGGTGAAGTAGGATATCTTGGAGTTTGGGATTCTATATTTATGGGATAAATATTAAAATGTTAATATATTAAGAATTAAGGGCATTTTATCCCTTAATTCTTTTTAAATATATTATAAATTTAACTTTCGCAGTTATAAATTATGATTTAAAATTAAAAACTAAATTTATATTTTATTTATTCACCTAAGGTAAATTTAAAAAATTATGTGTAAAAGTTAAGCCGTTACTGTAGCCACAAGTTATTTAAAGACATAGTTTCTAATATACATTAGTGGTTAAAATTGAGGAGGATTACATGAAAAAATTTGATGAAAATAAAAATGTATTGTTAATGATACCACAAAGAAAAGTTAATATTGAATGGGAAAAAAATGGTGAGATAATAACCTTGATTATAAAAAGAGAAAAATATATAGATAAAATAATGCATAAAATATTTAAAACACCTAAGGTAATAAGAATAGAATTAGACCAGATAGGAACTTTCGTATGGGAAAATTGTGATGGAATTAAAAACATAAATGATATATCTAAACAAATGAAAAGTCATTTTGGACAAAAAATAGAACCCGTTTTAGAGAGACTTATTACATATATCAGAACTTTAAAAAATAATAATTTTATAGAATTACAATAATAAATTTATGTATAACTGCATAATATTAAATTAACAATTATAAAATATGGGGGGAGCTTCTATGAGGTATTTTATATATTTTATTTGTATTGTATTAATAACGATGAGTATGGTGTACATAGGAACTATAAAAGAAAGAAATCTAGCAGCAGGACTTACCAATAAGCTTTGTATAAAGTGTGCAGAAAAAGTTCTTAAGTATTTAAATAAAAATGAATATGCCAGTTTAAATGATGTACAAAATTTAATAAAAGGGGTATCTACATCTGTATTTTGGAGTAGAAAGAGAGTTCAAGTAGAAAATCCACTACAGTTTTCTAGAATAGTAACAGATAAATTATATAAAGAGGGAAAGATATCTATAAAAATGAGAAAAAATGAACAAATATTTACCCTAAAGCAAAATACACAGAAAGCATAAATTGTGACATAATACATTGAAGAAAAATCTGATTTTAATTCCGTAATAAATGTATAATTTGGGACCGTTCACAATACGCCAAGAACTTCTAAATGTCTCACAGTTAAAGCCCCTAAAGCTTTCAAACTCACTCGTTCCTCGTTCAAACATGAAAGCTTCTTAACGGGTCTTTAACTGTGAGACATAAGAAGTTTTAAGGCTAGTTCAATAGTCCCCAATTCTACATTTATTACTACATTAAAATCAGATTTTTAGTTTAATATGTTTATGGTTGGAGAAGAGAAGCCCACTAAAGGATGATTTTCCTCCACTACGTTACGGAAAATCTTTAATTTATAAAACAAATAAAAAGGCTCCCATAATCTTTTTAGGCGTAGCCTTTCGTTTAGAACTTAAATGCCGGTTATTAATAATATTTTGACTAATTGGAAGATACAATTAGTCACTTTAATTAGGTACTAGTAAATACATAATTATTAAAATAAAATATTGGATAAAATTTAATATATTTTACCATAATGCATTGGCTTGTATAAATCTTAGCTTTAATATTTAGACTGGCTGCCGCCAATAAAAGCTTGTAAAGGCTTAAAAGAAAAAGCTATAATTATTCGATTAATAGTGTAATTATAGTTTTTATTATCAAATTATTGTATTTATATATTTTTTATTTAATTAAAGATTTTCTGTAGCATAGCGGAGGAAAATCATCCTTTAGTAGGCTGTCTCCCCCATAAGTAATGTACGTATGAACCGAAAAATCTGTCTTTAAGGTAACAATAAATATATTTTTTTAGACTATTGAGCTAGCCTTAGAAATTCTTTGTTTTCAAATTTCAATACCCGTTAAGAAGCTTTCATGTTTGAGCGCCGTTAGAAGCGAGTTTGAAAGCTTTAGGGTATTAAAATTTGAAAACATTAGAATTTCTTGGCGTATTGCGAACAGTCTAATAAAATATATTTATTGTGGACTTAAAGACAGATTTTTCTTATGGCACTTGCTTCACAATTTTCTTATTTTAGGTATTTTTATAAATATAATTGAATATATTTGAGTATAAACAAAAATAAAAGGGAGGATTTGTATGAGTAAAAGGGGTTTGCCTGATGGAGCTTATGGCTTAAAAGAAGGGCAAGAATATATTCCTTATGTACCAAGTGATAAGGTGATGCCTGAATTCACTGTGCTTTCTGTAATTATAGGTATTATTCTTTCCGTTGTATTTGGTGCAGCTAATGCATATTTAGGGCTTAAAGTCGGTATGACTGTATCCGCTTCAATTCCAGCAGCGGTTATTTCTATGGCAATTGTAAGAGTTATACTAAGAAGAAAGTCTATACTTGAAAACAATATGGTTCAAACTATAGCATCAGCAGGAGAATCGTTGGCTGCAGGGGCTATATTTACACTTCCAGCTTTGTTTTTATGGGGAGAAAATCCAAGTGCTTTAGATATGGGACTTATAACTTTAATTGGTGGTGTACTTGGAGTTGTATTTATGGTTCCTATAAGAAGATACTTAATAGTTCAAGAACATGGAAAACTTCCTTATCCAGAAGGAGCAGCTTGTGCAGAGGTTTTAGTTGCTGGTGAAGAGGGAGGAGCTAGCGCAAAATTAGTATTTACTGGTGGATTAATAGGACTAGTATATAAGTTCATAGGGGATGGAATAAAATTATTTCCAACAGAAATTAGTTATGGATTCAAGGGAAATTTAAATGGAGCAGCTATAGGTATGGATGTATATCCTGCATTACTTGGTGTAGGATTTATAATAGGACCTAAGATTTCAGCTTATATGTTGGTAGGAGCTATTTTAGGATGGTTCTGTTTTATGCCTTTAATAGCTTTATTTGGAGGAGGCAATATTGTAGCACCGGCTACTAAAGCTATTGCATCAATGGATTATTGGGGCATATGGAGTAGTTACATTAAATATATAGGTGCAGGAGCAGTGGCAGCTGGAGGAATAATAAGCTTAATTAAGTCACTTCCAACTATAATATCATCATTTAAGCAAGCTGTTCAGGGATATAAAAATAAAGGAAAGGCTTCTATTTTAAGAACAGATCAAGAATTAAGTTCAAAGTTTATAATAATAGTTATAATAGCAGCTATAGTTCTAATGGTAGCACTTCCTCAAATAAAGGTTGGATGGCTTGGAGCTATACTTGTAGTTGTATTTGGATTCTTCTTTGTAACTGTATCTTCTAGAATAGTAGGGCTTGTAGGAAGTTCATCTAATCCAGTATCTGGTATGACCATAGCTACATTATTATTCACAGCAATTATAATGAAAGCTGCAGGATGGTCTGACACAAAAGGAATGGTAGCAGCACTTTGTGTAGGTGCAATAATATGTACTGCATCAGCTATAGCTGGAGATACTTCTCAAGATTTGAAGACTGGTTATTTGGTAGGATCAACACCAAAGAAACAACAAATAGGAGAGCTTATAGGAGTAATTGCATCAGCAGTATTTATTGGATTTATATTAATTACTCTTAATAAAGCGTATACTTTTGGATCTAAAGATCTTTCAGCACCTCAAGCTAGTTTAATGAAAATGGTTATAGAAGGTATAATGAAAGGAAACTTACCATGGAATTTGGTGTTTGTGGGTATAGCATCTGCTGTAATGATAGAAATATTTGGAATACCATCACTTCCAGTAGCTATAGGATTATATTTACCAATACATCTTTCAACTCCTATAATGGTCGGAGGAGCTATAAAAGGTATATTAGATAAGAAAGTTAAAGATGAAGCAACATTAAAAGAAAAGACAGAAAAAGGAGTATTGTATTCATCAGGACTTATAGCTGGTGAAGGATTAATGGGCGTTATAATAGCAGCAATAGTCGCAGCTAGAGGTAGCTTTGGACCTGAAGAGCCTATATTAGGACAATGGGTTTCTATAATATTCTTCTTAATAGTTACCCTAACGCTACTATATCAAGTATTTTGGAAAAAGAAAAAAATAGTAAATAATTCTAAATAGTGATTCTATTTATAAATAAAACCTAAGGCACATTCAAATAAATAACAAGTCAGTATGCTAGTCTATTTTGAGTCATACTGCGTCAGCAGAACTCACCGATAGTTCTACTAGCGGCGGAACCTGCTTCCTTGTCTGACACAAAATATACCTGCATCTTTGACTTGTTATTTATTTTCATGTACCTAATTAAATACTAGATGCTGGGTACTAGAAATTCCTAGCATCTAGTTATATAAAAAAAGTAGTACAAATTACTTTAATAATTAAATATTGGAATTATATTATGAATTTTTATAAGTAATTTACTTGCGCAGTTATAAAATTATAAATTAAAACCGTATTTGTATTTCATTTATTAATTTAATGTGAATTTCAAAATTATGTGTTAAAGTTCAGTAAGCAAGCAGTAATTTTGGGGGTGTAATTTTGAAAAATAAAAAATTAAGGAAAAATGCTGTACTAATGATTCCATATAAAAATCCTGAAATAGAGTGGGAAAAGAAGGAGAATTTAATAATATTAGTTATTAATAGAAATAAAGTTTTTGATAAAATTATGCAAAAAATATTTAAGTCACCTAAATCTGTAAATATTGAATTGGATGAATTAGGGTCTTTTGTTTGGGAAAAATGTGACGGAGTAAGTAATATTAGAGATATATGTGAAGCGGTAAAACAGAGATTCGGTAAAGAGGCAGAACCGGCTATGGAAAGGCTACTTACGTACATAAAAATACTTATCAATAATAATTTAATAGAAATAACGTAGGTAGAATTTTAATTTAAAATTAAAGGCGGCCTTAATAGGCAGCCTTTTAGACTTTAAATATATTAAGTTATAAATAGTGAGATTTAAAATTATTGGCCGTTATATAAACCTCTGGAGTTCATATAATTAAATATATCTTCACCATGTTTTTGTTCTTCCTTTTGAATGTGGTTTAACACTTCTCTAGCATGAGAATCTTTAAATTCAAAAATTGTAGTATCATAAGTATTAGATACGTATTTTTCTGTCATTAATAGGTCTTCGCATAATTTACCGTCTGCAACATTATCCATTCCCGTAGCTGTAGTTGAAGTATTCATATTTTGCGTAGGATTATTAGCAGCATTTTGTGCACTTCCACTACTTTGCTGATTTAAACTAGGTACTTGGCCATTTAACATTTGATTTATGGTGTTTAAATGTTCTTGTTCCTGAGAAGCATGATTTAAAAACATTTGCTTTAAACTTGGGTCCGTAGCTCTATTAGCGTAATTTGTATATTTGTCAATACACAATTGCTCATGAGATTTTTGGTCTTGTAAAAGTAACCTTTCTTTTTGAGATAAATTCATGAGAATTCCCCTTTCTATAAATGTATATTTTTATATATTTATTAATATTTTGTGTGAAAATAATTTTTTTATACTAATAAGTCATTTTAGTATATATGAACATTTCATTTAATTAATAACTCAACTTTCGCACATAAAGCTCAAGCTCTACATTAGATTAATAAGGGTTTTTAATTTAAAATTTAAAATTTAAAAGTAATTCAACCGTTAGTGACAGTTAATCATTGATAATTATAAATTTAATTTAAATAATACTAATTTGAATTAATACCAAATATGTATTATAATGAGAAATAAAAGTCGAATAAATATGATATAATGGGGTGATGAGTGTGGAAAAGAGGGTTCATAAAGGAAATTTATTTATAATGTTTTTAGTAATCCTAAATATATCCTTTGCAATTTTAGCTGATCCTTTAAATAAAGTTTTTAAGCTAAGCAATTATTCATTAATGTTCATAGCTAATTTAGTATTTTTGGCCATACCATTAACAGTATACTTTATAATAAACAGAGAATCTGCTAAAGATGTATTAAGGATAAAAGTTTTAGGTGGTAAGGACTTGTTAATGATAATTTTAATATCTATATTGGTTCAGCCTTTACTTAATTGTTTATCTGGTATAGTTGCTTTAATGCTTCCTAATAATGTAGCAAATTTGCTTTCAGGAAGTATTGATGTGCCTATATGGATTAGACTTTTAGTTATAGCTGTTATGCCGGCTGTTCTAGAAGAACTATGTGTAAGAGGAGTGGTTTTATCTAATTATAAACATATAGGACTTAAGAAATCCGCAATACTTACAGGATTATTATTTGCTATTTTACACATGAACATTCAAATGTTCCTATATACTTTTGTTATGGGAGTTTTATTTGCTTATTTAGTCCATATAACAGGATCAATATTTTCTTCAATGTTAAGTCATTTTATAGTTAATGGAACTCAAATTATAATGTCGGATATATCTGTTAAAAAGGCTATGGAAGCTGGAGAAAGCGTATCATCTTCAGCAGCAGATATACTTAATGGATCTTTAGCTACAAAAATAGGCTTTGTATTGGGGCTATGTATAGTGGCTATTATATCATTTATAATAGTAAATATGCTTATGAAAAAGTTAGCAAAAAATCATGGTATGGATTTAAAAAATATTGATGATATTAGGTTCAATAACAATGAATTTATTAATGAAGGAGTTATAAAAAATAAAATTTATAAAGAAGCTAAATTATCTGAGGAAGAGATAAGTTCCTCAAAGGAAAATAAAGAAAAAATAATGGATGTGCCACTTATAATTACTATTGCTATATATATTGTAGTTAATTCAATAAATATATATAATATATTTAGTTAGATACATGAAAAGAAATTTGAAAATTTTAAAAGTTTTATTGACAATAAATTTTTGATATAATATAATAGTAGGAAGTTGAATTCTATATATTGTCTTAAAAAGCTGTGATTAGGAAGAGTACTATACTTGAGGTCTTAAAGAGAGTCGGGGAAGGTGGAAGCCTGGCAGGTAAGAGTTTAGGAAAATCACCTATGAGCTGAAGACCGAATTTTTAAAAGTAAGTCTATCCGTAATTCTGCGTTAAAGAATAGAGTAATCACTGGTGCGAAAGTATTTTGTTTTGTGCAAAGAGTGCTTGAAGTGTATATTAACCATTAGGTGGTATAGCGAAGTTATGACTTCGTCCTATTGAGGACGGAGTCTTTTGTTATTTTTAAAGTAATTTATTGAAATATTATAATATTTAACAGAAAGGTTAGATGAACTTTATAGTGGAGGGAAACTTATATGGTTAGATATATTCACCAAGAGATTGCTATTTCCTATAAGTGGTGATAGTTTACACTAAAGTTTGAAAAACTAAAGTTATAAAGTTAAGGAATATTTAGTATATAAAGGAAAGGAGTTTGTATAATGTACAAAAAAGTAGATGCTTCTAGAAGTTTTACTGAAATGGAAAAAGACATATTAAAACTTTGGGAAGAAAGAGATATAGTTAAAAAGAATTTTGATTTAAATAAAGATGGAGAGTATTTTACATTTTATGATGGACCTCCAACAGCTAACGGAAAACCTCACGTAGGACACGTTTTAACAAGAGTTATGAAGGATTTAATCCCAAGATATAAGGTAATGAAGGGATATAAGGTTTTAAGAAAAGCAGGATGGGATACTCATGGACTTCCAGTAGAGCTTGAAATAGAAAAGTCTCTAGGAATTTCAGGAAAAGACCAAATTGAATCTTACGGTGTTGAAAAATTTATAAAACAGTGTAAGGAAAGCGTATTTAAGTATACAGACATGTGGAAGAAAATGTCTGAAGAAATGGGATATTGGGTTGATATGGATGATCCATATGTAACATATCACGACAATTATATAGAGTCTGTATGGTGGGCATTAAAACAAATGTGGGATAAAGATTTGTTATATAAAGGACACAAAGTACTTCCATACTGCCCAAGATGTGGAACAGGTCTTTCTTCTCATGAAGTTGCTCAAGGATATAAGGATGTTAAGGATTCAACAGCGATAGTTAAGTTTAAGGTAAAGGGAGAAGAAAACAAGTACATACTTGCTTGGACGACAACTCCTTGGACACTACCATCTAATATGGCTTTAACTGTAAATAAGAAATATGATTATATAGAGGCTAAGGTTGGAGAAGAAGTATTCGTATTAGCTAAAGAATTAGCTCCAGTTGTATTAAAGGATATGGAGTATGAAATAGTTAAGGAATTTAAAGGAGAAGAGCTTCTAGGCCTAGAGTATGAACAATTATTTAAGTTCCAAGCTCCAGTGGGAAAGGCTCATTACGTTATACATGGAGATTTTGTAACTTTATCTGATGGTACAGGAATAGTTCATACTGCTCCAGCTTATGGTGAAGATGATAGCATTGTATGTAAGGCTAATAACATACCTTTAATGAATCTAGTAGATGCAGAAGGTAAGTTCGTAGAATGCGTAACTCCATGGGCAGGAATGTTTGTTAAAAAGGCAGACCCTAAAATAATAGAGTATATGGCAGAGAATAATATGTTATTTAAAACTGAAAAATATACTCACTCATACCCACATTGCTGGAGATGTGACACACCACTTCTATATTATCCAAAGGATAGCTGGTTTGTAAGAATGACATCTCTTAGAGATAAACTTTTAGAAAACAACAACAAGATAAATTGGTATCCAGATAACATTAGAACAGGAAGATTTGGAAAATTCCTTGAAAATGTTATTGACTGGGGTATATCAAGAGATAGATACTGGGGTACTCCACTTCCAATATGGGAATGTGAATGTGGTCACAGAGAATGTATAGGAAGCAGAAAAGAATTAGAAGAAAAGGGCATAAATGTTCCAGAAAATGTAGAACTTCACAAGCCATATATAGATGAGGTTAAGCTTACTTGCCCACATTGTGGAAAGGAAATGAAGAGAACAGCAGAAGTTATAGACTGTTGGTTTGACTCAGGTTCAATGCCATTTGCACAGCATCACTATCCATTTGAAAATAAAGAAGTGTTTGAGAAGAACTTCCCAGCACAATTTATTTCTGAAGCAGTGGATCAAACTAGAGGATGGTTCTATACATTACTTGCTATATCTACTGGAATATTTGACACTAATCCATTTGAAAATTGTGTGGTATTAGGTCATGTACTTGATAAACATGGAATTAAGATGTCAAAACACAAGGGAAATGTAGTAGATCCATTTGATGTTATAGAAACTCAAGGAGCAGATGCTACAAGATGGCACTTCTACACAGCTAGTGCACCATGGCTTCCAACTAGATTCTCTAAGGATGATGTGGCAGAGGTTCAAAGAAAATTCTTAAGTACCTTCTGGAATGTATATTCATTCTATGTATTATATGCAGAGTTAGATGGTTTCAATCCTTTAGAGTACAAGAACTTTGTTTCAGAAAATGTAATGGATAAGTGGATAATGTCAAGACTTAACACATTAGTTAAAACTGTAGATGAGGATCTTGATAATTATAAAATAACTAAGGCAGCTCTTACTATAGAAGAATTCGTTGATGAACTTTCTAACTGGTATGTAAGAAGAAATAGATCTAGATACTGGACTACAGAGCTAACAGAGGACAAAATAGGGGCATATGTAACATTATATAGAGTTTTAGTTACTTTATCTAAAGTGTCATCACCATTTATACCATTTATAGCTGAAGAAATGTATCAAAATCTAGTGGTTAATTTAGATAAACAGGCTCCAGAAAGTATTCATTTATGTAAGTGGCCAGAATACAATGTAGAGCTTGTAAATGAAGAACTTGAAAGAGAAATGGATATAGCTTATAAGATAGTTAAGCTTGGAAGAAGCGCTAGAAATGGAGCTAACATAAAGAACAGACAGCCACTTTCTAAGATGCTTGTTTCCACAAAGACTCTTCCAGAATACTATGGAGATATAGTTAAAGATGAGCTTAATATAAAAGAAATAGCCTTTGGTGCAGACTTATCAGAGTGCGTTAATTTTGAAATCAAACCTAACCTACCTGTACTTGGTAAAAGCTATGGTAAGTTAATACCAAAAATAAGAAAAGCATTAAGCCAAATGAATCAAATGAATTTAGCTCAAACTGTTCAAAATGGTGGAGTTGTTAAGGCTGACGTAGAAGGAACAGAAATAGAATTCAACAGTGAAAACTTACTTGTTACAATGCAAGGTCTTGAAGGATATGCTTTTGCTGGTGAGGGAGATTTAGGAGTAGTTCTAGATACTAATATAACTGAAGAGTTAAGAGAAGAAGGACACCTAAGAGAAGTATTAAGTAAAATCCAAAACATGAGAAAAGACAGTGGCTTTGAAGTAGCAGACAAGATAAAACTTTATGTTGACGGAAATGCTACCCTAGAAGCTGTAGTTAAGAAGTTCGAAGACTCTATAAAGAAAGAAACTCTTGCAGTAGAAGTTTTATACAATGCTGAAGCTGAATACACTGATATGAAGATTAATGGCGAAGACTTTAAAATGTCAATGCAAGTTGTAAAATAAATTGCTAGTAGCTTTAAGTTTCTAGTAAAATAATGAGGGAGCACCTATGAAAGGTGCTTCTTTTTTATTACAAAATGTTTATAAAAAAGTTACAAATAATTAAAATATATTGAAAAATAAGTAATTACCATGTATATTATATTTATGAATAAAAATGAAAAGGGGGAATATAATGTGAAATATTGCAAAAAAATTCTAGCGATATTTTTAGTTACATGCATGGTTTTAACTGTTAATCCTGTACATACCTTTGCTGCTATTAATGAAAAAAATAAGAAAAGTGTATACAGTGAACCTAAAAATGTATATGTTGAACCTAAAATGGAAGAAGAAGAAACAGAAAGATTAGAAGGAAATATAGTTAGGGAAATAACAGAGAATAGACAGGAAAATATTAAATATTTCTTAAAAGACAATAATACCTATGAAGCTGTTATATATCCTAAACCAGTACATTATATGGAAAGTGGTCAATGGAAGGATATAAATAATGACCTAGTAGACAAGGAAGAAAATGTAGAAGAGTTAATTACAAATGAATTAACTGCAGAAAGCAATAATAGTAAAAGTTTAATTAAAGAAAATGGTAATAGTAAAAGTTTAAGTGGAAAAAATAGTGATAGTAAAAGCTTAAATGAAAATAACAAAAAAATAAGAAAGAAAGTAGTCAAGAAAGGATTTTTAGAAAATACTAAGAATGATTTTAAAGTAAAAATAGCCAAAGATTTAGATGAAAAAGACCTAATGACAATAACTAAAGGTAAATATCAAATAAAATGGGGATTAGATAGAACTAAAGAAGCAAAGGTGAAGAAAAAATCAAAAGCACAAAAGAAAGCAAAAGATGTTAAAGAATTAGAGAAATCGGTGAAACAATTATCAGAAGATACCTTAAAAAGAGTAAAATCCAAAAAATTAAGTAAGGCGAAAAAAGAAGAGCAAAAAAATATAATTGAGAAAAACGAAAAAAAGAAAACACTCTCCAATGTTTCTTCATCAGTTAAATTTGAGGAAATTTATCCAAATATAGATTTAGAATACGATGTAGTTTCAAAAGATGTAAAGGAAACTATCATAATAAATAAAGAAACAGAAAAAACTAATTTTCAGTTCAACTTAAATGCAAAAAATTTATTGCCCAAACTTGAAAAAGATAATGTAATAGTATTTTATGATAAAAATAATACATCTACAGAAATCTTTAAAATTGATGCACCTTATATGATAGACGCAAAGGGAGAAAAAAGTACTGACATAGTAGTGAAGCTTGAGGAAAATAAAAAAGGATATATATTATCTTTAATTCCTGATGAACAATGGATGCAAAAAAGTGAAAGACAATATCCAATTAAAATAGATCCTAGTGTGGAAACTAGCACTAATGTAAACGATATCAAAGATACGTTTGTAGGTGAGGGATATCCAACTAAGAATTATGGACAAGCGCATTTATTAGAAACAGGTTATGGAAAGTACAGTAAGAGGACTAGAACTTATATAAAGTTTGATAATCTTCCAAAGTTAACTTCTAGTGACATAGTGGTAAAAGCACAATTAAATTTACAATTAAGTAAATCCAATTCCAAACAATATCAAGTAAATGCATATAAGCCTAAAGCAAATTGGAATTCTTTATCTATAACATGGAGAAATCAGCCAGGGTATGATTTGACTGTGTTAGATTATCAATTGGTGAAGGATGCAAAATGGTATAGCTGGGATATAACTAAATTAGTAAAAGAATGGTACACAAAAGGACAAAATTATGGTATAGCACTGCAGCATAAAAACGAAGGAAGTTCTGCAGGATATAATGAATTTGTTTCATCAGATATATCTAGTCAATATCATTACGCTAGACCTACAGTATCTATAGGGTATGTTAGTAATGCAGGACTTGAAAATTATTGGACATATCATTCACACGATGTAGGAAGAGCAGGAGAAGGGTGTGTTAACGATAGCACAGGAAATCTAGTTTTTGTTCATGAGGATTTATCCATGAATGGAAATAAAATGCCTATTGCTATTAGTCATGTATTTAATAGCAATGAAAAGAATAATTCTATTGGATATGGTAAGGGATGGAGATTAAATATAAGCCAAAGGATTGCAAAAGTAAGTAATCAAAATAAATATGTTTATACAGATGGAGATGGTACAAGGCATTATTTAAATTATGATTCTAAAGAAAAGAAATATAAGGATGAATCAGGCATTGATATAAGTATGACTATTGATTCCTCCAATGTTAATGAAAGGTTTAGAATAAAGGATAAAGGCTCAAATCAATTAACCTTTACGGCAAGTGGATATTTACGAAAGATAATAGATAACAATGGAAATGCCCTTACTCTTTCATATAGTGGGGCTAAACTTGTACAAGCAACAGATGGAGCTGGGCGAGTTACCAAGCTAGATGTTAATAAAAATGGATATTTAATAGGAATAACGGACCCTAGTGGCAGAAAAATTAGTTTTGCCTATGGAGGAATTAATCTAACGAAAATAACATATCCAGATGGAAAGTACACTGTTTACAGATATGATTCCAATAGTAATTTAGTTGGAGCTGATAACTTCGATGGGTACAAGGTTTCTTATAGTTATAGTAGTGTTGCACCGCAGAAGGTAACTAAGGTACAGGAAATAGGAACAGATGGGAAATTGGGTCAAAAGCTTGAAATGGAATACGGATATAATACTACTGTATTTAAGGATTCCAAGGGGAGAAAAGAAATATATCAATTTAATGATTATGGAAATACAGTTTCTATAAGAGATGATGAGGGCAATGCTTTATATTATCAATATAAAGATAAATTAAATAAAAATAATAAATTATCCTTACAATCTAAGCTCCAAAAACCTATAATGAATTATTTGAAAAATCATAATGTTGAGAATAATGGTGAGTGGAGTTTAGGTGATTGGACAGGAGCAAAGGGTAGCGGAGAGATAACTAGCACAAATAGTTATTTAGGAAGCAAATCATTAAAAATAACAAAGACTAATAATGTTAGCAGAAATTTTTATGGACAAACTCTAAGTTTAGAAAAAGGGAAAACCTATACTCTATCATCATATATAAAAACCAAGAATATTTCAAATACCAATGGCGCAGGAGCTACAGTATTTGTAAATTATCAAAAAAATGATGGTAAATGGGAAACCGTAAATAGTAAATATATTAATGGAACAAATGATTGGGAAAGGCATGAGGTTAAGTTTACAGTGCCAAAAGATGCAGCAAGTACTATTGTCTATGCAAGAGTTGGTATAGTAGGGGAAATGGGAGATGCATATTTTGATTGTTTACAATTGGAAGATGGTGCAGTTGCAAATAGATACAATTTAGTTGAAAATCCTAATTTCACTTATTATTTAAATAATTGGAATAAAAGCTCTTATTGTACAAGCAATGATAAAGTGGTTACCACTTCAGATAGTACTTATCCCAGTATATTAGGTAAGGAAAAAAGAGTAGCTACTATTAGTGGTGAAGCAACAAAAGATAAAAGCATATATCAATATCTTAATGTATCAGGAAAAAAAGGAGATGTATTTGTTGTAGGAGGTTGGGCTAAAGCCAATTCTGTTAGAATTAGATATCCAAGATATTTTGCATTAGATGTAGGATTTCAAAAGAGTGATGGTGGTTATGAATGGCATGTTATATCTTTTAATGAAGATTCAAGTCAGTGGCAGTATGCATGTGATAGAATAAAGGCAAATAGTGATTATAAGAATGTAATAGTATATTGTCTATACTATCAAAATGAAAATTATGCATATTTTGATGGAATACAATTTTATAAAGAGGAGTTTGGTGAAAGCTACCAATATGACGAAAAGGGTAATGTAATATCCACCAGTGATCTTGCAGAAAAGAAGTCAAAGTTTGAATATGATGGTAATAATGATTTGATAAAATCTGTAAGTCCAAAGGGTAGCGAGTTTAAATATAAATATGATTCAAAACACAATTTATTAAATGCTACTTCTGGGGAAAATGTAGTGTATTCTTTCGAGTATGATAGCAGTGGAAATGCTAAAAAAGCTAAGATTGGAAGTAACACATTATTTATGCAGTCTAAGGCAGAGTATACCTCTGATGGAAACTATCTAAAATCAATGACTGATTCATCAGGAAATACTGTACAATATAATTACGATACAAAAAAGGGAACACTTAAATCAGCTACAGATGCTAAAGGAAACAGTATTAGTTATGAATATGATAATCTAGATAGACTTGTAAAGACAAAGGGAAAAGCTAACTCTTCTACTGAGGCAGTTAATAGTTATAGCTATAGTAATGATAAGCTTAAAAATATAGGACATAATGATTTTAACTATTCCTTTGACTATGATGCCTTTGGAAGAAATTCAAAGGTAAATATAAGTAATGGAAATGGAACAAAAAATTTAATAGAAAATATATATGAGCAAGTTACAGGAATGCTTAAAACCTCAAAGTATGGTAATGGACATGTGATAAATTATAAATATGACAATTCAGATAGAGTAAGTGAAATAAGCTATTCTGGTGGCTCTACATCACAGGGTTCGTTTTCATATGAATACGATGCTAGTGGAAACTTAGCAAATCATTATGATAAAGTCAATAATGTAAATTACAGATACATTTATGATGCAGCAGATAGATTAGTAAAAATTAAAGATTCAAAAGGCGACACATTAAAGTATGGCTATGATGAAGATAATAATGTAAGCAGTATAAATGAAAAAATAAATAATAATTCCTATGTAACAAAATATGAATACGATAATGACAATAAGCTCTCTAAGGTTCATTATAATACAAAGGGACAGAGTAGTGAAAAAACAGAAACATTCCCATTAAATAATAGTTTAAAAAGTCTAAGTGGAATAGAGCCATATAGCCAAAATACTATATTTGAAAAGGATGAGACAACAGGAAGAAATGTACTAGGAGCCTATGAAGGAAGTAAAAATTTAATACCTAATTCATCCTTTGAAGATGGAACAAAGTCATGGCGTATATCTGATTGGAATAGATTCAGTGGAAATTGTAGAATAGTAGACGATGGGGTAAAGGGCAGTAAGTGCATAGAATCCTATGATACTAAAGGTAGTAGTGGAACTAGCAATACAAATTCAGTAGCCTATCAGGAAATTACATTTCCTTCTCCATTATCCATAGCCAAAGAATATACATTAAGTGCATATGCTAAAAGAATAGGTGCTTCTCAGCCGAAATTATCTGTGGAATGTATAGATTCATCTGGTAAACAATTATATTATTTGGTGGATACAAAAGAAATACCAGAAAGACAATGGAAAAGGATTAGTCATACATTTACACTACCAGCAAAGACCAAAATGTGTAGAGTAATAATAAGAACAGGGGTTAAAAATACAGATGTAGTGCGTTTTGATGGAGTGCAATTTGAAGAAAAAGGTTTCGCAGCACCATATACCTCTTCAAGTTCTAATGCTACAAAGATTTTATATAATCTAAATGTGAACAAAAATGCTGGTACTATGGGAACTTGGTTTAAGACAAGAAAAAAAGAAGACACAAGATACATGATAGTTAATGAAGGTAAAAATACTGAAATATTACTTATGTATATTGGCAATGATAATAAATTAAATATTGCCACAAGAAAAAAGAATACCATGTTTACTAATATAGTAACCTCTAAAGAAACTATAGAGGAGGATAAGTGGTATTTCGCAGCAATGACTTGGCAGTTAAAGGATAATAAGCTCACAGCTAAATTATATTTAAATGATAAACTAGTAGGTGAGGGAACTACAGATGACTTTATGGATTTTACAAAAGGTTCTACAGCCTTAGGAAGTACTACAAATGGAACTTATCAAATAAATGGGAACTTAGAACAATTTACCTATAGTTCACAAACTTTAAGTGAAGAGCAAATATCAAACTTATATAAAAACACATTAACTTCAAACAGCACATTAAGTTTAAACTATGACAGTTTAGGCAGAATGATATCAAAAAAACTAAGCACAGGATTAAAAGACTATATAACTAAATACGAATTTGAAGCAGGCAAAGAAGCAAATACCGCCACGTCCATAGTAAAATCAATAGATAATGGAGGAGAAAAGCTATATTACACCTATGATAAGAATGGAAATATAGAAACTATAGTTCAAAACAAAGGCACAGAAAAAGAAAAGACAATAAAATACCACTATGACGGTTTAAATCAAATTACAAGAGAAGATAATGGTATTTTGGGAAAAACTATAACTTACAGTTACGATGGAGGAGGAAATTTAACCAGTAAGAAAGAATATAAATATACAACAGCAGAATCACTAGGTAACTGTACAAAAGCTTACAACTACAATTACGGTGATTCTATCTGGAAAGACAAGCTAACAAATTTTGATGGAAAAGAAATAACCTATGATAACATAGGAAATCCATTAACCTATAACGGATACACTTTCACCTGGGAAAGAGGAAGAATGTTATCCTCAATAAAAGGTAATGGCAAGGATATAAAATTCAAATACAATGATCAAGGCATAAGAACAGAAAAAACAGTAAATGGTGTCACCACAAAATATCACCTAGTGGGCGGCAGTGTAACCTATGAAGATAATGGAAAAGACAGAATATACTACACTTACGACAGTTCAGGCAAACTTATAAGCATGAACCTAAACGGAACAGAATACTATTATGTAAGAAATGCTCAAGGTGACATTATAGGATTAATAAATGCCCAAGGGGAAAAGGTTGTATCTTACACCTATGATTCATGGGGAAAACTTATCTCTATAGAAGGAAGTTTAAAGGATACAGTAGGAGAGAAGAATCCTTATAGGTATAGAGGATATAGGTACGACAGTGAGACAGGAATGTATTATCTGCAAAATAGATACTATAATCCAGAATGGGGTAGATTTATCAATGCAGATGGGATTATAGGTGAAACGGGAGAATTATTAGGACATAATTTGTTTGCTTACAGCAAGAATAACTGGGCAAATATGAGTGACTATAGTGGATTCAGACCGGTATATACTTTAGGTGAAGAGACAGAGGCAATGAGGGCAGCGTCTTATGCGGTGATGAATAGAACTAGAGCCAATAGAGTTTCTAGAGCAAGTGGAAGAGTTGAAAAGTATTATCCTTCAGTTTCTGGTAAAATGTCAGCTGCTTATGGAACGTCAATAGGAGTAGTTGAGAATATTTCTAGAAAATCGGTAGGATATATAGATAAAAGTAACGCTATACACTTTTATCCTAAGACGAGCATAGTTCAAAAGATGTATCCCTATGCACAAAAGGCTAAAAAACTATCAAAATGGTTTACAGTAATAACAAGTGGATTTGATATAAGTAAAACATGGGATCCATCTGTAAAAATGCCTTTATGGAAAAGGGCACTAAAGACAGGGGTTCAAGTAGGTGGAATAGTGGCAGGTTGTGCAGTTGGAGCAACTATTTCAGGACCCATTCTTGCAGCTGGTATGGCTGGTGGGACTGTAGGAACAATGATTGCAGGTATTGGAGGTGCACTTGCTATAGATTATTATATAGGTGAAAAAATAGGCAGTATGCAAGAAAGAATATATAAAAAATTTGGAATGGAGTAGTTAATTATGATTTATAGAACTAAGAAGACTTCATTAATTTTCCCCTTTTTTGTTATAATTGGTATACTATATTTTGTTTATAATGTTAATGATATTATATGGAAAATATGGGGAGGATGTAGTGGAATTTGGGCGTTAGTCATATATGTATTTGCAATATTTAAATACTACAAAGTAGAAGATACAAAGATTACCTATAATTCAGGAATAAAAAAGCATGAAATTTTATGGGAAGATATATGTAGAGTATATATAACAGGCGAAGGTGTTTTTGCAGCAATAAGAGTTGATTACGGTTTATTTGCAGAAAACGATATGATTATAGGTAGAGATATAAAAGGACAAAAGGACCTGGTAAAAACAATACTTGAAAAGACCGAAAATAATCCTAATATATCTATAGACAGAAGATTAGATGATTTTTTAGATAGTTAGGTATTTGTAAGTAGCCTGAAGGTAATTACTTTAGGTTACTTATTAATATAAATATAGAGTTTAAAATTTAGCTCAAGAAGGGCTTTTTTTATTAAATTAAAAATGATTTTTAGGATGAATGTAGAATTACATATAAAGGAATAAACTTAGGGAAGTTTAAAGGATACAGTAGGAGAGAAAAATCCTTATAGGTATAGAGGATATAGGTATGACAGTGAGACAGGACTATACTATCTTCAAAATAGGTACTATAATCCAGAATGGGGTAGATTTATCAATGCAGATGGGATTATAGGTGAAACGGGAGAATTACTCTCACACAATATTTTTGCATATTGTAATAATAATTTTGTAAATTTTAATGATCCAAGTGGTTACTTACGTTGCGCATTGGATTATGAAGGTGGCGGCGGAGGTGGAGGTGCCATTGCTATTCCACTTGTTAGTGGAGGACTTAAAGATTGCCTAAAAGGATTAGGATACGGAGCCATTGGAACAATAAAGGCAATTGGAGCGGCTACAGTTGGTGTTACTGTTAAAGCAATAGCTTCTAATGAAAGATCTAAAAAACAGCATGCAGTATATGCTGTTAGAAATAAAGGTAAAGTAATATATATAGGAAGAACTAAGCAGGGAGTAAAGAAACGATTTAAGCAACATATTAGGAAAAATAGATTTTCAAAGAAATGCGATGTTGTAACATTATATGATAATTTGAATTATTATCAAGCCAGAGGTATTGAACAAATTGCATATGAATACTATCTCGCCAAGGGAAATGATATGAAAAATAAGATACAACCAATTTCTCCATCAAATATTAAAAAGGATTTGTATATGAAAGCAGGAACTGCACATATAATTATGTGGGATGGTGGAGCCGTATTAAGAGAAAATGAATAAAGGAGGATCTTTATGCCTAGAAGAAAAAAAATAAAAATTGGAGATATATTTAAGTTTGCAGTACCAAATGATGTTGAAGAGTATCTTTCGCAGGAAGATTTGCATAGAAACGGAATTGCAAATATTTGTAATGAATTAAGAGAAACAGAAGGATACTTTGTTGTTATAAATATAGATGAAGATGGATTACCTTTTGTTGCAATAAAAAAAGTTGACAAAAACAATCCCTCTTTAGAGGAAATAAATAGTTCTAAAACTATAAAAGTAATGTGGATTTTTGATTTTGTAGTATATGAAGAGGGATTTGAAAGAATGGGAAATTTAAAGATAGAACCAGTTATAATTAATACATTTTGGCGTGTTAGAGATAGTGAGTTTAATGATTTCTATAATGGAAAGGAGGTTGAAATTTTAATTAAAAAACAAGATGGAGGATTTCATGCAGCGGTAACAATAGGTTCTACATTTGATGTAAATATAATTAAAGAATTATATAAAAGTCCATCTCTTAATTATAGTGGTGCTTTAATAGCATCATATATATTAAACTATAGTAGGGATGAAAATGATATAAATACATTAAAGTTTTAAGGAGGATTATTATGGGAACTTGGGATATGCAGGTTTTTGAAGATGATTTAGCAATGGATATAAAGGATAGTTTTGAAGAATTAATAGAAGAGGGTGAGACTGTAGAAACAGCTATAGAAAATATTTTGGAGGAGTTTGAAGATTGCTTAGAGGATTTTGATGACGGTGTAACAACAATTTTAGCATTAGCTACCATAGCAATAGAAAGAGGAGTAATTACCAAAAGGTTAAAGAGAGAATTTACGAGAGTTATTAATAATAATGAATATTGGAATTATTTAAAAGAGGAAAATGAGGAACTATATAAAGCAAGAATTAAGCAAGTTAACAGTATAAAAGAAAGAATTAACTAGTATTAATTTTTATAGTTCTATGTTTTAAATACAGTTTTTTATATTTATTTAAGGAAAAAGCAAGAAAATAGATACTATAATTTAGAGTAGGGCGGGAAATGGATATAGAATTGGTATATCAAAAATTGTGATGGAGATAGGGAATATTATTATGGAGTAATTTAAATTCAGTAAAAAATTATATCAGTATGCGTATATTTATAGTGTTTTTTAGAAATTATGTAGACAAATTAGAATATTGTATATACAACAAAACGTCAACAGATGATAGTACCTGTTGACGTTTATTTTGATTGGTTGAAATAAGATAAAAATAGATACTGTAATAATTATAATCCTGGTATAAGTAATTAGAACATTATATTTTTTATTTTAGGAAAAACTATAACTTACAGTTATGATAGAGGAGGAAATTTAACCAGTAAGAAAGAATATAAATATACAACAGCAGAATCACTAGGTAACTGTACAAAAGCTTACAACTACAATTACGGTGATTCTATCTGGAAAGACAAGCTAACAAATTTTGATGGAAAAGAAATAACCTATGATAACATAGGAAATCCATTAACCTATAACGGATACACTTTCACCTGGGAAAGAGGAAGAATGTTATCCTCAATAAAAGGTAATGGCAAGGATATAAAATTCAAATACAATGATCAAGGCATAAGAACAGAAAAAACAGTAAATGGTGTCACCACAAAATATCACCTAGTAGGCGGCAGTGTAACCTATGAAGATAATGGAAAACACAAAATACACTACACTTACGACAGTTCAGGCAAACTTATAAGTATGAACCTAAACGGAGCAGAATACTATTATGTAAGAAATGCTCAGGGTGACATTATAGGATTAATAAATGCTCAAGGGGAAAAGGTTGTATCTTACACCTATGATTCCTGGGGAAAACTTATCTCTATAGAAGGAAGTTTAAAGGATATAGTTGGAGAGAAGAATCCTTATAGGTATAGAGGATATAGGTATGACAGTGAGACAGGACTATACTATCTTCAAAATAGGTACTATAACCCGGAATGGGGTAGATTTATCAATGCAGATGGGATTATAGGTGAAACAGGAGAATTACTAGGACATAATTTGTTTGCTTACAGCAAGAATAACTGGGCAAATATGAGTGACTATAGTGGATTCAGACCGGTATATACTTTAGGTGAAGAAACAGAGGCAATGAGGGCAGCGTCTTATGCGGTGATGAATAGAACTAGAGCCAATAGAGTTTTTAGAGCAAGCGGAAGAGTTGAAAAGCATTATCCTTCAGTTTCTAGTAAAATGTCAGCTGCTTATGGAACGTCCATAGGAGTAGTTGAGAATATTTCTAGAAAATCTGTAGGATATATAGATAAAAGTAACGCTATACACTTTTATCCTAAGACGAGCATAGTTCAAAAAATGAAGCCTTATGCACAAAAAGCTAAAAAACTATCAAAATGGTTTACAGTAATAACAAGTGGATTTGATATAAGTAAAACATGGGATCCATCTGTAAAAATGCCTTTATGGAAAAGGGCACTAAAGACAAGGGTTCAAGTAGGTGGAATAGTGGCAGGTTGTGCAGTTGGAGCAACTATTTCAGGACCCATTCTTGCTAGTACTATGGCTACTGGAGGAGTAACAGCGTTTGTAGGTGCTTTAAGTTCACTTGCTATAGATTATTATATAGGTGAAAAAATAGGTGGTATGCAGGAAAGAATATATAAAAAATTTGGAATGGAGTAGTTAATTATGGTATATAGAACTAAGAAGTCTTCATTAATTGTTTGTTTTTTTATTCTAATTGGTTTCTTATATTTTATTTACAATATGAATGGTATAGCATGGAAAATATATGGGATATGTTTTTGGTTGTATGCATTAAGTATTTATATATCAATGCTATTTAAGTACTATAAAATAGAAGATACAAGGATTATTTATAATTCAGGAATAAAAAAGCATGAAATCCCATGGAAAGATATATGTAGAGTATATATTACGGGAACAGGCGTTCTTGAAGCAATAAGAGCTGATTACGGTGTGTTTGGAGAGAATGACATGATTATAAATAAAGAAATAAAAGGACAGAAAGACCTGGTAAAAACAATACTTGAAAAGACCGAAAACAACCCTAATATATCTATAGACAGAAGATTAGATGATTTTTTAGATAGCTAGTTTTTAGATAGCTAGGTATTTGTGAGTAGCCTAAGGGTAATTACTTTAGGCTACTTAAATTAATATGAATTATAGAGTTTAAAATTTTAGCCCAATAAGGGCTTTTTTTATTAAATTAAAAGGGATTTTTAGGATGAATGTATAATTACATATAAAGGAATAAATTAAAGTATTTTGATAATTATAAAATTTAAATATAATCACCAAGAGATAGGAATAAAAACAGTAAATGACGTCACCACGAAATTTTATAATTATGTAAATTCAAGAATAAGTATTATACTAAAAATTGAAAAATATAGATGGAGGTACTTGGTTTGAGTATAAAGTACGATGAGAACATTAGGGAGTTAAGAAAATTTATGCTTTTTATTATAATTGGCATTTTAGTTTTAAATATGATACTAAATTATGCTATAATCGCAGATAAAAAAGTATATAGTAGCATTGGAAAGTTTGTATTAATAATAACTATAATATGTTCTATAATTAGTATAATATTAGGAATGAATGATAATAAGCTATTACAAGTTATCTATTTAGGCGGATCACTTATAGGTAATTTTACTATATTATCCTTATATTTATTATCAATAAATTATTTAAAACCTGAGAGTGTATATTCAAGAATATTACTATTGTTAAATTTTTTTATTATAGAATTTGTTATATTTTTTAGAAGAATTATAATGAAAGATAGTAAATATATATTGGCTATCCAAAACGGCAAACATGATGGGTATGTTAAATGTGACATTGCAATTGCTTTGATTATGTCTGGAATAATTATTAGTATATCAAAAGCAATTGATATAAATCCAGTTAATTTTTTAAGTCAAAAATTTGATTTAATATTAGCAGGTATAGGAGGAGTAACTGTAGCAATTATAGGGATTGTAGTGAATATTACTGCTATTGCTAATTATTTATATACTATAAAAAAGAGAATTTAGGATATAAATAAGTTATAAGCTACAATTTTATAAATAAAAATTCTTTTATTGCTTAGATTTATTGAATTAACAGAATTATATAATTATATAGCAAATGATAAAATATTGATTGTAAAGGCAGATATTAATTATAATAAAAAATCAATAGGTATTTAACAACTACTTATTGATTTTTTTTATTCAATATAAAGGTGGCTACAGGATATAAAATTCAAATACAATGATCAAGGCATAAGAACAGAAAAAACAGTAAATGGTGTCACAACAAAATATCACCTAGTAGGCGGCAGTGTAACCTATGAAGATAATGGAAAACACAAAATACACTACACTTACGACAGTTCAGGCAAACTTATAAGTATGAACCTAAACGGAGCAGAATACTATTATGTAAGAAATGCTCAGGGTGACATTATAGGATTAATAAATGCTCAAGGGGAAAAGGTTGTATCTTACACCTATGATTCCTGGGGAAAACTTATCTCTATAGAAGGAAGTTTAAAGGATACAGTAGGAGAGAAGAATCCTTATAGGTATAGAGGATATAGGTACGACAGTGAGACAGGAATGTATTATCTGCAAAATAGGTACTATAATCCAGAATGGGGTAGATTTATCAATGCAGATGGGATTATAGGTGAAACGGGAGAATTATTAGGACATAATTTGTTTGCTTACAGCAAGAATAACTGGGCAAATATGAGTGACTATAGTGGATTCAGACCGGTATATACTTTAGGTGAAGAGACAGAGGCAATGAGGGCAGCGTCTTATGCGGTGATGAATAGAGCAGTTATAAATAGAACTATTAGGAATAAAAGAGAAAAATCAAGTATAATACCTAAAAGAAATCAAGTTACAGGTACAATTAGAAATGTAATAATTACTGGAATAGAAGGAGGAGCTAGCTCAATTTTATCTAAAATACCTAAGGCAATACCAATTATAACTAATAGGGCTCTAAGAAGAGCTGGTAGGGAGTTTATAGTTCCAGTAAAAGGAGCATCTGTTGCAAGAGGAATAGGTGGGATTGAAAAGATTGGAGCAATTGGTGTAGCTTTGACGGGGGTAGCAATATGGGATAATTATCACAGTGGTTATAGTAATTCAGAAGCTTTTGGTAGGAGTGCTATAGATGTTCTAGTTTCAGCAGGAGTAATTGCTTTTGGAGTATCCAATCCTGTAGGATGGACAATGGGACTTGGGTTTGCAGCAGGTTTAGCTGCAGAGGCATTAAAAAATGCAATATGGAAAAAAGAATGATTTTAATGATAGAACTACAATATTTAAACAATAGTAAGAAAATAATTAAAGATGTAAGGAGAAAAGAATTATGAAGCAGGATAGTACATTAGCAATAATATTGGTATTCATGTTCATTGCTATTATAAGAGCTATAGGCATAGAAAACATACCGTTTCCAGTAACCATAGCTATAATTATAGTATGCATGATAGTAGCTTTGGTAATAGCTTTAAAATATAAGTGTGGTAAAAAAGAACATATTTATTTAATAGTCGAGACCATAATAGCGATAATACTTTTTAGTATAGTTATAGTATTCCTAATTGTAGATAAGGATTTTCCTAAAATTTCAAAGCAATATAAAACAATATTTATAGTTTTAATTGCTGTTCTATTTCTTAGTTTATTAGCAGTGTCAATTGCTAAAGGAATTTACCAATATAATGCGAAACATAAATTTAAAAAATGATAAAAAAGCACCATGTAGTTAAAGAAAAATATAGGTTTATCTCGAAATTTTGTGGAACATGCGTAGCATATTGTGTAAAGCATTACCTCACTGGTAAGCTTCCTAAAAGTTAACCAAATAATTTTATGGGAATAGTTTACAATATGTAACAAATGTCCTGCTCAATTTATTAATTTACTAAACATAATATTTTTACCAATATAAAAAAGGTGGTATATCCCTAGGTTTTTTAAAAGGAGAAATATCAATGCAGATGGGATTATAGGTGAAACAGGAGAATTACTAGGACATAATTTGTTTGCTTATAGCAAGAATAACTGGGCAAATATGAGTGACTACAGTGGATTTAGACCAGTATATACTTTAGGTGAAGAGACAGAGGCAATGAGGGCAGCGTCTTATGCGGTGATGAATAGAACTAGAGCCAATAGAGTTTTTAGAGCAAGTGGAAGAGCAAATAGTTTTCATCCTTCAGTTCCTAATCTTGGAGCAACTATTTCTGGAACAGCTACAGGTATAGCTAAAAACATTTCCAAAACAGTAAGAGGATATGTAGATAAAAATAGTACTATAGTTTCTATTATTCCTAAGACTAGTATAGCTCAAAAAATACAACCCTATGCAAGAGCAGCAAACAAACTATCTAAGGCTTTTACAGTAATAACAACTGCTCTTGATATAAATAGTACATGGGATCCATCAGTAAAAATGCCCACATGGAAAAGAGTACTTAAAACAGGACTTCAAGTGGGTGGAATAGTGGCATGCGCTTATGTGGGAGCACATCTTTCAGGACCGCTTCTTGCGAAGGGTATGTTAGCGGGAGGATATAAAGTAGCTGGAGCTATAGTAGGTTCAACTGGTATAGATTATTTGGCAGGTAAAGCTATTGGTGCCACACAAAACTTTTTGTACAAGAAATTTGGAATGGAATAGGTGATTTTATGATTTATAAAAGTAAAAAGACAGCGGCGATCATTTACTTTTTTGTCTTAATTGGTTTTCTATATTTTTCTTATAATATTAATGAATTTGGGTGGAGAATATTCTGTTTAGTCTTTGGTGTTTGGGCATCAATTATGTATATATTTGCAGTGTTTGAATATTATAAGGTAGACGAAACAAAAATTATACATGTTTATAGACTTGGATTAAAAAAAGATGAAGTTTTGTGGAAAGATATATGTAGAGTATATGTATTTGGTACAGGATTTTTTAAAGCAATAAGAATTGATTATGGTATGTTTGGCGAGAATGATATGATTATAAATACAGAAATAAAAGGGTATAAACAATTAGTAAAAACAATACTCCATAACACCGAGAATAATCCAGATGTCTCTATAGACATAAGACTTGATGATTTTTTAAATAGTTAAGTTTTTGCAAGTAGCCTGAAGGTAATTACTTTAGGCTACTTATTAATATAATTATAGAGTTTGTAATTTTAGCCTAATAAGGGCTTTTTTTATTGAATTAAAAATGATTTTTAGAATGGATGTAGAATTACATATAAAGGAATAAACTTAGGGAAGTTTAAAGGATACAGTAGGAGAGAAAAATCCTTATAGGTATAGAGGATATAGGTATGACAGTGAGACAGGACTATACTATCTTCAAAATAGGTACTATAATCCAGAATGGGGTAGATTTATCAATGCAGATGGGATTATAGGTGAAACGGGAGAATTACTAGGACATAATTTGTTTGCTTACAGCAAGAATAACTGGGCAAATATGAGTGACTATAGTGGATTCAGACCGGTATATACTTTAGGTGAAGAGACAGAGGCAATGAGGGCAGCGTCTTATGCGGTGATGAATAGAACTAGAGCCAATAGAGTTTTTAGAGCAAGCGGAAGAGTTGAAAAGCATTATCCTTCAGTTTCTAGTAAAATGTCAGCTGCTTATGGAACGTCCATAGGAGTAGTTGAGAATATTTCTAGAAAATCTGTAGGATATATAGATAAAAGTAACGCTATACACTTTTATCCTAAGACGAGCATAGTTCAAAAGATGTATCCCTATGCACAAAAGGCTAAAAAACTATCAAAATGGTTTACAGTAATAACAAGTGGATTTGATATAAGTAAAACATGGGATCCATCTGTAAAAATGCCTTTATGGAAAAGGGCACTAAAGACAGGGGTTCAAGTAGGTGGAATAGTGGCAGGTTGTGCAGTTGGAGCAACTATTTCAGGACCCATTCTTGCAGCTGGTATGGCTGGTGGGACTGTAGGAACAATGATTGCAGGTATTGGAGGTGCACTTGCTATAGATTATTATATAGGTGAAAAAATAGGCAGTATGCAAGAAAGAATATATAAAAAATTTGGAATGGAGTAGTTAATTATGATTTATAGAACTAAAAAAACTTCATTGATTGTTTGTTTTTTTATTATAATTGGTTTTATATATTTTATTAATAGCATTGATGATATTATGTGGAAAATATTAGGAGCGTGTAATGGAATTTTTATGTTAGTTATGTATGTATTTGCAATATTTAAGTATTATAAAGTAGAGGATGCAAGGATTATTTATAATTCAGGAATAAAAAAGCATGAGATTTTATGGAAAGATATATGTAGAGTATATATAACAGGCGAAGGTGTTTTTGCAGCAATAAGAGTTGATTATGGTTTATTTGGAGAGAATGATATGGTTATAGGTAGAGATATAAAAGGACAAAAGGAACTAGTAAAAACGATACTTGAAAAGACTGAAAATAATCCTAATATATCTATAGACAGAAGATTAGATGATTTTTTAGATAGCTAGGTATTTGTAAGTAGCCTGAAGGTAATTACTTTAGGTTACTTATTAATATAAATATAGAGTTTAAAATTTAGCTCAAGAAGGGCTTTTTTTATTAAATTAAAAATGATTTTTAGGATGAATGTAGAATTACATATAAAGGAATAAACTTAGGGAAGTTTAAAGGATACAGTAGGAGAGAAAAATCCTTATAGGTATAGAGGATATAGGTATGACAGTGAGACAGGACTATACTATCTTCAAAATAGGTACTATAATCCAGAATGGGGTAGATTTATCAATGCAGATGGGATTATAGGTGAAACGGGAGAATTACTCTCACACAATATTTTTGCATATTGTAATAATAATTTTGTAAATTTTAATGATCCAAGTGGTTACTTACGTTGCGCATTGGATTATGAAGGTGGCGGTTCCTATATTGGTAATGTATCCACAACATCAAAACCTGTAGTAGAAAATTTAAAGAATGTAGGAAAGATGGTTGCAATAAATACGATAAATGGAGGCATGGATAAAGTTGTTTCAACTGTTACTGCAACAGTACTAATACCACTGGTATGGGATTTGTAGCAGCTGTCGCAATAGCAGTAGTAGAGAAGCTAAGAATATTATAAACGGAGATAGATTTTGGGATTAGTAGGAGAGAAAGATGAAATTTAATATTAAGAATAATAGTTTTATAGTTACGTTAATATCAGTTGTTATATTTGTATTTTATAAGAATTTTCCGGAGAAAATACAAATATTTGTACCATTAGTACTAGGGGTTTATTTTGCAGTTAATATAGGTGTCTTTATATATCAAAGGAAGTATTGGGAAGAGATTTTGAGAATGGCTGTACTATTTGTTGTAACAATTGTAACATTTATTAATTATTATAATTCTGCATTTAAATTTGATAATGCTTTTATTAAAATAGCATTATTTACAATAGGATGGACATTTCCTTGTTTGGCATGTACTGGTGTTATTTCATGGAGAAGAAAGGGAGATATAAATAAATATAAACAAAGCTTATTTTTCTTGGTATATAGTATCATCTTAGCTTTATTCTGTACAGTAATAGTTATATTTAAATAACGCCATAAATTTCTAAAGGATTTTTGTATAAAAGGATGAATATTATGGGAGATGATAAGATGAAGGATGCTATAAAATCTAATATATTTTGGATATGTATGAGTGGAATGATTGTAGGACGTATTGCTAGTAGAATATTAACAAATTATTTTGGTTTGGATGGTCATAATATAGTTGGAACTGTAGCTGCAGGTATTGTATTTTGTTCAATTATATGGTTGTTTATAACACGACAATATTTCTGGGCTCTAGTGTCAATGGTGGTAAGCATACCTTTAGTTATAGGGTTAACAGGAATGTACTTAGATAATACACATATAATGGGTATAGGTATATTACTAGTGTTTATTATGTATCCAATATTAATAAAAATTATACCAAAATTAAAAAAAGATAAATAATTTTTAAAGTAGTAGAAAAGTGTTAAGTTATCTGGAAGTAGCCTGAAGTTAATTACTTTAGGCTACTTATACATATACATTTTAGAGTTTAAAATTCTAGCCCAATAAGGGCTTTTTTTATTAAATTAAAAATGATTTTTAGGATGAATGTAGACTTATATATAGATGTAGATTTAACTTAAAGGTAAGGAAAAACGTTAGAAGTAAAGAATATAAATAAACTATAAGTTAGAGTTAGATATTTAGGAAAAATAAAAAATTATTGTATGAATAGCAAAACGTCAGCAGATTTTAGTAATTGTTGACGTTTATTTTTGTTTATAAATAAAACAAGCTGATATGTAAGTGTGGTCAGAAAAGCCTAAGTGTTTAGAAAAAGTACTACATTTTTGTTTAAAAATGCTTAAAGTAGGATATATTAAACAATACATAAACTTTGTAGTAATATGACAATAAATTTACCTGCAATAGTATTTACTTTAGGAGGTTAATATGGAATTTAAAAGAGTGCCTAAGCATATAGGTATAATTCCAGATGGAAATAGAAGATGGGCTCAAGCTAGGGGACTTGATAAAAAAGATGGATATAGATTTGGTATAGAGCCGGGCTTTCAGCTTTATGAAATGTGCTTGGAGTTATGGATAGAAGAAATAACTTTTTATGGATTTACTAAAGATAATACAAAAAGGCCCAGCGAACAAACAAAAGAATTTAGAAAAGCATGTGTGGATTCAGTAATGGGTTTGGCTGAGAAAGATGGAGAGTTATTGATTGTAGGTGATACAGAATCTAAGTTGTTTCCAGAAGAATTAAAGCCATTTACCAAAAGAACTAAGTTTGGAAAAGGCGGTATAAAGATAAATTTTTTGGTGAACTATGGATGGGAATGGGATATATGTAAAGGGTGCAAAGAAGGAGATAGCAGTAAAATGCAGAAACATATACATTCTTCAGATATATCTAGAATAGATTTAATCGTACGCTGGGGTGGAAGACGCAGATTAAGTGGATTTTTACCCGTACAATCTGTATATGCTGATTTTTATGTTATAGATGATTTATGGCCAGATTTTAATAAAGAACAGTTTTATGATGCATTAAAATGGTATGAACATCAGGATGTTACTTTAGGTGGTTAATGTATAAAGCTAGGGTTATTCGTTTAAAAGAAATGCTCTAGTTTTTTGAGTTCACAAATTTTAAAATAAATTTTGTTATATATACATATTGACAGTAAGAAATAAATTGGTATAATTTTATTGTAAACTTAATATTTATTAAGAGTTTACAATAAGGAGGGTATTATGAATTTTAGAACTAAAAATATTGTATTTGTAGGGATATTTGCAGCGCTAACGGCGGTGGGAGCATATATAAGAATTCCTATTCCATTTGTCCCTTTCACATTGCAATTTTTATTCTGCGCACTAGCTGGAATATTACTAGGTTCAAAACTGGGAGCTTTATCACAAATTTTATATGTAGTGGTGGGGCTCATGGGAGTGCCAGTATTTACTGAAGGGGGAGGACCTGGTTATATATTAAAGCCTACCTTTGGGTATTTAATAGGATTTATAGTTGGAGCATATGTTATAGGAAAGTTAGTGGAGCGTATTTATGCTAAAAAACAACACCTGTCCTTGGGAAAAATTTCGATGATTATACTTTCTGGGTTATTTTTTGTTTATTTATTTGGAGTTATATATCTTTACTTAATTTACAATTTATATTTGGGAATAGGTAAAAGTTTTTATTGGGCTTTATTTTATGGATGCATAGTTTGTTCTGCAGGAGATATAGTTTTAAGTATAATTACTGCTTTTTTAAGTGTAAGAATAGTTAATATAATGAAGAAAACTGGAATGTCACTAGTTTAATATATTAAAAGTTCATCAGCCATAGCAAAATTGTAAATTAAAATTTATGGTGGTGGAGTCATAAGGCAAATTTAAGTAAAAGGAGAACTGAATTCAATGGGTTTTATTAAAGAAATGAAGGATAAAATTATAAATGGTAATGAACTAACCTTTGAAGAGATTTTAGAAATTTACAAAAATGTGGAAGTCCAAGAGCTTTTTAATGTAGCAAATGAAATAAGAAAGAGTTTTATGGGAAATAGCATTGATTTATGTACCATAATGAATGCTAAATGTGGAAAGTGTTCAGAGGATTGTAAGTATTGTGCACAATCAGCTCATTATAATACAAATATAGAAACTCATGGCTTGGTAAATAAACAGGAAGTTTTAAAATTAGCAAAAAACAATGAGGAAGAAGGGGTTCATAGATTTTCTTTGGTGACTAGCGGGAAGGGGCTTAATGGTAAGGAGTTTGAAGAAATACTACATATTTATGCGGAAACTAAAAAAAATAGTAAATTAAAATTATGTGCTTCCTTGGGAATATTATCCTATGAGCAATTAAAGAAGCTCAAAGAAGCAGGGGTGTGTAGATACCACCATAATGTAGAAACAAGTAAAAGATATTTTGGTAGTATATGTACAACCCACAGTTATGAGGATAGAATTTCTACTATAAAATTAGCTCAAAAGGCAGGTTTAGAAGTTTGTTCTGGTGGAATTATAGGCATGGGAGAGAATTTGGAAGATAGAATAAGTATGGCCTTCCAGCTTAAAAAGCTTAATATAAAATCTATACCTATAAATATATTGAATCCCATTAAAGGCACACCTTTAGAAAAATCTCAAAGACTTTCAGAAGAGGAAATACTAAAAACTATAGCTATATTTAGGCTTATAAATAAGGATGCATATATAAGACTAGGTGGGGGCAGATGCTTTTTAAATAATTTTGCAGAAAAGGCTTTTGAAGTAGGAGCCAATGCAACTATTACAGGAAACTATCTTACCACATCTGGAAATAACATTTCTCAAGATATACATATGCTGATAAAGAAAGGGTTTGATTTTGAGAGATGAGCAAAGGAATTTATATAGTGGGAACAGACACAGATGTAGGTAAAACAGTAATTTCAGCAGCAATTATGTATGTTTTAAGAAAAGCGGGGTACAATGCAGCTTATTTTAAGCCAGCTCTAAGTGGAGCTTTGAGGGAAGGAGAAAAATTAGTTCCAGGGGATACTAGATTTGTTTGTAAAGTTTCAGATTTTAAAGAGGAATATAGAAGTATAACACCTTATGTATACGAAAATGCGGTATCACCCCATTTAGCTAGTAAAATGGAGAAAAAACCTATAAGTATAGAAAAGATAAAAGAGAAATTAAATGATCTAAAGGAAAAATACCCATATATAGTTGCTGAGGGCAGCGGAGGAGTTGCTTGTCCTATTATGGAGGATGAAAAAGGAATTTATTATTTACATCAGCTTATTAAGGAATTAGGTATGAGTGTAGTTTTAGTATGTAAAGCAGCACTTGGTACCATAAATCACACAATACTTACAGTGGGATATTTGAGAAGTTTAGATATAAAAATTAAAGGCATAATAGTAAATGGTTATGAAGATAATTTTATGCAGAGAGATAATCTTAACATTATAAAAAAGTCCACAAATTTGCCTATATTGGCAGTAGTGAATAAGCTTGAAAATGTGAGCGTGGATAAGCTTCATTATGGTAATTTAAAGGAAGAGGCAGATAGAAGTCTAGAAGCAAAAGAAATTTTCAATACTATGGATGAATTTTAAATTTTGCAAAATAAGAAGTAATGACAACTAAGTAGCGATGTATTGTAAGGAGAGGTTGAAAATGAATTTAGAGGATAAGGATTTAAAATATATATGGCACCCCTGTTCCCAAATGAAAGATTATGAAGAGCTGCCCCCTATAGTTATAGAAAAAGGGAAGGGAATTTACTTATATGATATTCGTGGAAAGAAATATATGGATTGCATTTCTTCATGGTGGACAAACCTTTTTGGACATAGTAATGAAAGAATAAATGGAGCTATAAAAAAGCAAATAGAGGAAATTGAGCATGTTATATTTGCTAATTTTTCAAATAAGCCAGCCATTGAATTGTCAGAAAAGCTAGTAAAGATAACTCCAGAAAGACTTAAGAAGGTTTATTTTTCCGACAATGGTTCCTCAGCGGTGGAAATAGCTTTAAAGATGAGTTTTCAATATCATCAGCAAAAGGGCAATAACAAGAAAGTGAGATTTGCAGCTATTACTGATGCTTATCATGGAGAAACTTTAGGAGCACTTTCTGTGGGAGATTTAGATTTATACAGCAGAATATATAAGCCACTTTTATTAGACACATTGCGGGTAGAAGGACCAGACTGCTATAGGTGCAAATTTAATAAATGCAGGGAAAATTGCAGTGCAGAATGCTTTGATTCTATGGAAAAAGCCATAAAGGAACATAAAGACGAACTTTGTGCCATAATAATAGAGCCAATGGTTCAAGGCGCTGCAGGTATGAAAATGTACTCACCTATTTATTTAAAGAAGCTTAGAAAGGCCTGTGATGAAAATAATATCCATATTATAGCAGATGAAATCGCTGTGGGATTTGGAAGAACAGGAAAAATGTTCGCTTGCGAACATGCAGGCATAAGTCCAGATTTAATGTGTTTATCTAAAGGTATATCCTCAGGATACATGCCTATGTCTGTAGTAATGACTAGTGATGAAATATATAATGCTTTTTTAGGAGAATACAAAGAACTTAAGACTTTTATTCACAGCCATACTTATGCAGGAAATGCCATGGCCTGTGCTATAGCTTGTGAAAATTTAAATATATTCAATGAAGAAAATATTCTAGAGAAGAACATTAGTAAGGGAAAGCTAATAAGAGATTTGACCATAGAAAAAATGAGAAACTTACCAAACGTCGGAGACATAAGAAGCCTAGGCATGATAACTGCCATTGAATTGGTTAAAAACAAAGAAACAAAGGAAACATTTCCATGGCAGGACAGGGTGGGATACCAAATATATAAAATTGCCTTGGATAAAGGTTTATTACTTCGCCCTATAGGAAATGTACTTTATTTCTTACCTCCATATATTATAACTGATGAAGAAGTAGAGGAAATGGTTGATTTAGCCTATGAGAGCATAAGTGAAATTTTTACACTAAAAGAATATATTGTGACATAATAAATTGAAGAAAAATCTGATTTTAATTCCGTAATAAATGTATAATTTGGGACTGTTCACAATACGCCAAGAACTTCTAAATGTCTCACAGTTAAAGACCCTAAAGCTTTCAAACTCACTCGTTCCTCGTTCAAACATGAAAGCTTCTTAACGGGTCTTTAACTGTGAGACATAAGAAGTTCTAAGGCTAGTTCAATAGTCCCCAATTCTACATTTATTACTACATTAAAATCAGATTTTTAGTTTAATATGTATATGGTTTGAGAGGAGGAGCCTGCTAAAGGATGATTTTCCTCCTCTACGTTACAGAAAATCTTTAATTTATAAAACAAATAAAAAGGCTCCCATAATCTTTTTAGGCGTAGCCTTTCGTTTAGGACTTAAATCCCGGTTATTAATAATATTTTGCTATAATGCATTGGCTTGTCTAAATCTTAGCTTTAATATTTAGACTGGCTGCCGCCAATAAAAGATTTTAAAGGCTTAAAAGAAAAAGCTATAATTATTCGATATAATAGCGTAATTATAGTTTTTATTATCAAATTATTGTATCTATATATTTTTTATTCAATTAAATATTTTCTGTAGCATAGCGGAGGAAAATCATCCTTTAGTAGGCTGTCTCCCACCATAAGTAATGTACGTATGAATCGAAAAATTTGTCTTTAAGGTAACAATAAATATATTTTTTTAGACTATTGAGCTAGCCTTAGAAATTCTTTGTTTTCAATTTTCAATACCCGTTAAGAAGCTTTCATGTTTGAGCGCCGTTAGAAGCGAGTTTGAAAGCTTTAGGGGATTGAAATTTGAAAACATTAGAATTTCTTGGCGTATTGCGAACAGTCTAATAAAATATATTTATTGTGGACTTAAAGACAGATTTTTCTTATGGAACTTATATCATAATTTACCTATTTTATGGTGATTGCAAAGAATTTTCCCCATCTTGTAGCGAGGATAATGGTGTTTTCATATATGGCTGGAGAGCTTTCTATATTACTTCCTAATTTTATAGAGTGAAGCACTTTGCCAGTGATACCTTCTATTAAAAATAGGTTTCCAGCAGAATCACCTTGGACAATATAGCTCTTGCCTTTAGAGTCGTAAACGGCAGTAGGGGAAGACCAACAGTAATTATTCATTTCTAGCTTCCATACTTCTTTACCAGTTTTTTTATCCAAAGCTAATAAAATTCCACCATTGAAATTTTTGTATCTAGCTATATTAAATATAACTAGATTTTCTATGTCATTTTTGCCTATAATATTTGTGGCTAAGGCACCGCCATTTACAGGACTTTTACCAAGAAGAGACATGGCTTCAAAGGATTTTTCAAATATAACTTTGCCTGTTAAACCATCTAGCTTTCTTAAGTTACATATGCCCTTAGCACCCTGTTTATCTACTTCATTAGCTGTGTATATGCATGGAGTACCATTTTCTTCTTCTATGGTTATGGTAGCATCTGTATCGTCTGTGTTATCAAAGGTCCATAGGGGCTTCATATTTTGAAGATTTATGCACTGTATGTTTCCGGAATTATCTCCAAAGTAAACTAGATTTTTATATACTGCTGGAGAATTTTCCATGCCCTGTTCTGGGATTTTTTTCGTAGTATATCTATATTTAATAACTTCAGGTTTTATGGAGATTTTCTTATGAGCCATGTTAAAATTTGTGTTTAGTTTTATATTGTAAAACAGTCCATTCTCACCGCATAATATAAGGGAGTCATTGTTTCTATTTATAAGTGGAGAACTATCAAAGGCGCCCCAGTTTCGTAGAGCTAAACTATCTCTTCCATCTATAAAGTATAAAAGAGAACTATCTATTAAGTTAAATATTCTATAGCCGATAGCACCCTTTTCAGGAATACCTTGTCCTACATAAAGTAATGGATACCCTCTTGGATCTATAGAAACACTTCCCTTTATTGGATTGCTTATATTTATTGGATTTCTGGTTTCCTCTCCGGTTTCTAAATCTATAAAATATATGTGACCATCCAGTGAAGCATATATAACTTCTATAAAGTTATCCTTAATTTTAAACTTATCTTTAATATTCATTATTTTAAGTATATCTTTAGGCCATTTAACAATGGCAGGTTGACCAGTCCAACCAGCACCTCCGCCCCAGGTGCTTGAATGGGTATTGAAATGCCACTTTTCTTGTAGCTTTTTTTCTTTTATATTGCATGTACCGAAAGAAGGACTATTTCTTAGATTATCTCCTCTAAAAGTAAGTATTCCATCCATAGTTGAATATTTTTTTGGAAAGCTTATATTTTCATTACTTACATAAGCATTTATAAGTTTATTGTTTAAAAATAAATCATATTTTATATTAGGCAAAGTTCCATTATCTAAGTAGAGAAGTTTTTTATCATTTTTTACACTTTCATTGGAATTTAAAATTCCATGACTAAGAGTGGGCAAGGTTTCGTTAGAGTCTATTGAATATAGATGTTTTCTTTTTTTTTGAAACTTATTTTTTCTATTTGGTGATTTAGTATAACAGCTGCAGCAACTAGCCAAAATAGTAATACATAATAGTATTAATAAAGTTTTCCTTTTTATCATTTATTTTTTATCCTTTCTAAAATGTAAATTTGTAAATTGATAATATACAATATGATCTCTATTATGAAATTATTACCAAATGACTAAATAGTATTCTATGATTACCCCACAAAAAGCATTACATTACTTGAATTATGAAATTTATCTGGAATGACTTGCATAAGAAGCGAAGGAACTGTTTAAATTAAATTTATTGTTCCGAGCTCTTATGCAAGTCATGGAGGAGAAAGTTCATAATTCCACCACATTGTATCTTTTGTGGTTTAAGCATTCTATTTGCTTATAAATTCTCTATTCAAATGTTCAGAAAATGGAGCAAGATTGAATGAAAACGTTGTGAAAACCCCATTAATAGAGGCATTTTAAGTGTGTAAATTGGATAGAAATTAAATTTTGTATTAATATATAAATGGGGATACTATTTTAGTAGAATTATTAGATGGAGGTATGGCTAATGAATGATATGAAGTATAAATTATTGGCGTTAGATATGGATGGAACATTACTCAATTCAGAATCAAGATTAGAAAAGGAGAATGTAGAGGCAATTAAAAAATGCTTAGACAAGGGAGTAAAGGTTGTACTTGCATCTGGAAGGGAATTTAATGCAATTAAAAAATATATAGATAGATTAAATATTACTGGAGAATTAGCAACTATAAATGGAGCAGTAATAGTTAAAGCAGAAAATAAGCAAATAATTAAAATGCATACAGTAGATAAAAATATGTATAAGGAGATAATTTGTAAGCTTAGAGAAGGAAATATAAATTACATTGTATTTGATCAAGAAAATTCATATGTAGATAAGGAAAATCCAGAGTTTGATTATTTGAGAGAAAAAAATATATGCGTATGTTTGAATATAAAAGATTGTATGGAAATAGAACATGTCACAAAGATAGTAGGTGTTTGCTTCACAGAGGAGGAGAAAAATAAATTTAATAGAATTATAGAGCCATATAATATACCTGTAATGCAAACAGGACCGTACTATTTTGAATTAGGAAACGAAGATATAAGTAAAAAATATGCCATAGAATACATTGCTAAAATTAACAATATAAAGAAGGAAGAAGTAATAGCAGTAGGTGACAGTGAAAATGATATAGAAATGATAAAATATGCAGGATTAGGAGTTGCCATGGGCAATGCGTATGATAATGTTAAAAAGGTAAGTGATTATGTAACAGATACTAACGATAATCATGGTGTAAGCAAGGTTATAGAGAAATTCATATTAGCGTAGAGTAAGAATATTGTTATGTAAGTGCAATAAGAAAAATCTGTCTTTAAGTCCACAATAAATATATTTTTTAAGACTGTTCGCAATCCGCCAAGAAATTCTAATGTTTTCAAATAAATTAAAAATTTTCCATAGATAAGCAGAGGAACTTTAAATGAGCAAAAACACTTACATTATTTTACATTACTTAAGCACACTTATTGTGTGATAATTTAAGAGTATCAAAAATAGCATTTAAACTAACTCCTTTTTTATATTGAGAATATACCCAAGCAATTACTTCTTGTTGGGATTGTTTACGAGCTATTTTTAAACCTTCTCCAAATTTAGAACAATCTGTGCTTATGCAACAAGTACAATAAAGATAAGTCAATTGAGTTAAAATCCAAAATCTCTTTATGGCTTTTTCACCACGAACTTGATAATTATCAAAACCTAATTCCATCTTATTTTGACGGAAAAATACTTCAATTGTCCAACGTTCACGGTATTGAAAAAGTATTTCTTCTGTTGTGAGATTTATATCTGTTGATATAAAAGATTTTAATGCTTTTTCATTATAGAGAGCTTCTTTAGGATAACTAATAAGAATTACAACATTTTTAAAACCATTGATTTTGCCCTCATATCTATAAACATAGTAAGAGTGCTTATTCACTGTTACGAGGTGAAAGTCTTCCTTGTTTATAGTTTTGGCAAAACCATTAATTTTATGATTCATGCGCGAGCACTTTGGGTATATAATTCTATTAGTTTTTAACGCTCCTATATATTCAAAGCCTTTTGCCTTTGCTGTTTTTATAATTATTTCAGCACTATACCAACTATCCCCTAAGACGAAACCTTGAATAGGTGGTTCGGGTAATGAAGATATTATATTTACAGCAATATTAATCTTAGTAAATTTTTTATTGTCTTTATCGACTTTAGTCTTATCATAAAGCGTTAGCTGATAAGGAATTGTAACATCGCCACATTGTAGTAAAGCACCTACAACTTGGTGTCCATAGACTTTTTTATTTTCTAAATGTGATTGATGAAATTGACACTTTTCTATAGGATTTTTAGCCCGTGACGAAGGCTTTGTCTTCTTACAGATAGTATCATCAATAATCACATAAATAGGCTTTCCTGTATCACGAGATAACTGCCAAATTTTATTAACTGCGAACTTTTGTAATGCTCTCAAAATATAATCTTCATTCCATGGGCTTTTGGATAAAAATTGACCTATGGATGTTCTATAAGTACTCTGATAGCAACTTTCAGCTATATGAATAACTTTGCCATCATACCCACGACCTACGGCTGCAAAGATAAATTCACAAACATGTTTTAATTGAGGCAGTGTTAAATATAATGATAATCCAAGTTTAATTATGAAATTGTTAATCTCTTTATTATATGGTATATTATTTTCTGTAGACATTTATATTCATCCTTTGTTTATGTTTTCTGACAGAAATATAATACACTAGGATATTATGAATGTCTATTTTTATTCCATAATTTGTTATGAAATTTGCTCATTTAAAGCAGAGGAAAATTATCCTTTAGTAGGCTTCTCCTCTCAAACCAGATACATATTAAGCTAAAAATCTGATTTTAATGTAGTAATAAGTGTGGAATTTGGGACTATTGAACTAGCCTTAGAACTTCTTATGTGTCAAAATTAAATACCCGTTAAGAAGCTTTCATGTTTGAACGAGGAACCAGTGAGTTTGAAAGCTTTAGGGGCTTTAACTGTGACACATTTAGAAGTTCTTGGCGTATTGTAAACAGTCTAAAATTACATATTTATTACGGAATTAAAATCAGATTTTTCTTCAATGTATTGCTTCACAATATATGATATAATGTACATGGAAGTAGGCTGTATATGAAGTTTAAGCAGAGTTAGCATAGGGATGAGTTATATGTAAATTAAGTCTCAATTGATTTGAGGATAAGGTGTTAAATATGGGAAGATTTATAGTTTTAGTTATAGATGGATTAGGTATTGGAGCAATGGAGGATGTACAGGTCAATAGAAAAGAGGATGTAGGAGCTAATACTTTAAAGCATGTATTTTGTAGGGTTAGCTCTTTAAAACTCCCCAATTTGGAGAAAATAGGAATAATGAATGCTTTAGATTATGAAACGGAGTATATGAAAAAGAGTTTAAATTGTACTTACGGCAAATGTGCTCTAAATCACCCTGGAGCAGATTCATTTTTAGGACATCAAGAGATTATGGGGAGAAAAGAATTTAATAGAAATATTCAAGTGTTTTCTGAAAAAGCCCATGAAATAGGAAAGTTACTTGAGCATCAGGGATATAAAATAGAATATATAGTAAAAGAAAAAAACTTTAAATTACTATGTATAGGAGATTATATTATAATTGGTGATAGTTTAGAAGGGGATATAGGACAAATATATAGTGTTACAGCTGACCTGAACAAAATAGGATACGAAGAAATCTTTAAAATAGCTAATATTGTTAGAGAAGCTTCAGAAGTTTCAAGGGTTACGGTTAACGGGGCTTTTGTATCAGTAGATAAGTTAAAGTTTTTTATAGAAAAAAAGCAAAATGGAGTTATAGGTATAAATCTAGTAAAATCAGGGATTTATGAGGATAGAGGATATATAAATGCTAATTTGCCTTTTTATCATAAAGATGATAAACAAATTCAATATTTGTTAGGATATAAAAACATTCCAGTAATTTTGATAGGAAAAGCAGGGGATATAATACATAATCCTCATGGAAAGAATTTAATACAAAAAGATACGAAAAATATATTAAATTTAACTTTAAAGGAGATAATAAATACTAAAGAAGCATTTATTTTGAGCAATGTGCAGGGAACGGATATAGCAGGACATGTTCAAGATGCTTATAAATATGCTATGGAACTTAAAATAATAGACGAATATATAGGTAAAATACTTAGTGTAATGAATGAGGAGGATATATTAATAGTTACAGGAGATCATGGAAATGACCCAACTATAGGGCATAGTAAGCATACTAGAGAGTACGTGCCTATATTGATTTATGGGCAATGTAATTTAAATGGATTTATAGGTGAAATTCCAACCTTATCTTATATAAGTAGTATGGTTAAAGAATATTTTTTAATGTAATTATAAAATAACCTTAAAAATAGTAAAATAAAATATATTTTAGCTTGTAAGTGACAGTTTTTTTAGGGTATAATAATTAGAATAATATGTATAGGAGTTGATAATATGGCGGCTTCAATTAAAGACGTAGCGAGAGAAGCAGGCGTATCAATTGCAACGGTATCAAGAGTTTTGAATAATATAAATGTGGTAAATGAAGAAACAAAGAAAAAGGTATTAGAGGCAATTGATAAGTTACAATACAGACCGAATATTGTAGCTAGAAGTTTAAAAACACAAAGAACCAGTACTATAGGAATGATAATTCCTGATATATCTAGCCAATTTTATCCAGAGATAGTAAGAGGCGCTGAGGACGTTGCTAATATATATGACTATAACATAATGCTTTGCAATACGGACTTGGATTTAGAAAAAGAAATAAACTACTTAAGAGTTCTTAGGGAAAAGATGGTAGATGGAATACTTTATATGAGTAGTTCCCTGCAGCCTAAAATATTAGACTTTATAAAGGAATTGGGAATTCCAATGGTTCTAATAGAGAATACAGATAAGGAAAAGAATTTTCCAAGCGTTTCCATAGATAATGAAGGTGCAGCTTATGATGCAGTAAATTACTTAATTAAAAATGAAAATAGAAAAATAGCTTACATAGGAAATAAAGATGATGAAAATAACATAACATCTATGAGATATGTAGGATATAGAAAAGCTATTGAAGAAAATGAACTAAAATCTGAAAAATCTCTTATTTACTCTGGTGGATTAAAGGTAGAAGATGGGTATAAGGGAATGATAAAGATATTAGAAAATGAAAATGTGGATGCAGTATTTTGTGGTAGCGATGAATGTGCTATAGGAGCTATAAATGCTTTGAGAGAAAAGGGTATAAAAGTGCCAGAAGATATAGATGTAATGGGATTTAACGACATATATGAAGCATCAGTATTTTATCCTAAGCTAACTACCGTAGCACAACCAATGTATGATATGGGATCTGTAGGTATGAGAATGTTAATTAAAATTATTAATAAACAGAAGATGGAAGAAAAAAATTATGTACTGCCTTATCAGCTAATAGAAAGAGAATCATGTAAAAAACAAAAATAAAAGAGAAGCTAATGCTTCTCTTTAAAATTTTATATTTTAACCATATTTTAACCATATTGAAACTATTTATATATATAATTTTCTATACGGTGTATAATTAAAATAGGAGTTAAAGTTTAATTCTTACTAGGTTTTGCTAGAATAAAAATAGTAAATGCTAGTATAAATAAAATAAGCAGGAAATAAAATTTATATAATTTTATCTAAGAAAAGGATGTGGACAATCCATGAAACGAAGAAAAAGCTTTTTTATATATCTTATAGATGTAATTTGGTTAATTGCCTTTGCGGCAATATTGCTAGTAATTACTTATTTTAAGAGAATGTTATGTAAGCCAATAGATATTTTTAAAACAATGATGGATAATTAAATAATACTTATTTTAAAAAAGTTCTATGGTTATTTTAAAATTTAAGTCTTCTTCTTTTTTAAGATAAAATAGCTTATTGTTTTCTTTTGCAATAGGAATACTGTCATAAAATCCATTAGTAGGTTCTAGGGCACAATTATAATCGCCTCTAAAACCTCCTTCAGTAATCCAAAAACCTAAATAAGGAAGCACATCCTTATTGAATTCTATTTTGTATGTTACATCTTTATTAGGATAATAAACAGAACAAATTCCTTCTTCTAAAATGCTATAAGCATAATATTTTTCAGTATTATTTAAATCTTTTTTTCCTACTTTATTCAAATTATAAATTTTCCCTTGTGGAGTTGTTGTTTGAGGATAAGGATGTATAGAATTTAGCTCACCTAAATTATCACTCTTGTGCACATTTATTATTTTTTGTGTTCCCTTTGGAAAGTTGATTTCCATTTCTTCTTCACAATTTATTAAACAGTGCATAGCCCATATGCATGGTATAGGTAAATTGCCAGTATTTTTAATATTATAATCTATTATTAACTTTCCTTCTTCTAAATAAAGAGTTTTCATATATTTATAAGGTAATATGGTACTATTAAAACTCAATAAAACTTTTTTATTTTCTATTTTATAATCAAAAGCTGAGGTCCAAATTTCACCATGATCAGGATATAAAATTTCCTTGTTTTCATAGACAACTCTGCAAGGGTCTATTGTAGGAAAAGCATCATCAAAACCTGAGGCATCAAATTTTTCAAAGTGGGAATTTAATGAAGGCTTTTCGTATCTTTTAAATTTATTTTGAAATAGAAGTTCAAATTCCTTTTTCTTATGATATATGGATGCTATTTTTCCACCTATTTCAGGTAGAACAACTACTCTCAAATTATCATCTTCTAAATATATACCTTTGGTATTCATGAAGTTTTTAGTATAAATCATATAACACCGCTGCTAATAATACATAAAAATTTATATAGGAAAAACCTACAATTTTACAGCAGCGTTCACCTCCTATTTGTATATTGTAATTTATCAGTTGAATTATTTTATTTTGTATATCCATTCGGATGAGTTTTATGCCATTGCCAAGCAGTATCTATTATGTTTTCTAAGGAATTGTATTTAGGATTCCAATTTAACTCTTCTATAGCTTTTTTTGAAGAAGCTATTAATATTGCAGGGTCTCCAGCCCGCCTTGTACTTATTTCACATTTTATTTTAACTCCCGTTATTTTTTTACAAGTTTCTATAACTTCCTTTACTGAAAAACCTTCTCCATTTCCTAGGTTGTAAATTTTACTTTCTCCTGTACGTTTAAGTCTTTCTAAAGCTAGAAGATGTGCAGAGGCTAAATCACTTACATGTATATAATCTCTTACACAAGTGCCGTCTTTTGTTGGATAGTCATCTCCAAATATGCTTACTTTTTCTCTTTTACCTAAAGCAGCTTGAAGAATTATAGGAATTAGGTGAGTTTCAGGATTATGGTCCTCTCCAATTTTGCCATTGATATGAGCTCCAGAGGCATTGAAATATCTAAGAGCTGTATATTTAATACCATAAGCATTATCACACCATTTTAAAATTTTTTCTACAGTTAATTTAGACTCTCCATAAGGATTAGTAGGATAAGTTTTATCATCTTCTAGTATAGGGGTATTTTCTGGTTCACCGTAGGTAGCAGCAGTAGAAGAAAATACAATATACTTAACTCCAAAATTTTTCATGGTAGTTAATAGGTTTATAGTAGAATACACGTTATTATTAAAATATTTTAGAGGATCCTTAACACTTTCTCCTACCAGTGAATCAGCTGCAAAATCAATAACGCCTTCTATAGAGTTTTCCTTAAAAACTTTATCAAGAAATTCAGAATCTCTTAAATCTCCAATGTATAATTTACCCCCCAATAAGGACTCCTTATGTCCTTTTTGTAGATTATCTACAATAATTACTTCTTTATTATTTTCTAAAAGGTGAGCAACCATATGGCTGCCTATATATCCTGCACCGCCACAAACTAAAATAGACATTAATATCCCTCCATTTCATTTAAGAAAACCTTTTCTATAACTATATTATCATAAAATTTACTATTTTATCAACTTTTATTAAAATTCAGAGAAAGAATATGTTGTGAGATAATACATTAAACAAAAATCTGATTTTAATTCCGTAATAAATGTGTAATTTGGGACTGTTCACAATACGCCAAGAACTTCTAAATGTCTCACAGTTAAAGCCCCTAAAGCTTTGAAACTCACTCGTTCCTCGTTCAAATATGAAAGCTTCTTAACGGTTCTTTAATTGAGAGACATAAGAAGTTCTAAGGCTAGTTCAATAGTCCCCAATTCCACATTTATTACTACATTAAAATCAGATTTTTAGTTTAGGCTATGTTTTAAATCAGTGTTGAAAATGGATATTTATCACAGAAATAGGTTATAACATAGATAGAATAGTGNATCTGGCTTTAAGCCTATTAAGGCAGCTTTTTTTGAATCAAATCTGTCATTATGCACTTTTCTAATGTTAATGTTTGTGCTATTCTTAGTGATGATAGGATTAATTAGGTTAACATTAAATCCAGTATCACGAAGATAGCAGAAGAGTGGGTAATGATAAATTCCCGTGGATTCTAGGAAAATGCGACTTTCCAAAGAATACAACTCTTCTGCTTCTTTTATTTTAGAAACAGCGAGTTCAAGGGAATCAATGTTTGAATGTAGTATTTTAAAAGGCTTTCCAACAAAGGTCTGGTTAGGAAGTGCGATAGACATCCAACTGAAATCTGCACCAACATCAATACCGACCGAGATAAATAAATTTTTAAATAAAATGTTTGACATGAGCAAAAGCTCCTTTCCGATAGGAATCCATTTCCATCTAATGAGTACACAACCTTGCGAGTTATACAGGTATAGCCTGAGGCTCCCAACCAGCCGAATCATAAAACCTCATTGAATGGACTAATTGACTAAATCACGGGTATGAGTCAGCAGATACTGACTTCCCAAGGAGGAAAACATTATTTGTCCTATCCTTGAAGATTATACTTTATGAAAAGTCTGGAGTCTATATAGGAACCGTCAAGCATGATAATTAACTAAGATAACATCTGATGAAGGAAGAAATCCTTCTTCTGTTATCTATTATAGAAACAATTAAATTGAGATGAGTAGTCTTAATGACTACATCATTATTATACAAGGAGGTAGAATTATGCCAAATGTGAAGTCTATATTAAATGATATTGAAAAATAGAGAGCCAATGTATGTATAGTATATGTGATATTTTGTAAATTATGTTATAATAAGTTTTGTTAAAAGCTATAATCTAATGAATAATAGTAAATATTATGAACTATTTGAGGAGGGAGAAAATTGAATGTTATTAATATTCTATTAAATATTATTTTGATTTGTATAGTTGGGCAATTCGCTACAATATCACATGAATTCGGACATGCTATACCAGCATTATTATTTACGAAAGATAATGTTAAAATAACTTTTGGTAATACTGTTAGGAAGTCAAAAAAAATTAAATTTAATAGACTATTCATTGAAATAGGCACATTTCAGCCATTTTTAGGAATAGTAACATGGAGTGGTGATATGTTATCCAAACTAAAAATTATAATTTGCTCTGCTTGTGGACCTATGACTTCTTTACTTATCGCAATAAGCCTAATATATATAAGTGGAGGGATAAATAATAATATGCTAAGAAAATTAATTTCCTTTTCAGCATATTATCATATTTGGCAATTTATATTTACAGCAATACCAATAATTTATCCAAAGTGGTGGGCTGGATATGGCGGTTATCCAAGTGATGGATATAATATAATAAGTGCTATAAAAGAAACATAATTTTAAATTTCAGAAAAACATCTATTTCTTAATATTCTAATATTGAGCATTATAGGTAGACAATCCTACCTATAATTTTTATAAGGCTATATTTCAACACTATATTAAAACATAGCCTTAGTTTAATATGTATGTGGTTTAAAAGGGGAAGCCTATTAAAGGATTATTTTCCTCCGCTTCGCTATGGAAATTTTTTAATTTATAAAAAAGAAAGTATTCATGATATTTTTTTAAGCGTAGCTGTTCGTTTAATTCCCAGTCACCAAATAGTTTAATAGTAATTTTTTATTTTTAAGTAGTAACTACTAGGTACTAGATGGTAGATTCTAGGAGTTGAAAAAACGCTCATATTATTTTTTTTAGGCGAAGCCTTTCGTTTAAGCCTGAATTCCCCGTTATTAATAATATTTTGACTAATTGGAAGATATAATTAGTTACTTTCATTAGAAACTAATGAATAACCAATTATTAAAATATTGAATAAAATTTAATATGTTTTGCCGTAAGGCATTGACTTGTATAAATCTTAGCTTTTGTATTTACGCTGGCTGCCGCCAATAAAAGATTTTTAAAGCGCTTAAAAAGAGAAGCTATAGCTATTCCATTTAATGAAATAGTTATGGCTTTTTTGCTATACAAATTATTTAATTAAAGATTTTCCGTAACATAGCGGAGGAAAATCCTCATTAACTCGTAACTCTTGGCGTATTGCGAATAGTCTTAAAAAATATATTTATTATGGACTTAAAGACAGATTTTTCTTATGATACTTACATCACAATATTCTTATGCTATGGCATATTGAAAAATACAATATATATGTGATAATATAGTGTTATATCGAAAAGGTTTTCTCAAGGGAGTGGTTAAAGCGATTACTATAGAAGATGTAGCTAAAGAGGCAGGAGTTTCTATAACTACTGTGTCTAGAGTGGTAAATAATAATTATCCAGTTAAAAAAGAAACCCGTGAAAGGGTAGAAAAGGCCATAGAAAAGCTTAATTTTATACCAAATCACATGGCAAGAAGTTTGATAACAAAAAAAACTTATACAGTGGGGGTAGTGGTTCCCGGTATAACAAACTTATTTTTCCCAACCATAGTAGAAAATATAGAAAATATAATTAAAAATGAAGGGTATAGTATATCTTTGTGTAATACCGGTGGAGATTATAAGGAAGAGAAGAAACTTGTAAATAATTTGCTACAAAGAAAGGTAGATGGAATTATAGTAATAGATCCTTCAATTAAAAATTTAAAGAATAAATTTTATAAGGAAATTTCATCTAGTATACCTTTATTAATTATAAATGCATTAGGGGAAGATTATAAATTGAATTATGTAAGCTATGATGAAGAAATGGGTATAAAGCAAGCATTAGAGTACTTGTATAATTTTAATCATAGAAGAATACTTTTTATAAGAGGTGAACAAAGTGCTTCCTATGATTTGAGGGAAAAAATTTACAGAAAGTTTTTAGAAGAGAGAAACATTGAATATAGTAAGGTGATTACTGTTGAAAATGGTAATAGTATGTATGCTTCTGAAAATGTTCAAAAAGCTATTGAAAAGGTTCTATTGATGAAAGATAGGCCTACAGCTATATTTGCTTGTAATGATATAATGGCTGTAGGGGCTATGAATTGTTGTAGGAGTTTAGAAATAAAAATTCCAGAGGAGATATCTATAATCGGTTGTGATAATACTTTTATTTCAAATATAACAAGTCCTAAACTTACATCTATTGATTTAGGAATAATGGATGTGGGGCAAATTGCCTCTAATGAAATGTTAAGCATGATGAAGGCTGAGGGTAATGTAAGAAGAAAAATTATACTTGATACTAAATTAGTTATTAGAGAAAGTTGTAAACAAATATAAACCATGTTAACTAGGGATGGGGCGCTCTTATTTTTATCTTATAGAGGAGTGAGCGTTGGTGTTTCTAGACATGGTATAAGGTTATGTTTTACTAAAGGAGTAATTAAGTCTGGCTTTGAAATGTGTCATTTTAAAGTTAGACTTTAAAAATAGAAAAACAGAAAAGGTTTTCCAAAGGGGGAATTAATATGGCAGAATTAAGATGGAACCCATTGTTAAAAGATTGGGTAATGGTAGCTTCACATAGACAAAATAGACCTCAAATGCCAAAGGAGTGGTGTCCATTTTGTCCAGGTTCAGGAAAGGTTCCAGAGGAATATCAGGTTTTAAAATACGATAATGATTTTCCAGCACTCATGGAAAATCCACCCGAACCAGATAAAGTAGGTTCAAATTTTGCTCAAGAGCAATTAGGAGTAGAGAAAACAGGTAAAATTTTAGAAGAAGGTATCTATAAAACCGATAGAGCTTATGGAAAATGTGAGGTAATATTATATTCTCCAAAGCATACAGTAACTCTTCCAGAATTATCAGTAGAACATATAAGAAAGTTAGTGGATTTATGGTGTGAAAGATATACTGAATTAAGTAAAGATAAAAAAATAAAATATATATTTAAATTTGAAAATAGAGGAGAAGAAGTAGGTGTAACTATGCCTCATCCTCATGGACAAATATACGCTTATTCAAAGATGCCTTTGAAGATAAAGACTGAATTAGAATCTTGCAGAGAATATTATGAAAAAAACAATGAATGTTTAATATGTAGAATGAACAAAGAGGAAGAAGAATTTAAGAAAAGAATAATAGTTGAGAATGGCAGTTTTGTAGCATACTTACCATTTTTTACTGACTATCCTTATGGCATGTTTATTGTGAGCAAAAACCACAAAAGTGCTATGATTCACTTTACGGATGAAGAAAAGAATGATTTTGCAGATATATTGAAAAAAGTTACAGGTACTTTTGATGCATTATTTAATAAAAAATTTCCATATATGATGTGTATACATCAAGCACCAGTAAACTCACCTGAATATGGAAATTATAATGATTATTATCATTTCCATGTGGAATTTTATACTCCCCTAAGGTCTGAAAATAAAATAAAGTATTATGCATCATCAGAAATGGGAGCATGGGCAGCATGTAATCCAAGAGCTGTAGAGGAGTGTGCAGAAGAACTTAGAGAAGCTTATAAAAGATATTTAAAGAATTGCAAATAAAATTTTAAAGAGTTTTAAAATACCAGGATGATTTAGCATTAAGGGGTGGGTTAAATGGAGTTAAGAGAATTAAAGAAAAAATTTGAAAATATTTATGGTGCTGGAGAAATGAGAGTTTTCCATTCGCCAGGAAGGGTGAATTTAATAGGTGAGCATATAGATTACAATGGTGGCTATGTATTTCCTTGTGCTATAGAGCTTGGAACTTATGGTATTGTTAGAGAAAGATGCGATAATAAGATAAATTTTGTATCTACTAATTTTAAGCTTAAGGTTGAGACAAATGTAGATGAGTTAGGGTATAGAAAAGAAGATGATTGGGCTAATTATCCCAAAGGTGTTATCAGTATAATGAAGAATAAGGGATATAAAGTAGGCGGCATGGATATTTTAATAAGCGGTAATATACCTAATGGGTCAGGATTATCATCTTCAGCATCCTTAGAACTTTTAATAGGCGAAATGATTAATAGATTATTTAATGAGGGAGAAATTTCTAAAATAGATTTAGTAAAAATAGCGCAGGAAGCTGAAAATAAGTTTGTAGGAGTAAACTGTGGTATAATGGATCAATTTGCAGTGGGCATGGGTAAGGCTAGTAAAGGCATTTTATTAAATTGTAATACACTGGAGTATAAGTATGCTCCAGTAGATTTGAAAGATTATACATTAGTTATAATGAATACAAAAAAGAGAAGAGAACTAAATGAATCAAAATATAATAAAAGAAGAGAAGAATGTGAAAAGGCTCTGGAGATAATTAAAACTAAAAAAAATATAAAATACCTATGTGAATTAACACCTGAAGAATTTAAAAAAGTTAAAGAAATTATAGAGGATGAGGATATAAGAAAAAGAGCAGAACATGCAGTGCTTGAAAATTACAGAGTAAAGGATGCTTTTAGAAAGTTATCAGAGGGAAATTTACAGGAATTTGGGAAGCTTTTGGTAGAATCTCACAATTCGCTTAAGAATTTATATGAAGTTACAGGAAAAGAGCTAGATACCATAGTATATGAAGCATTAAAAATAGAAGGATGCATTGGCGCACGAATGACAGGAGCTGGTTTTGGAGGTTGTGCAATAGCTATAGTTCATAAGGATGATATTACTAAATTCATGAAAAAATTGAAAGAAAGCTACTTCTGTATAATAGGGTACTATCCTGAATTTTATGTTACAGGAATTGGAGAAGGAAGTAGAGAAATTTAGTTTATATAGAAAATAAAAAGTATGAGATTTAGTTGAAATTTAAAGAAGTTGATAATAGAAAGTAATAAGGTACATGAAAATAAATAACAAGTCAAAGATGCAGGTATATTTTGTGTCAGACAAGGAAGCAGGTTCCGCCGCTAGTAGAACTATCGGTGGGGTCTGCTGACGCAGTATGACGCAAAATATACTAGCATACTGACTTGTTATTTATTTGAATGTGCCTAAATAGGACTTATGTCCTATTTTATTTTTTTTATAGCAGTTATACTAGAATTTATGATAGTGTAAAGTGAAATATGAAAAAGCTAAGTTTAAAAATGTTTTGCCCGAAGGACGCAGAATAATAAAATACTTTGTGATTTGAAGATGAAATAACGAATTTTAGGCATGACAAAAAATCCTTTTGAGTGAAGGAAAATTTTTGATATTAGTAATCTCTACATTGAGTTATTCACGTAGTGGTTAATAAATATCCCATATTTACTTTACAACTAAATTAAGCAGAATTTTCAGTTTGCATCTTTAATATTGTTTGTTGACCAAGGTAAATAAGTAATTGCCACTTAGCAGGCATATTGCCCGCATTAGTTAAAATATCTATCTCATTTAGTGGCTTCCAGTAGTTATAAGGATGAGGACGTAGAAAGTTATAATAGGCAACCCAAAGGGAAACGCCATAAAGTGCACCATTCTCGCTTCCATAACCGCAGGTAACGCGATAAGAAGACTTGAAGGTGCGGTTAAGCCGTTCTACTACTTGCTTTACCCAACGAAATTCGGTGGATACAGCATCATTATTGGTGAGTCCGATAACTTGAGTAACATCAAAGTCCCAGCCATTAACGAGTTTACACTGCTGACTTGCAAGAGGGTAGGCACTATAGCCATCTGCAATGAATTTTAAGGCTTTATTAGGGAAGTTTTTAAACTTCTCAAAAGCCATACGCATAGCGAGGATACATGGACCTACAGCACGAGTATCGGATACTTGGTAGCCAAGAATAGACTTTTTACAAGCATCCATGATAATCCAAACATAATGCTTTATGCCTTTTACCTTAATGTATGTTTCATCAGCAGAAAGGATGTTAGAAGGATTATAGTCAAAAGTATCTACAAATGGCTTTATAACTGCGGCAGCAGTCATAGCATAATTAGCAATCATTGTATGTGAAATCTTTATACCATGTACTTCCTCCAAGGCATGTGCTGTCTGCCTAGTAGATAGCTTAAGATTAACGTGATAAGTAAGGCAAAGCCCCATAATGTGGGCATTGAACTTCTTATACTTAAAGTTAATTGCTCTAGAAGGAAGTTCATGTAAGTCCATTTTGAAGAAATCTATGGTGAACTCACGATAGATGTAGTGGAGCTTGTACTTGTGTTTATCAGCGTCACTTAAGTCTTTAGGCAGTTTGTCTAAGTTCTTGCGGTAGTAGGAACACTTAGGATTAACACATTTATGTATTCTAAAATGCTTACGATCTTTCTTTGAAGAAAGAGTTTGTCCGCAATAAGGACAACTAAATACTATAGGTTTAGTAGTGTGGTTACTTTCATTAAAATTTTGACCACAAACCTTGCACTGGTATTGACCTCTAGAGCCATTATTATCGTAGATATACTGGTGAGGGGCACCGCATTTAGGACATAGGATATTTTCAGGGACGGACTTCCCATTACGTCTCTGAACAGGTTTGGTTAGTTTATTATATTTATGTTTATAGTAAGCTAAAAGAAGTTGATAGTCTACCTTTTCAAAACGAACAATTTTAGGTAGTTTATCCACTTTGAATTTTTGATATTCGGGACTATGTGAATCCTCAAAAGCCCACTGCTTAAGAGGAATGTATTTACAAATAAACATAAGTAATTGATAAATTATTTTTAAAAGATATTGATTATAGGAAATTAAATAAGTTATAATTGAATCCATAGCAATGACATCCTTTCATGTTATTTTTGTGTTTTGGCGATTCAATTATAGCATAAAAAAGGGGGTCATTGTTTTTTTATTTAAAAAACTCTGTAACCCTTGATATATAAAGAAATTTTATAAAAATAGTGTAAAAAAACTTTACACTAACGAATTTATAGAGGTGATAATTTTATGAAATTACTTAATGATAAAAATTTAATGAAACATTATATAGATAAATTTCAACTGGATACTATATTTGATAAGGATATGTCTCCATATATGAAACTTTTTCTTTGTGAAAAAGGAGAGATGATTTGTAAAATTGATGATGAATTAGAGTGGATATACTTTTTGGTTAAAGGAAAGCTTAAAGTATTCAATTTGCTTTTAAATGGCAAGTCTACATTGTTAAGATTTAGTACTCCGTTATCAATAGTGGGTGATTTAGAATTATTTAAAAAATACAAAGTTAAAAATAATGTAGAAGCTTTAAATGAAGCTATTATAATAGGAATTAATGTAGAGGATGTAAAAAAATATGCTAGCGAAGATAGTCTTTTTCTAAGATTTGTAATTGAAAATTTAAGTCATAAACTCTATACATTTTCAAATTTATCAGCTTTAAATCAAGCTTATCCTTTTATAAACAGGTTTGCCAGTTATTTAATAGCTATAACATCTGATGAAAATAACAATAGATTAATTGATGAAATAAAAACTAATAATTTAACTGAGCTAGCGAATTTTTTTGGAGTTAGTTATAGACATCTAAACAGGGTGATTAAGGATTTATGTGACAGTGGAATTATAAAGAAAAATAATAAAGAAATAGTAATATTGGATTATGAGAGATTGAAAGATATGTCTGGGGGGCATTACGAATAGATATTAGATAGTATTACTATAAGTTAACTACAGTAATAATAGGGAATATCCACAAAGTTGTTTATACAAATCTATGGATGTTCCCATTTTTATAAATATTTATTGTATTCCTGCTACAGTTAAATCAAACATTTGAACAGTTTTGGGACCTATAAAGCCATTAAATTGCTGAAGTTCTTTAGATAAATACATTTCCTTATGAACTTCATTTATATTTCCAGAGAGGGAGCCACCAGTTATAGGAATAGTTTTTTCTCCATCGAAATACCAACCTAGTCTAATTTCTCCTCCGAAATCTCCAGTTAGAGGATTAAGCTGGAAATCAGAGAAAGATACTAGTTCAATGTAAGGTGATTTTTTTAAGTCTTCTATTGTTTTAGAACCTCCTAAAAATTCCATATTATTAATAGAACCTGTGGTAGGTTGGTTTAAATAGTAGCTATATCTATTGCTTCCGTGATAATTATTTAGTACTCCATTTTCTATTATAGTGACTTTGTCCAAAGCTACACCGTCTTGATCATAAGGTACGGAAAAGATTGAGTTTTTCATTTTAGGATTTAAAACCATAGTAATGGCATCACCTTTGATATTTTCTCCTTGTATCTTTTGGTTTATTTTCCACTGAGATATTTGGTCGTATACAGCAGAAACATTAGATCTAGCAAAATAGTAGCTGAATAGTTCTTTTACTGGAGAACCGGTTAATAGTAATGTATATTTTCCGGATTTAACAGTAGTTGTGGCTATAGCTTTTTCTCTTGCTAATTCCAACATTTCTTTAATATTTCCAGATATAAATTTTTCATCAAAATCGGAGAATTTAATAAATTTGTAAAGTTCAATTTCTTCTCCTGATTCTTTCCAATTAACTATGAATTCTAACTCACCTTTGTATTGTTCATAATTTACGTCTATTCCTTCTGAATTAACTATTCTGTTGTATATTTTATTTAAGAATAATTCACAGGAATTTATGCAGCCTTTTTCATGATTGTCATATTTAAATATTGCGTCTGTAAGTTTAGGAATCCAATAGGAGAGTTCGTGAGAAGCAAAACTTGAAACCATCATATCAGAAATTTTACCTGATGCTTTTGGAAGAGGATAAAATTCATTTTTAATAAGACTTGCAGAATAAGCAGCGTCTTCTAGTATATGATCTATTTCTTTTTCTGTCATAGTAGGATATACATTACAGGTAGAGGAACCGGTAAACTTTTTCCCATCTTCTTCAAAGTTTTTATATACTGTTACATTAAAATAGTGAACTTTTTTGCTTCTATCCATATGGAGTTCTTTTTTTATAAAGAATAACTCTACAGATTCTGTAATACTTTCTATTATTTTATATCCACTTATATCTTTAGCCGATAAGATATTTTTTATAATAGTAATCATTATCCTAACCTCACTTTCGCTTTAATATATGGTCCTCCACAGGATACCTTTACGTACTCTTTATAACCTTTACCACAAGCTCCAACACCTTCTAATTCCACATCTTTTGAAAGCATAGAGATAGATTTTAAAACATCTGGAACATAACCTGTCAATATAACTGGAGATACCATTTTCCCTGTTAACTTTCCATCTTTTATTTCTCTTCCCAAGGTAACTATGCATTGAATACCCCAGTTTTTAGGGTCTTCCATTCCGCTGTTTGCACACTCTAATAAAAAGCCGTGTTTTATAGATGCTATCATGTCCTGTAAGTTATCATTTCCACCTTCAAAAAATGTGTTTGTCATTCTTGCATAAGCTTTTCTTTCAAAAGATTGTCTTTTGCCGTTTCCACTAGATTTAATATTTAATTTTAAAGCAGATAAAGTGTCAGAAAATCCACTTTTGAGTATACCTTTATCTATAACCACAGTGTTACCACCTAAAACTCCTTCATCATCAAAAAGATAGGAAGAAACCTGGTCGCAGCTTCGAGAACCATCGTGCATGGTCACAAGTGAAGAAGCTACTTCTTTATTCATGTATTCCTTTGCTTTTGCTCTGTTTTTAACAAACATATCCATTTCTACTCCATGACCAAAAGCTTCATGAGCTATGATTCCTGAAACTAGAGGATCACATATTACCTCATATTCACCAGGTTCTATAGCACTAGAATTTAATAGTTCTACACAGGTATCAACTACAGGTTTAACCGTAGCTTTCATTTCATCTAAAACTTCAAGTCCCTTAAGACCTGAGAATGTTTTGTAATAAGATTTTGTCTTAGAGTCTTTTCTGGCAATGCTAGCAAGAATGGCTTCGCTCCATATATAGGATTGTTCAAGATCTTTATCCGAAGATATGAATATTTTAGATACCTTTACAGATTGAAAGTTTACTATAAAGTCTAAGATAAATTCTGAAAGAACTAAAGCTTCATTTTTTATAGAATTCATTTTTTCTAGTATTTCTTCATTACTCATAGAAGAAAAATCTAAATTTACATCTCCATTAAAGGTTTTTGTTAACTTCTCTTCTTTAATTATTGGGTAAGGAGAAATTTTTGTTTTTAAATTCTTTAAATTATTTAATTGGTTATCTAGTGTTTTTATCATGGACTTTGCCATGTGTTCCACATTACTATCTATTTGATTAAATGATAGTTCAGAGTAATTTATTCCATTGTGTACTCTTAACACAAAACCCCTTTCATTCCAAAAAGAGTCATTTAAATCTGTACTAGTTCTTCTTACATTAAATGCTTTTCCATAGTTATCTGACCCTAAAATAGATACATATTTATAATGTTTTGAAAGAATTGATACTAGTTGTTTTATTATTGGTTTACTTTTAGTTAAAAAATTTGATAATTGAACTTTCATTAAGCCCCCTCCTTGTATAATATAGTTGTAACATTTTATATTTGTAATAGGTATCCATAAGACCATTGTATTACTGGTAAATATGGAATACAACAAATATATGTAAATTTAACAAAAAACTATATAATTTTTAAATATTGTATTCATGGACTGAAGTAATGTACGTATGGGTAAACATTTTTAATGTAGTTATTTAGAATAAAGGCTATTTTATATGGTTAAAAGATTAGAATTTCTTAAATTAAATTTATTGTTCCAAGCTCTTAGGCAAGTCATGGAGGAGAAATTTCATTATTCCACCACAGTGTACCTTTTTGTGGGTTAATCATATTCTATAATTTTGTGATAAAATATAATAAATATATTAACTACATAATGATTGGTGGTGCTATTTTGATACATGGTGGAGATATTTATACAAATGGAGTATTAAAAGGAGTGGAGCTTATAGATTTTAGTTCTAATATAAATCCTTTGGGAATACCAGAAAGTTTTATAAATAATATAAATGAGGCTTTAAATAATTGTACAAGATATCCAGATATAAAATATAGAGAGATTTTAAAAAGCTTAAGTGATTATACAGGTGTAAATGAAGAAAATTTTCTTCTTGGAAATGGGGCGGCAGAAATAATAGATTTATGTATAGCTTGTTTCAAAAGTATATTGATAGTTGTGCCTTCATTTGCAGAATATGAGATTGACGGGAAAAAGCATGGGTGTAAAATAGAGCATTCCTATTTAAACAAAGATGATATGAGCTATGACTATGATGATATACTAAAAAAAATTCCAAATGTAGAGGCTTTGGTAATTGGAAATCCTAATAATCCTAATGGAGGAATAATTAATAAAGATAAATTTAAAAGCATATTAGATATCTGTGAAAGAGAAGATAAAACCATAATTATAGACGAAGCTTTTATAGAATTTGTAGGAGATAATGAAAAAAGTTTTATAAAAGAATTAGAAAGTTATAAATGCATATTTATCATAAGGGCTCTTACAAAATTTTTTGGTATGCCTGGTATCAGGTTTGGGTATGGCATAAGTAAAAACAAAGATTTACTTCAAAATATAAGTAAAAAGCAAAATCCTTGGAATATAAATTGTTTTGCAGAAACTGCTGTTAAGTATGTTTTAAAAGATACAAAGTATATGGAAAATTCCTTAATATGGATAAATAGTGAAAAAAAGTTTCTTACAGAGCAGTTAAAAGATATAGAATTCATAGATAAAGTGTTTACAACTAATGCTAATTTTTTATTAGTTAAGCTTAAGGGAACTGATTGTAATAAGCTTTACGATTATTGTTTAGAGAAAGGCCTTTTAATACGTAAATGCTCTAATTATAAGGGATTAAATGAATATTATGCTAGGCTTGCAATAAAAGATAAGAGAAGAAATGATATATTAATTAGTATATTAAAAAATTTTTATAGAGATATTTTATGATTAACCCACAATAAGGTACAATGTGGTGGAATTATGAAATTTCTCCTCCATAACTTGCATAAAAGCTCGGAACAATAAATTTAATTTAAGAAATTCTAATCTTTTAGCCATATAAAATTATCTAACGCTCACATTCAGCGTCCTGCTTCAGGTTCGCTAGCCTGGCGTCCTTGCTAGGCTTACGATAATTTTATCTGTCTAAAAGAAGAATTTCTAAAATTAAATTTAAACAGTTCTTTTGCTTCTTATGCAAGTCATTCCAGAGAAATTTCATAATTCAGGTAATGTAATGCTTTTTGTGGGATAATCATTTTATTAAATTTATAAATAACTATTAAAGTTTTCAGATTTGTATTATAATTAACATGGTGAAAAAATTAAATAAATTAAGAAGTTTAGGTGCCAAAATAAAAATTGGTTAAAAGGGAATGTGGTGAAATTCCACAGCAGCCCCCGCTACTGTAATAGTGAACAAATCTCTAAAATCCACCGGTCATACGGCTAGGGAAGGAAGGGAGGAGGACGATGCTAGAGTCAGGAAACCTGCCTAAATTAATAAACAAGGCTTTCGGAGGGAAGGTACTTTTGAAGTTTAAAATGGTAATTTCAACAGTAGTTTTCTCAGAACTACTGTTTTTTATTTATACAAAAATGCTTATAGCGTACCTAAGAAACATAATTTTGAGTTTTTCAAATTATTGATTTTAACACTGTATAGAATAATAGTCTAAAAAATAAAATCCCAGCTTTGAAAAAAGCAGGGAAATAAAAATGAATGAAGGGGAAATTAAATTTTATTGTATTTAAATCGATAAAAATGTTAATTCCAATGCTATTATTGATATGAATATAATACCTATGAATGGGACTATGTTAAAAGATTTTTTTATAAAGGATTTTTTCATGTGAATCACTTCCTATAAATTACTTATTAATTTAATTATATTATAAGTAATATAATTAAAAGTTAAAAAAAGGTTACAATCACATGAAATATAGATAGGAAAAGCACAATAAGTTATTTTGATAATCTTTTTAAAGGTTTTAATATACTATATTACTAAAAGTTTTATAATTTATATTTTTAAAGTGGTATACTCTCTATTTTAATTTGTAATTTGAATTAGGCACATTCAAAGAAATAATCTGTTACAATACTCAATTATCAATAAAGACCAGATTAATTTTAAGTTTGGAGCTTTAAGTCTAAGAGACTATTAATCATTTAGGTATTGACTAAATTTTCAATTATGAATATGGGGGAAGATATATTATGTATTTAAATTTTTTAGATGTACTAATAGCTGTAGCTATAGACTGGCTAATAGGGGATCCCTATGGATTTCCACATCCAGTTATATACATAGGTAAGTTTATAAGATGTTTAGAAAAGACATTTAGAAAAATATCTAAAAGTCCTAGGCAGTTAAAATTTTTTGGAGGAATTATTGTTATATTAGTAGCTGGAATTAGTTTTGCTATTCCATATTTTATTTTAAAATTTACAGAAAAGATTCCTTTACTACATCATATAATAAACATACTAATATTGTGGACAACCATTGCATGCAAATGTTTGAAGGATGAGGCTATAAAGGTTTGTAGGTCTTTAAAGAATGGTGATATTGAAGATGCTAGGCTAAAGCTCTCATACATAGTAGGAAGGGAGACTAAACATCTTTCTGAAGATGAAGTTATTAGGGCAGATGTGGAAACTGTAGCTGAAAATACTGCTGATGGGGTTATAGCTCCTTTGATTTTTGCTATGATAGGTGGGGCACCTTTAGCCATGATGTATAAGGGTATAAATACTATGGATTCTATGCTAGGATATCTGACCAAGGAATACAAAGATATTGGATATTTTCCTGCTAAGGTGGATGATGTATTTAATTTAATCCCTGCAAGAGTTACAGGAATTTTAATGTGTTTTGTTTCTCCTTTAGTAGGTGGAAATATAGTAAAGTCCTTTAAAATAATGATAAGAGATAGAAAAAATCATAAAAGTCCTAATTGTGCATATCCGGAAGCAGCTGCGGCAGGAGCTATGAGAGTGCAGCTTGGGGGGATCAATACATATTTTGGTGAAGTTATATATAAACCAACTATTGGGGATAAAATAATAGAGTTAACTAAGGAACATATAGTGGATGTTATAAAATTAATGTATTTTTCTGAAATGCTTATGTTAATAATCTATATTGTGGTAAGTGTAATATCTAAATTTAGCTAGATATAGCTTAGCTGTTTTAAAATTCATCGGTACAAAATTAATTGCTCAATATATTAATCTTTTAAGGAAATTTTTAATTATTCAGCTTTCCAGGTTATAAAATCATAATTTAAAATTGAAAATTAATGTACAGTTTGAAAATTATATGTGAAAGCTGAGCTAGTTATAAAACATAGGAGGGGTAATTGTGAAAGAATACATAAAGGTTCCAATGGACATTGAAAAAAGAAGTTTTGAAATAATAGGGGAAGAAATGGGAGCTCATAATTTTAATGAAAGAGAACTTCAAATAATAAAAAGGGTAATACATACTACAGCAGATTTTGAGTATAAGGAATTAGTTTATATAAGACCTGGGGCTATAGATGAGGCACTAAAACTTTTGAAAAAGGGGATTACTATTTATACAGATACAAAAATGGCGGCTTCAGGAATTAATAAGAGTGCTTTAGAAAAGTTAAATTGCAAAGTTATTAGTTATGTAAGTGAAAGTTATGTAAGTAAAATAGCTAAGGAAAGAGGTATTACTAGGTCCATGGCAGCGGTGGAGAAAGCTGTAGAGGATGGAGTAGAATTTTTTGTATTTGGAAATGCACCAACAGCATTGTTTAGATTGAAGGAAATGATTTTAGAGGGGAAATCTAAGGCTAAGTTTATAGTAGGTTGTCCTATAGGATTTGTTGGAGCAGCTGAATCAAAAGAAGAAGCAGAAAAATTAGATGTGCCTATGATAACTGTTAGAGGAAGAAAGGGAGGCAGTACAGTGGCAGCTTCTATAGTAAATGCTTTAATGTATATGCTTATAGAAAGGGAATAATAAGAAACCAAGAAATAGGGTGTGTAACTATGCTAAATTTATATGTTAACAGTGAAGGAAAAAAATTAAGATGTGGATATACTACAGGTTCTTGTGCAGCAGCTGCAGCTAAAGCGGCAACTATGATGCTTTTTAATAATGAGATTTTGGATAATGTAAGAATAGACACTCCAAAGGGCATTGAACTCTATTTAGAAATCGAGAAAATTGAAAGGGGAATAAATTTTGTTCAATGTTGTGTTATTAAGGATGCAGGAGATGACCCGGATATAACGGATGGTTTGGAAATATGGGCTAGAGCTGAGATGAGAGAAAGTGGATATATTCTAAAAGGTGGAAAGGGTGTAGGGGTAGTTAAGAGCCCGGGACTTTATGTACCTGAAGGAGAATATGCTATTAATCCAGTTCCAAGAAAGATGATAGAAAAAGAAGTCAGAGATGCATTGCCTGCAGAAAGTGGAGTAGAAATAACTATATTTGTACCTAGGGGAGAGGAGATAGCTAAGAAAACATTTAACCCTAGACTTAATATAGTTGGAGGTATATCTATACTTGGGACTACCGGAATTGTTACTCCTATGTCAGAAGAAGCGCTTAAGGAATCTATTGCCCTGGAAATAAGTCAAAAGGTTAAAAGTGGACAAAAGGATTTAATTCTTTTGTTTGGAAATATGGGAGAGGATATGGCAAAGAAACTTAAGCTTAATGAAAAGGCCATGGTTATAATGTCTAATTACGTTGGTTTTGCATTGGATAGCTGTCTTCAACAGGGAATTGAAAATATTACAATAGTTGGTCATATAGGTAAACTAGGAAAAGTGTCTGCTGGATGTTTTAACACCCATAGTAGAGTTAGCGATGTAAGGCTAGAGGTGTTGGCATTAGAACTTGCATTAATGGGGGCACCAGTAGAACTTGTGAGAGAAGTTTATAGCCAAAAGACCACAGAAGGAGCCGTAAATCTTTTGTGGGAAAGAAGTGGAATGTCAAAGGCAGCCAGGGACAAGTGTGATGAAACTGCTGAGAAAGTTGAGGATAGATATAGTGAATCTACAACTGAAACTAGAGAAAAATATGATGAATTAGAAAGTAGTGGTAAAAAACTTGGGTATGGTTGGTGGAATTTTACTGAGTTATTCCGGAATATATGTAACAAAATAGTTCATAGAATTAAAACTTATACCCACGATGAAATTTCTCCAGAGGTAATAATATACTCCATGGATATTGGAATATTATATGATACAAGAAGAGACAAAAAACATAAAAGTGAAAGAGGGATAAAGAGTAAGGAACAATAAATATACAGTTTAATTCTATAAGGAGGACTTTATGATTTACATAGTAGGAATAGGTCCAGGTCATAAGAATTATATAATTCCTAAGGCTATAGATGTGATGGAAAAAGTTCATAAGGTATTGGGATTTAAAAGGGCCATAGAAAGCTTATATTTTATAAAAAATCAAAAGGTTGAAGTAAAGAGCTTAAAGGAAATAGTGGAATATATAAATAATAATTCTGATGAAGATATAGCAATAGCTGCTTCAGGAGATCCTTGTTATTATGGAATAACTAATTATATTAAAAATAATTATAAGGGTCATATAGAAGTGATAACGGGAATAAGCTCTTTCCAATATATGATGAGTAAAATAGCAGTTCCTTGGAATGAGGCTTTTACTGGAAGTATGCATGGTAGAGAAGAAGATTTTGTAGATATGGTAAAAAGTTATAAAATATCCATTTGGCTTACAGATAAAAAGAATACACCTGATGTGCTTTGTGAGAAATTATTAAAGGCAGGGTTAAATTTAACAGGGGAAAGTTGTAAAACAGCAGGAGTAGCCAGCAAATTAATAGGGACAGGCATGGTGAAATCCATAGATTTAACAGAATCATTAGAATCAGCAGGGGCAGGTTTAGGAATAAAGGTATACGTTGGAGAAAATTTATCTTATGATGAAGAAAAAATCTCTTCGGGAACTCTTTTAGAAATGGNCTCTTTCCAATATATGATGAGTAAAATAGCAGTTCCTTGGAATGAGGCTTTTACTGGAAGTATGCATGGTAGAGAAGAAGATTTTGTAGATATGGTAAAAAGTTATAAAATATCCATTTGGCTTACAGATAAAAAGAATACACCTGATGTGCTTTGTGAGAAATTATTAAAGGCAGGGTTAAATTTAACAGGGGAAAGTTGTAAAACAGCAGGAGTAGCCAGCAAATTAATAGGGACAGGCATGGTGAAATGCATAGATTTAACAGAATCATTAGAATCAGCAGGGGCAGGTTTAGGAATAAAGGTATACGTTGGAGAAAATTTATCTTATGATGAAGAAAAAATCTCTTCGGGAACTCTTTTAGAAATGGCAAGGAAGAGTTACAGTGACTTATGTGTGGTGGTGATTGAAAAATGTATTTTATAAAAGATGAAGAATTTATAAGAGGAAATCCTCCTATGACAAAGGAGGAAGTTAGAATTTTAAGTATCTCTAAAATGAACTTACAAAAGGATCACAAAGTTTTAGATATAGGAGCTGGAACGGGCAGCATAAGCATTCAGTGCAGTAAAATTTGTAGTGAGGGAAAAGTTATAGCTATTGAAAAAGAGGAAGATGCTATAGAAGTTATGGAGCAAAATAAGAAAAAATTTAACTGTACAAATTTAGAACTTATTAAAGGTGAGGCTTTGGAGGTTATAAATAATATAAAAGATATGTTTGATGCTATATTTATTGGAGGAAGCGGAGGGAACATCGAAGACATTATAAGTGAATATAGCAATAAATTGAAAGAAGAAGGAGTTATGGTTTTAAACTTTATAACCATAAGCAATTTATATAGGGCAATGAAGTTTTTAAATAAAATTGGATACAAGACAGAATGTACTCAAATAGCTGTAAGTAAGCTTAAAGGCAAGAGTGGTATGCTTATGGCTAACAATCCAATTTTTATACTGGTAGCTAATAAAAACTAAACAAAGTTCATTAATAGAAAGCGAGGATTTTAATATGGCAAAATTATACGGCATAGGTGTAGGGCCAGGAGATACGGAACTTTTAACTTTAAAAGCTGTTAAAATAATACAAAATTCAGATGTTATTGTGGTACCAAGTGCTAAAAACGGTGGAAAAAGTATAGCTTATGACACTGTTGAAGAGTTTATAAAAAAGGATGCTGAAGTTTTAGTTATGCATTTCCCAATGGGAGGGCCTGAGCAGGAAATAAAAATAAGAGAAAATGCTAAAAAAGTCGAAAAAAGATTAAGCATAGGTCAAGATGTTGTATTTTTAACCATAGGAGATCCATTTATATTTAGTACATATATTTATCTTCTACAGAATTTAAAGGATGACGGGTTTGAAGTGGAGACAGTTCCGGGAATAACTTCATTTTGTGCCTGTGCTAGTGTAGCTAATGAGTACTTAGTAATAGGTGATGAACCTTTATTAGTACTTCCAGCTACTAGATTAGATACGGTTAAAGGTCAAAAGAATTTAGCAATAATGAAGGTTTATAAGATAGAGGAAAAGGTATTGGATTTCTTGGAGAGCAGTGGTTACGATTATGTTTACATTAAAAAGGCTGGAAGAGAAGGACAAGAAATTATAAGAAATAGAGAAGAAATATTAAAGAGCAGGGAATATATGAGCTTGATAATAGCACATAAAAAATAGTAGTTCATAAAAATAGTAATTGTTAAAGAAATAAGTTTTCGTAAATGAATGGAGGAGTTAAAATGGTATATTTTATAGGTGCAGGCCCAGGAGATGTGGATTTAATAACAGTTAAGGGAAGAGATATTTTAACTAAGGCCCATGTGGTAATATATGCGGGATCATTAGTAAATAATAAGCATTTGGAATTTTGCAAAGAAGGTACCAAAATATATAACTCTGCTTCTATGAACTTAGATGAAGTTATTGAGGTTATAAAAAAAGCTGAAGAAGAGAATAAATTAGTTGTAAGATTACATACTGGAGAGCCATCAATATATGGAGCAATCAAGGAACAAATGGATGAGCTAGATAAATTTAATATAGCATATAAAGTTATCCCAGGGGTTAGTTCTTTTGCTGCAGCAGCATCAGCTATAAAAAAAGAATTTACACTTCCTAATGTTTCACAAACGGTTATCCTTACTAGAGTAGAGGGAAGAACTCCTGTACCAGGGAAAGAGGATTTAGAGAATTTAGCTAAAATAGGAGCATCTATGGCTATATTTTTATCTGTAAGCATGATAGAAAAAGTAGTAGAAAAACTAAAAAAAGGCTATGGTAGGAATGTACCTATAGCAGTAATAGAAAAAGCTAGTTGGCCAGATGAAAGAATAGTTGTGGGTACATTAGATGATATAGCTACAAAAGTAAAAGAAGCACATATTACTAGATGTGCTCAAATATTAGTAGGAGATTTTATTGATTGTGAGTATGACAAGAGTAAATTATATGATAAAAACTTCTCACATATGTTTAGAAAATAGTAGAGTTATTGGACAAAGTTGTAAAAAGGAGTCCTAGGTATGGAAAGTGTTATAGTGAGTGTTACTAATGCTGGAGATGAAATTGCAAAGGCTATATCTTCTAGTATTGAATGTATTGTTTATACTAGAGAAATGGTTGTTAAGGAAGGAATAAATAATATAGCTAGAAGGGTAATGAAGGAGTTTAGAAACATTATATTTATATCTTCTACGGGAATAGCCGTTAGAGCCATTGCACCTTATATAAAAACTAAAGATAAAGATCCAGCAGTAATAGTAGTTGACAGCAGTTCTAAATATGCAATAAGTCTTTTAAGTGGACATATAGGAGGGGCTAATGATTTAGCTATTAAAGTATCTAATATCATTAATGCAGAGTCTATAATAACTACAGCAACAGATAACTTAGGCATTGTAGCACCAGATATTATTGCTAAAAGATATGATTTAGTAATTGAAGATTTAAATAAGGCAAAGGACGTGTCAGCAAAATTGGTGCATGGTGAAAAAGTTATATTTTTAGATGAAGAAGGCTTCATTAAAACTCCTAGTGGATATTTAAATTTAGAGGAATTAACTTCTTTAAACCATAAGAACATAAATAAAAATAATAAAGAGGACAATGAAGTATTTTTTCAATTAAGCAAGTTGGGATTTTATGATTTCCTTAAAAAAAATAATATATGTGCAGTAGTTGCAGTGACTAATAAAATAAATTTTATGGATTTTATGGATATACCTGTTTTAAAACTTATAAGAAAAAATATTATTGTGGGTATAGGATGTAGAAAAAATTATGATAAAGAAAAAATGCTAACCATAGTTCATGATGAATTAGAAAAGTTAAATATAGATTTAAGAGCTATAAGTTCAGTGGCTACTGTGGAAGTAAAAAGGAATGAAGCGGCTATAATAAACTTATCAGAAAAACTAAATGCAGAATTAAAGATATTTTCAATTGATGACATTAGAAAGATTCAGCATAAATATTTAGGAAGCAATTTTGTTGAAAAAACCATAGGAGCAACATGTGTTTGTGAGCCGTGCGTAGAATTGGCTGGAGGAGAAACTTTTCTTATGAATAAGTTAAGCAAGGATGGCATGACTTGTGCCATTGGAAAAGAGGCTTAAAACACGTTAAAAAGATAGAGGATACGGAAAATATAGAATCAGTAGGTAATTTAATAAGAAAAAGTATTATTAATTTTTAGAAATACAGGGAAAGGTCTTAATATTTTGAATGTATTAGAGAGGAGAAAAACATGGGAAAGCTTTATGTAATTGGAATGGGTCCAGGTGGAATTGAACATATGACAATAAAAGCTAAGAAGGCTATAGAGGACAGTGAGGTTATAATAGGATACACTAAATATATTGATTTAATATCTCCATTAATACAGGGAAAAGAGGTTTTCTCCACAGGTATGAAGGGAGAAATTCCTAGATGTAAAAAAGCTTTAGAATTAAGTAGGGAGAGAAAAGTTGCAATAATAAGTACTGGTGATGCTGGTATATACGGAATGGCAGGGCTTATACTTCAGATGAGAAATAATGAAGTTGTTGAAATCATACCAGGTGTTACTGCGTCGTCATCAGCTGCATCTATTGTAGGGGCACCTCTTATGCATGACAACTGTAACATAAGCTTAAGTGACTTATTGACTCCATACGATGTTATAAAAAAGAGGGTGGAATTAGCGGTACAAGGAGATTTCATAATATCTTTATATAATCCTAAAAGTAAATCTAGACCCAATAATTTGGCAGAGGTATTAAACATTGTTAGAAAGTATAGAGATGGTAAAACTCCAGTAGCTGTGGTGAAAAATGCTTTGAGAGATGGTCAGAAAACGTATATTTTCACATTAGACAATTTTGATGACAGTGTAGTTGATATGCTTTCAATAGTTATAATAGGAAACAGCCAAAGCTATGTTAAAGATAATATTTTTATAACTCCTAGAGGATATGAAAATAAAGAGGATTTTAATTTATAATAGCAGGAATGAAGGTGAAATAAATGATAGGCCTTATAGTTGGAACATCAGAGGGTAAAAAAATAGTATCTATGTTAAACGAGTTCACAGAAGATTTGTTTATTTCCACTGCTACTAAATATGGTGGGGAGCTTTTGGAAAATTATAAATATAAAGTTTTGAATTCATCACCATTAAATTTAGAACAAATTATTGAAGTTATAAAGCTTCATAATATTAAAATTTTTATAGATGCATCACATCCATATGCCCTAGAGGTTACGGAGAATGTGGTAAAAGCATGCCAGGTATGTAAAATACCATATATAAGGTATGAGCGCCCATCTGTAGTAGAAAAATATGATAGGTATGAAAAATTGATACAAGTGGATACATATGAGGATATATATGAATGCGTGAAAAATGTTAAGGGAAATATATTAAATACTAGCGGAAGTAGAAATATGGACAAAATACTCAAACTGGGATTAAAAAATAGAATAATTCATAGGGTTTTGCCATCTTTAAAGGTCATGGAAGAATGTTTTAATTTAGGCGTTAAATTAGAGGATTTAATAGCTATAAAGGGTCCTATAAGTTATGATTTAAATTTAAGTTTCATAAGAGAATATAATGCCAAAGCTATTATTATGAAGGATAGTGGAGTGGAAGGCGGAACAGGAGAGAAGCTAGAGGCTGCTATAGCTGCGGATATTTACGCCATTGTGATTAAGAGAAGTAATAAGAAATTAGATAAGGTATTTATGAGTATAGAAGAAATGATAGAGTATATTAAAAATATAAAATTGAAAATTTAAATTAAGGAAAGAACTTTTTTAGGGAGTTTCCATAAAATATAGGTTAAGAAATTAAAAAATAACGAAAAAGTAGTTAAAAAAGTTTTTAAATTTAAAAATTTTCCTTAAATAGAGTAGTAGGAGATATCTTTAGTTATTTAAAATATAAATAAAAGTAATTAACTATAGTAAAATGTACTTATGAAAAGGAAGTGAGTACATTTGAAAAATAATAATTATAAACCAAATGAAGTTGTAGAGTTAATTAATGTATCAGTTAGAACATTACAAAGAAGGGATAACGAAGGAATATTAAAAGCATTTAGAACACCAACAAATAGAAGATAATATACTTATGAGCAATACAAAGAAAATTTAAGAAAAAGATAAAGGAAGATGAAGAAGTTGAAAAAAGCATACAAAATAGAAATTAAACCAACAGAAGAACAGATAACTAAAATTCATCAAACTATTGGTGTAAGTAGGTTTATATACAATTTTTATATTGCTCATAATAAAGAAGTTTATGAAAAAGAGAAAAAATTTATTAGTGGTATGGATTTTTCTAAATGGCTTAATAACAAATATATTCCTCATCATCCTGACAAAGCTTGGATTAAAGAAGTGTCTTCCAAAGCTACTAAACAAGCCATTATGAATGGAGAAAAAGCTTTTAAAAAGTTTTTTGATGGTAAAGCAAATTTCCCTAAATTTAAGAAAAAGAAAAATCAAGATGTTAAAGCTTACTTTCCAAAGAATAATAAAACAGATTGGACTATTGAAAGACATAGGGTTAAAGTTCCGACTTTAGGTTGGATTAGATTAAAAGAATTTGGATACATTCCAGTTAACTCTATTGTTAAAAGTGGTATAGTAAGTCAAAAAGCAGATAGATATTTTGTTTCAATTTTAGTTGAAGAAGCTATTAATTTAGACAATAAACCTTATTCAGAAGGAATAGGCGTAGACCTTGGACTAAAGAATTTTGCAATTTGTAATAATGGCTTAACTAAAAAGAATATTAACAAAACTAAAACAGTTAAAAAAGCAGAAAAGAAACTAAAACGTGAGCAAAGAAAGCTTTCAAGGAAATATGAAAGTTTAAAATTAAGAAATAAAAAAGAGAAAGGAGAAGCTACTCGTCAAAATATCCAAAAACAAATAGTCAAGGTACAAAAACTTCATCAAAGACTTACAAATATAAGAACTGATTACATAAATAAAACAGTGAATGAGTTAATAAAACAAAAACCAAGTTTTATAACTATTGAAGATTTAAATGTAAGTGGAATGATGAAGAATAGGCATTTAGCAAAGGTAATTGCTGGGCAAAAGNAATAGTCAAGGTACAAAAACTTCATCAAAGACTTACAAATATAAGAACTGATTATATAAATAAAACAGTAAATGAGTTAATAAAACAAAAACCAAGTTTTATCCGATGACTACCTGCCGTAATACTCCCACTTCTAACAAAGTGGGAGATAACGGCAGCTACGTCCCTGGATAACGATCTCTAACCTTCAGATGGAGTAAAAACTTCATCTGAAGCTAAGAGTTCTGTTTATAACTATTGAAGATTTAAATGTAAGTGGAATGATGAAGAATAGGCATTTAGCAAAGGTAATTGCTGGGCAAAAATTTTATGAATTTAGAATTAAACTTATTTCAAAAGCTAAACAAAATGGCATTGAGATAAGAATAGTTGATAGATTCTATCCAAGTAGTAAAATGTGTAGCTGTTGTGGAGCATATAAGAAAGATTTAAAACTATCTGATAGAGTTTATAAATGCAGTTGTGGGCTTTCTATTGATAGAGATTTAAATGCTTCAATAAATTTAGCCAATGCTAAAGAATATAAGATAGCTTAATTAAACAAGCACTTATATATGTACCCAAGGCTATTTGGGGAATTAACGACTGTGGAGTGCTATACAAACTGTAGTAGCTTAGGCAAGACAGAGTACATTGAAGCAGTAAAAATCTCAATATGGATACATTTGACCATATTTTGAGTAGCAGGATATTAATATGAGTGAAGCTAGCAGTGGTAAAAAAGGAATTCTTGTGGTGAGTTTTGGTACTAGCTATGAAGACACAAGAAAATTAACCATAGAGGCTATAGAGAGCAAAATTAAAAATAGTTTTCAGGAATATGAGATTAGAAGAGCATTTACTTCAGGAATTATAAGAAAAAAGATTAAAAGAAATGAAAATATTCATATAGATAGCACCAAAGAAGCTTTGGATAGAATGAAAGCTGATGGATTTAATGAGGTTATAGTTCAACCATTACATATAATTCCTGGCATAGAATATGATGCAGTAAAGGAAACTGTTAATGAATATACGAATTTATTTGATAAAATAATTATTGGTACCCCATTACTTTATGAAGAAAAAGAATATGAAGAAGCAGTAAGTGCTCTAAAAAATCAAATTTCAACAATGAAAAGTAATGAAGGTGTTGTTTTAATGGGGCATGGAACTACGCATTATTCCAATGCTTGTTATGCATTATTACAATACATATTAGAAGAAAGTGAACTTGAAAATATATTTGTAGGGACAGTAGAAGGATATCCTACCTTAGATAATGTAATAAGAAGACTTAAGAAAAATAAAATAGATAATGTAGTATTAATGCCATTTATGTTAGTGGCTGGAGACCATGCAAATAATGACATGTCCGGAGATGAAGAGGATTCATGGAAAAACATATTAAAAAATAATGGAATTCAATCTACTGTTTATCTTCATGGGTTAGGTGAAAATTTATCTATACAAGATATATACATAGAAAAAATTAAAAATTTACTTTTGTAGAAGTTTAGAATACTTCAAATATATTACAATAGTTTGGGGTGGAATTAGTGAAAGGAATAGTTGTAGGTTCAAATAAAAGTGGTGGTGGAAAGACCACTGTTACTTTAGGATTAATGAGAGCTCTAATGAATAAAGGATTTGGAGTGCAAGGATATAAAGTTGGACCAGATTATATAGATCCGGCTTTTCACTCTACAATTACAGGAAAAACATCTAGAAATTTGGATATTTTTCTCATGGGAGAAGAAGGAGTTAAGGCAAGTTTTTCTAGAGGTAATGGTGATATTGCTGTAGTAGAGGGAGTCATGGGTTTATACGATGGTAAAGGAATAAATTCTGAGTATTCTACTTCACATGTAGCAAAATTATTAGACTTACCAGTGGTACTGGTATTATCTCCTAGTGCACAAATGGCAACTTTATGTGCAGAAATAAATGGTATAATAAATTTTGACAAGGTAAAAATATGTGGAATAATTTTAAATAATGTAAGTGAATCTTATTATAAAATCTTAAAAATTGCAATAGAAAATAATTGCAAAACTAACGTTTTTGGATATATACCTAAAGACGATAGATTAAGTATAAAAAGTAGACATCTGGGATTGATACAAAGTAGTGAAATAAATGATATTCACAGTAAAATAGATATTTGTGCTGAATTAATACATAAGCATGTGGATTTAAATGCTCTTATAGAAAACATGAATGAATGTAAAAAGTACCAAGACAATTTCCATATGGAAAATAATAATATTAGAACTGCTGTAGCCTATGATAAGGCTTTTAGTTTTTATTATAAAGAAAATTTAGAGATGCTAGAGGAAATGGGAGAGGTTACTTTTTTTAGTCCGATTGCTGATAAAAAGATTCCTGAAAATACAGATTTTCTATATATAGGTGGTGGCTATCCAGAGGTTTTTATTGATGAACTTTCACAAAATACGTCCATGCTAAATAGTATTTATAATAAATTAAATAATGGACTTAAGTGTTTTGCAGAATGCGGGGGATTAATGTATTTAACTAAGGGCTTAATTCAAGGGTATAAAGAAGAGAAAATTAATAAATACATGCTTAATAATTATAAGGGATTAAATATTAAGGATACTGTTGGATTTTTTAATGGAGTAAGTTATATGACAAATAGGCTCCAAAATTTTGGATATGCACAAATTGAAGTAAGTGAAGAGAATAGTATAGTTTTTAGGGGAAGTAAGATAAATTGTCATGAATTCCACAGATCTAAAGTAAATTGTAATGAGAAGAAAATTTATAAGCTAAAAAAAGAAACAATTACAGGAGAAATAAAGCAGTGGGAATGTGGATATATTAAGAAGAATACATTGGGAGCATATGCACATATACATTTCTTTGGAAATAAGAATTTTTTAAAATGATATTTTTATACAATATTTTCATAGAAATATTTTGCTTTTAATATTTGTAGAAATTACTTTTTTGTTATATAATTTTTAGGAGTAAAATATAAATCAAAAATTTTGTATTTTATTTAAGAAGCTCATTTTCAATATAAATATTTGAATGAGAGCTGAAATATGTAATTATATGAAATTAGGTGATAAAATGAATTATGTTTTTATTAGTTTAGAGGAAAAAGGAAATCCCATAGCGGAAAAATTAAATATGTTTATTGGTAGCGATGTTTATTACCATTATGAATTAAAAGATTTTGATATAGTTCACAAGGTAAAACAATTATTAGAAAAAAAACGTAAAGTTACCATTATAACTTCTTGTGGAACTTTAAATTTATTAGAAAAGTTTAAGGAAGTAGAAAATAGAAATTTAATATTTATATATGATTATGAAAAAGATATAATGAGGCCTATGCTACAATAGCAATAATACCTGTCTCTAGCTTATATAAGTTAGGGACAGGTATTATTTAATTGTGTATTGTGAATGGAAGAAAGGCAAAAAGGTGTTTGATGTGCATGAATATAAAAACTTTTTTTGAAGATAATAATAAAGAATTAACTTATAAGGAGGGAGTTTTATATGTTTGACAAACGTAATGATAGTATAGAATGTACAGTGAATGAGTGCAAATATCATTCTAAAAATGCTGATTACTGTACATTAAATAAGATAAAAGTGGTAAAAAATGATAGTATGGTTGAAACTCAAGAAGCTACTGACTGTGGAAGTTTTGAAATGCAATAGAATGAATTTAAATATAAACTCTAATTTAAAATTGGAGTTTATATTTTTTAAATTTTATACTTATTAAAAAGAAAACTCACAACTCATTATTAATTGAGTTGTGAGCAGGTTCAACACACATTAGAATTTTAAATAAGTATTTCCGTCTAAGGGGATTAAAACCTGTAAAGGTGGATTACCATTAGAAAGACCTACAGCGTATATTGAATAAAAACGATTTGGTTTTAGACGTATTTTAGGCACAGTTAGAATAACTTTATCAGTATCTGATAAGCGAGCTTGTAATGTGTATAAACCAGGATCTACAGAAATGTAGTCAGTTACTTCTTTATATTCTACATCTTCGAATAACTTCGTGCCATTTGGAAGTGTAATGTCTACAGAAGGACTGTCCGGTGAAAGATGAATAAAACGTACTAGAGTTTTATTGCTTGGAATTTCTTTCATAGGTTCAGAAATAAGGTCTATAGATATATTATCTAGACTCCCAATAACTGCTGCAGTAAATATTTTTTTCTCAGGAATAAAAATATTAGTATTTATAACAGGAGTTTTTTTATTTCCTGCTGGAAATACCATTAAATTATGAAGGCCTGTAGGTATAGACAAATATTCTGTGAAGTTTTTATAAGACAAGTTTTTTGCAATTAAAGTATTATCTAGATATATGTCTACAGCAGGAGCATCAGGAGAAGCATGAAGAAGTCTTACGTATGAAAAAAAAGGGGTCAATCTATCAAATTGATTATAATTATAAAAATATGGATCAAAAAACATATAAAATATCCTCTCATGAAATGCTACAATATAATTATATGAGTTAAAAAAAAATATGTTACATATTGAAATATTTTATATTTGTCTTAATGAAAAAATTAATAAAAATATAACGAATTATCATGTAGATATTAAAAAAAGGGGCGGTGGCATTAAGAAATTTACATACAATATACTGTGTTGCAAGTTTAAACTTAACACAATATATTGTAGTATTTATTTTTAGTGCGACAGTACCCTTTAAAATAGAGATTTATTTGATAGTCTTTGCATTTTTAAAATTAAAAGAAGTTAATAAAAGAATTAGTGATAATAAAAGTGCAATAATTCCATTAATGATAAATGTTATAGAAACTCCAAAGTTATTACTTATATAACCAGTTATAAGACTTCCAATAGGAGTTGAACCTGCAAAAACTAAAGAATATATGCTCATTACTCTCCCACGATATTCATCATTAGAATTTAATTGAACTCTAGAGTTAGCGGTGGTGGAAAATAGTATGTTAAATATTCCTGCTAAAAATAGGAAAAAACCTGTAAATGCAAAGCTTTTAGAGAAACCAATTAAAATTAATGCCAATGATACTGAAAAAGCACTAAAATACAAAAGAGTTTTTTTAGAACCGGATTTATTATATGCAGCTACTAATATTGCAGATATTAGTGAACCAGCACCCATATAAGACATTAGGTATCCATAGCCTTTTGAACTTTCATTTAAGACTATTTTTGCTTGAAGAGGTATTAGAATATTGTAATTCATAATAAAAGTTCCAACTATTCCTATAAGTATAATTGTTCTATATATTTTTGGATTCTTAGATATATATATTAGACCTTCCTTAACTTCCTTAAATAAATTTTTATTTGAGTTTCTTTTAGGATTAGTATTTTGTATTTTCATACTATATATACCATATATTAAAGGTATAAAGCTAAGTGCATTTAAAAAAAAGCACCATGTAAAACCAAGCATATGTATCATAAGTCCTGAAATAGCAGGACCTATAAGACGTGCAGCATTAAAAACAGATGAATTTAGTGCTATAGCATTTAAAAGGTTATTTTTCCCTACTAATTCTATCATAAAAGATTGCCTAGTGGGCATATCTAAAGTATTAGCACAGCCCAGTAATGTAGCAAGAATCAGTATATGCCAATATTGGGCTTTATTTGTAAATACTAGTAAAGCAAGGACTAATGCTAATATCATCATTACACTTTGCGTAAAAACAAGAATCTTCTTTTTAGGGAGTTTGTCTATGATTGCACCAGCAAATAGTGAAAATAAGAGTACAGGAGTAAACTGTAGTGCATTTACTAAGCTTAATTTAAATGGTGAATTAGTAAGGGTAAGAACTAGCCAGGACTGACCAGTATTTTGCATCCATGTTCCTATTAATGAAACTATAGAGCCAAGCCAAAAATATCTAAAATTTTTATGAGTTAAAGCTGGAAAATAATCATTTAACTTGTTTTTAATATTCATAGTTAATCACACTCTCTATTATAAAATATTGATAACAATTTTTTGTAGCGTAAAGGGGAAAGGAAAGATTTGTCTTGCTTTAAATTAGTGAAGGCAGTATTGATGATATTTTGGTATTTCACATAATAATAATATAGGTATGCCCAAAATGGGCATACCACAAAAACAGCTAAAGTTGTTTACCTACTGGAGCTATATAAATTGTAAATTCATCTTTGCCATCTACATTTACTAATTTGTCTATTTTTTGTTGGTCATATGCACCTATAGAACAGGTTCCACAATTTATAGCTTCTGCTGATAGATATAGATTTTCAAAAACGTGCCCTGCATCCATTGCTATAAGTTTATATGAGGCTATATCATATCTCCATTCCATTCTGTAAGGGATGGCTGTAAGTATAAAAGTGACAGCACTTTGAGAAACAAATTTTTGATTTAAGCAGCATTCAGATAATTTAAAATTTAGATTTTCAGTAGAATCTAAAAATACTAATTTGTGTTCAAGGGGTAAGTATCTGTAAATACCCTTATCTAAAGAATCTACATTCATTACTGCTAAATAAGTTTCAAAAGAGTGTCTGGCACCAGCAGAAGGAACAGTTCTTAATGTAGCGTATCCTTTGTTTACTATTTTTTTCACTCCCTGCATACTCCAAATCAAAAAAGATAATTCTTTTAAAGTCAAAGGAGAATCGGAATACACTCTTCTAGACTTTCTATGTTTTAGTACATCCATTATAGACATTGTGCCACAATCAAAGAGCTCAGGAGAAACTAAATCAATTATTTTAGCGTTAGAAGAACAATTTTTTTGAACTGGAGGTTGAGGTAATTCTTTTTCTTGATCAGTTTCTAAAGAATATAATTCTTTGAAAACATTTGATTTTAAATATTCTCTCATGGCATTTTTATTATACATATCATTACCACTACCTTTCCAAAAAAGTTATTATCTGATTATACCACAAAAAGTATTACATTACTTGAATTATGAAATTTCTCCCCCATGACTTGCATAAAAGCTGGGAACAATAAATTTAATTTAAATAATTTCTTTGCTTCTTATGCAAGTCATTCCAGAGAAATTTCATAATTGCACCACATTGTACCTTTTTTGGTTTAATCATTATATAAGTAATTATATCATTTTATAATATTAAATTTAAATTCTTTGTATGTTTCCCAGTGATTATTTTCCCAAGATAATATGGATATATTATCAAAATACAATTGAAAATTTGGAGAATAATTATTTAAAAAATCCCAAATGATGTTAAATTTATACTGCTGAAATTTAGTTGCTACAGTACAGTGAAAAACTTTTTCTTTAGACTCATTACTTTTCCACTCCAACCAAGATAGATTTTTTAATTTATCAATAAATTTTTTATAGGTAAATAATGCTTCTGTAGATGGATTTATATTCATATAAATGACTCTATTTCCAAAATGATTAAAGCCATTAATATTTATTTGAGATTTAGAATTGGTTAAACAAAATTCATTTATTAAGTTTTCTAAAGCACTTATATTATTCAAATCATCAGTTTCAAAAGGAGCTTTTATTGTAAAATGTGCAGGTAATTTTTGAGGATTGACTCCAAATTTTAATTTTATAGTTTTTATAATATCTTCATGGAATTTGATAGCATCATCCTTAATTAAACATACAATTACAAATCTATATTTTTTCATATATACCTCAGTTATAAGGTTAAGCAACTTATGATAATGAGGCTTTTCACCTTCCTTTTTTTATATTTATATGAAATTCTATTATTTCATTTTCATAATTAATTTGTTATTATTCCATCCATTTTGATGTCATGTTCACTCATAGGAACTTGCTTTATTATTTGAAAGTTATAGCAAATACCTATTTTAGGACAATTATAAGATAGGGTTTTTAAAAAGCGATCATAATATCCGCCTCCATAACCCATTCTTCCACCATCTAAATCAAAAGCTAAACCTGGAATTAAAGCTAAGTCTATATCTTTAGAAGGGATTTCTTTACAATAATGTTTAGGTTCTAGTATACCATAGTTACCAGGTTCTAAGTCATCAAAAGAATTAATTTCTAGTGCTATCATATGACCATTTTTTGAAATAACTTTAGGTACAACTATTTTCTTATTATCTTGTAGAGCATATTTTATTAATCTGTGAGTATCTAATTCGTCGTTATAGCTAACGAATACAAAAATAACCTTAGATAATTTATAGTAAGTACTGTTAATTATTTTTAAAAATATATCATTATCAAATTCGTGCCTACTAGTTTCAGTCATTGAATTCCTTTTTTCCTTCATTAATTTGCGTAGATTTTTTTTATCCATAAGACTCTCCCCCAATAATAAATATTAATAATAGAATATATAATATATTTTAGCATAAATTTCAAAGATTTATCATTGCAAGGATAAAGGTACATAAAAAGGTATATAAAAATAACTGATATAAAATTAAGTGAGCCTAGGTAATAATTTAATTATAGTAATATGTTATAATTTTATAATAAATACAAAAAATATATTACTCATTTTCAAATAGCTAAATTTTTAATAAGTACTAAAAATAGAAAAAGAAGTATAGATTATAAAACAATAATTTAAAGGAGTTGTGAAAATTGAGAAGTAAATTAATAACAGACCCCTTTAAATCTACTCCGAAATATTACTCCCAATATAGAATAGGATATCCAAAAGAAATAATAAATATTTTTTTTAAAGAAGCTAATATTAGAAGTTATGAAAGATTATTGGATATAGGATGTGGCACTGGTAAATTAACATTTGCTTTAAGTGACAAATTTAAAGAAGTTATTGGTGTAGATATAAGTAATGAAATGTTAAAGGAAGCAGAAAATCAAAGGGAAAAGATGAATTTACAAAATATATCTTGGCTTAATTGTTCAGCAGAAAAGATAAATCCTAATCTAGGAGAGTTTAATTTAATAACTTGTGGAGAAGCATTTCACTGGATGAATAGAGATAAAGTTGCTAGATTAAGTTATAAGTTATTAAGTAGGGATGGCATTTTGGCCATTTTTGGAAGTAACACTGGCAGTATTTGGTCATTAAGTGAACCTTGGCATAAGCCAGTTTTAGATGTTATACAATTTTGGCTTGGAGATAAAAGAAGGAATGCTTATTGGCTACGTAAAATGCATATAAAGCATGAAGATGTATTGAAAAAATGTAGATTTAAAAACATAAAAAAAGGGATATACCAGTTTAATTATACTTGGACTATAGAATCAATTATAGGAACTCTTTATTCTACTTCATTTTGTAATATTGAATTATTAGGGGATAATTTGAAAAATTTTGAGAGGGACTTAGTTAAAGCTCTTAAAAATTTTAATTATAAGGGAGAGTACAAGGAATTAGTGCAGATATATTATATAATTGCAAGAAAATAGAGCTCTTACAGAAATGTGTACAAATATAATATGCTAGGAATTTAGAGTATTTATTGAATTTTTTTAAAAATATTTGGAGATAGTTGTTGAATATTCTAATATTTACTATAATTATTTTTTATTTAACTATTGAAATGTTAAGTAATATATGATATCATATGATGAAAATAAAATAAATCTTTAAGTAAGCCCTGTGAGGCTAGCAAGAATATTAAAATATATTTAATACATGTACGTATAGGTGCGTGTAGGTTTAAATTGGAGTGTTACGCCTTCTTGCTAGTTTTGCAAGAAGGTTTTTATAATATAATAACTTTTAATTCAGTCCAGAGAGATTGAGAAGGAGGATAAACTATGTCAGAAAATGTAATTGAAACAAAGGTTAGTTCGTCAAAAGTTCAGGAAAGTTCAAGCCATTCATTAAAAGAAGGCATAATGAAATTAATACTAGCACTTCAACATTTAATAGCTATGTTTGGAGCTACTGTGTTAGTACCAATTGTAACAGGATTTGACCCGTCTATAGCTCTTGTATCAGCAGGCCTTGGAACATTAACATTTCATATGGTAACCAAGAAAAAGGTTCCAGTTTTTTTAGGTTCATCCTTCGCTTTTATACCGGTAATTTTGTCTGTTAAACAAATGTACAATGGAGATTTGTCTTATGTACAAGGTGGAATAATAGCAGCAGGTTTAATTTATGTAATAGTATCATTATTCATAAAGAAAATAGGTGTAAAAAGAATAGAAAAATATTTACCAGCACAAGTTATAGGACCTATGATTATAGTTATAGGATTAAACTTAATACCAACAGCTTATGGAATGGCATCAAATAATCTTATGGTAGCAGCTATAACACTTGGAACGGCATTAATAATAAATTTCACAGCAAAAGGATTTTTAAAGCAATTAGCAATACTTATAGCAGTAACAGTAGGATATATAGTATCGCTTAGAATAGGAATAGTAGATACTAAATTAATAACAGAAGCATCCCTGGTAGCAATGCCAGCATTTAATCTTCCAAAGTTTTCAATACCAGCAATAGCAACTATAGCACCAGTAGTTCTAGCAGTTTTTATGGAGCATATAGGGGATATAACTACTAATGGGAATGTAGTTGGGAAAAACTTTGTGGAAGATCCGGGTTTAAATAGAACATTATTAGGAGATGGACTTGCAACAATGCTTGCTGGATTTATAGGTGGACCAGCAAATACTACTTATGGGGAAAACACAGGAGTGCTTGCTATAACTAAAAATTATAATCCGGCTATACTAAGACTAACAGCGGTATGTGCAATATCACTAGGATTTATAAGTAAAGTAGGAGCAGTATTAAAAAGTATACCAGTACCAGTAATGGGTGGAATAAGTTTAATGTTATTCAGTATGATATCTTTAATAGGAGTAAAAACCATAAGAAATACCAAAGTGGAAATGAATGTAAAAAATATATTGATAATGCTAACAATATTAGCGTTAGGTTTTGGAAGTGGAATAATAGAAAAACATTTCGGAGTAACTATAGGAATACCAATAACTGAAACAGTTAAGATATCAGGATTAAGCTTTGCGGCTATAGTAGGAGTTATGTTAAATGCAATATTCAATGCCTTCCATAAGAAAACTGCCGAAAATGCGTAATATCTACTAATAAAGTAGTTTATTAGTAGATATTAATAAACAATGCAATATGTAGTGAGAATAAAAAATAAATTTAAATAGAAAGAATGAAAAAATGCTGACAAGTAATTTTTGTCAGTGTTTTTTTGTATATACTGAACTATATTTTAAAATTAGAAAAAATACAGTTTTAGTTAATTTTCGAATAATGTAATAAAAAATATACAGTAAAATCACATTGTTTACAAAATGTTAAATAAAATTAATGAATTTAATTGCTAATTCTAGTTTTAATATGGATGTGATTGAATTATAATATTAATGTGAAATATATTAGTTAAGCAATGTATGAGCTAGTTTGAAGGTAATATTTGTAGTGGATTCCATTAAAATTTATAGTTATAGTAAATATATATGCAAAACTTTATGATATAATATTTAAGTAAATAAAATTTGAGGAGTGTAGTCATGAACAGAGAAAAATTTGATGTTTTAGAAAAACTTCATAAAGATAAAATAAAAAAGATGACTCAGAATGGTGAGATAAAAAAAGAAGAGTGTGAAAAATATATTAAAGAAATGCAGGAAATGGAACTTAAAAGGGAGCTAAAGTACAATACAGCTATAACAGTTATAATAGGTGCATTTTTAACTGTATTTCTTGTATTAGGTATTAGTTCAATATCATATAGTAGACATGCTAATAAAGTTAAAGTTGCAGAAAAGCAAAAGCAAGAACAAAATTTAGCTATTAAAAATGAAAAAAACCAAGATAAGAAAGAAGTAGAAAAGGACAAGAATAATGCTGCAGCAAGCAAGAATGAAAAACCAAAGGTAAAAGAAGTAAAGCAAGATGAGAAGCCATATTATGAGAAAATAGGTAGTTCACTAGATAAGGAAGAAGATAGAAAAAATATATTAAAATCTGCTCTTTCATTAACAGGTGGAAAATATGAAGGAATTAACATAAAATATATGGTATCTATATTGAAAGCTAATGGTGTAAATATTCCTACTAGCATATCTAGAACTGATACATTGGTAAAAGAATTAGAAAAGCTAGGCTGGAAGAAAAATACTAATTCTAGTGATTTAAAAAAAGGAGACATAGTATTTACCACTGATACAGTAGGCATAACAGGAGTGCCAAGTCATACATACATATTTATGGGATGGGAAAATTCAAAGAAAGAGAATGCATACGTAGTAGATGCTCTATCTGCAAAAGAAAATGTGACTTATCATAAAAGACCTATTACAGTACAGTCAGAAACTACAGATAAGATGCAATTTTTTATGAGAAAATAGTTCATTTACTAAAGCAATAGTAAATATAGAATAAATTGCGAAGCAATTTATGGCTTAAGTGTGCTAGTTGGCTAGTGTGCTAGAGGGCTAGTAAAGGATAATTTTTCTTCATTGCATTACGAAAAATTTTACAATTTAAAAAAGATAACATAATTTCACAACGTGAAATTATGTTATCTTTTTTGACTTAACTTAAATCTTTTATTGGCGATAGCCAGGGAAAATACTAAAACTAAAATTTATACAACCCTATGCCTCACGGCAAAATGAATTAAATTTTAGCTATTATCTTATTTTCATAAGTATCATATAACTTTTCGAAAGGCTACGCCTAAAAAATAATATGAGCGCTCTCTTTTTTATAAATCAAAGATTTTCCATAGCACAGCGGAGGAAAATCCTCCTTTAGTAGGCCGTCTCCCACCCATAAGTAATGTACGTATGAACCGAAAAATCTGTCTTTAAGGTAACAATAAATATATGTTTTTAGACTATTGAGCTAGCCTTAAAAATTCTTTGTTTTCAAATTTCAATACCCGTTAAGAAGCTTTGATGGTTGAGCGCCGTTAGAAGCGAGTTTGAAAGCTTTAGGGTATTGAAATTTGAAAACATTAGAATTTCTTGGCGTATTGCGAACAGTCTTAAAAAATATATTTATTGTGGACTTAAAGATAGATTTTTCTTATGGCACTTACATCACAATTTTCTTATTAAGTGTGATGTAAAATTTTTAGTAGCACACTTATGCTTTTATATGTTAAAATAATTTTTGTTGCCATCATACATTGTTATAATAGATAGAAAGGATTGTTATATTATGCCACAAATAAGAACTAAAAATATAAAAAAAAATCATTTACAATTAATGTGCAAGAATATGATAGATGAACTTCAAGATTTAATCGGTTGTCCTAGAAATTATTTTACAATAGAATGTTTAAATACGGAGTTTATAACAGATGGAGAAATTCCTTCAAATTATCCTTTTATACAGGTGGATTGGTTCGATAGAGGTCAAGATATAAAGGATAAGTCAGCTAAGATAATAACAAAATACGTTCATGAAGCTGGATATGAGGATGTAGATATTATATTTAATAGTTTAAATACTGAAGATTACTATGAAAATGGAGAACATTTTTAGGTTATACAAAAACAGTGAAAAATGTAATCAATAAATTATAGTAATAAATCAAAGCAATGAAAAGGATGAGGGATTATGAATAAGGATGCTATGTTGGATTTATATAGCAAACTAGAAAACAAGCTTTTTAATAAAATAAAAGAAGATTATAATTTAAAAGATTTTTTAACAATTATGACTAAGGAAGAACTTAATGAAATAAGAAAAAAACTTGAACTTAAAGGTATAAGTAATTTAAAGAAGCAAGAGTTAATTGTAGAGTTACAAAATGGAATATTGAATAGTCTAGACAATACAATAAACAAACTTAATAATGAAGAAAAAGAAATATTAAAAAGTCTAGTGGAAAATAAAGGAACTTATCTATATAATGAAAAAATGGTAGATAGTCTTATAAAATATAGATATAGTGGAATAGTATTTTCGGGAATTATAAATAATCAAGATAAGGTCATGATAATACCGCAGGATTTAATATTGCCTATAAAAGAAATTATTTTAGATTCACCAACTATAGAGAAAGCTAAATGTAATAAATTATGGATTGATATAATAAGAGGTTTACTATATTATTATGGTGTTTTAGATATAGAATGTGCACATAAATTAACTGCAAATTTATGCTGTAAAAAAATTGATTTTTATGATTACCTAATGGAAGCTGTTAGTGTGGAAAATCCATTTTATAAATATAACAGTGAAGAGAGAATTATATATTTAAAGGAAGTAGAAAAACCATTTTATATAATGCATCAACAAAGTAAAATTAAAAGTGATTATTTACCAATAACAATGGATATGGTGCATGAAGTATGTAGTGATGAGTTATTTGGAAGTGAAAAAGAAATATATAATTTATTACTAGAAAATCCAAAGATTAATGAGTCAGAAGCAAGAGAAATTACTAAAAAACTTATTATAGAAATAAGAAATGGGCGGCCTTTAAAGGATTCTTTAAAGAATTTATTTGAATTTTTTAATTTTAAAAATTTGAGTGAAGCTAATAGATTTATAAATTCTGTTAGTAGGATTTATAGTAAAACGATAATGTGGAATTTAAAAGGATATACTCCTTATGAAATGAATAAAATAAACAATAATAAAGGAACTACAGTAATAAAGCATAATAAGATAGGAAGAAATGATCCTTGTATTTGTGGAAGTGGGAAAAAATATAAAAAATGCTGTGGAGCAAAAAAGACCATATGATGCTGGAAAAGCATTATATGGTCTTTCTTTATACTTCATAAAGTTTAAAATTTTTTAAATGATGTGTATGTGAATGAATGGAGTTAGTTATAATTTCTTTCCCTATAATATGATTTTCATTAGAATCTTGAATGTATTCGTATACATCATAGGTGCATAATAAAGACATTTTATTATTTTTAATTAAATTTGTAAGATTACTGTCTAACTCTAAGAAAAAATCCCTTGATGTAATACTGATTATGTGAGAACAATCACTAATAAATCTGATTCCTGAAAAACCCTTATTTGTAGCTGAATTTAATATGTCACACATACTATTTCTAATATCATCCATGTTTAGGTTAGCGGTAATATTATTAAAGCTTCTGTCTGTGAAGAAATAAACATTATCCATTGGAATTTTTTGGCTAACAAAAAAAGATGAAAGTTCTTTAAATTTGTTTTCGTCCATTAAGATGTAAACAAGCTCCTTATTAATTAAGGCATTTTTTACATATTGCAATAGATTAATAAACAAATGTTCTTTGCTGTAGTAGTAAAAAGCTGAATGAGAACCAAAAACACTATTTAACGACATAATACTTTATTATCCCCCCTATAATTAGATGATTTTTTTAAATAATTTACTATTAATTCATCTAGTGTTTGGCTAAGCTCTATTACATCTGCATCTAGGGGATTCTTTGAAGGATCTTCTAGAAGACTATAGAGTTTTAAGCGAGTATTTTCAATGCTCTGTTTTATACATTGCATATCATTAGTTGGATTGAGAAACATAAATAAATACCTCTCATTAATAAAATTTTAATACAAATAAAAAAATCTTAAGTATATATTTCCAATTTTATACTAAAATATGTTAATTTTCAAGGGGATTTTTTAAAAAACAACATAAATTAGTTAAAATAATATTTAAATGTAAAATTGTTTATTGTTCCATGAGTGTTTATGTAGGCTTATGGAAATACTTAAATAAATTATGATATAATTTATTTAAGTGTTAGGTTTTGTAAAATTTCTAAGACAGGAGTGATTCATGTGCTTCCATATTCTGAATATAGTAAATCAAGAAAATTATTAGAAATGTTTAGATTGATTAAGTCAGGAGAGGTAACTTCAAAGGAAGAGCTTTCCAATATATTTGAAGTATCAACTAAGACTATTGGAAATTATAAAAGAGAATTAGAAGAGGAATGGGATACAGAAATAGTATACAACAAGAGTGAATCTAGGTATATTATAGAACGAGAAGGGATATTAGGATTATTGAAGTCAACGCAACCTATTACCGCAGATGATGTAAATCTAATATTAGCTACCTTAGTTGAATCTCAAAATTTTATGGAAACGAAGATAAATATAATAAAAAACGGATTATTGGGTATTCTTCCAGAGGAAGAATCAGAGAAACTAAGCAAAATGTTTCATACTGAGAAATCAGATAAATGTAATGATCAACATATAGTTTTTAATTTAAATAAGATTAGACGAGCTATAACAGATGAAAAAAAGATAGAGTTTACCTATAGATCTGCTGTTGGAAATCATAAAACTCATAAAATAATTCCTTATAGCTTTGCATGTGAATTTGGCAAGTATTATATAATAGGAAAACCAGAGGATAAGGAAAAACTTGTACACTTTAGGTTAGATAGGATAGGAAAAATGAATATCTTAGATGAGCCAGGGCTAAAAAGTGATGAGTTCAATGTGTACAAGTATTTAAAAAAGACTTGGTATATGTACGGTGGAGAAGAGATAATAGTAAGGGTTAAATTTAATAAAGAGTTTTATAATGTGGTAACAGAGAAAAACATGATTGAAGGTAGATTGCTTGAGCAGGGTGAGGATTATTTTATATATGAATTTTTAGCTAATGGAACTTTAGGAATAAAATTATGGTTATTAGGATTTGGGGCAGATGCAGAAGTATTAGAGCCAAGGGAATTAAGAGAGGAATTTAAAAAAATATCTAGAGATATGATGAATTTATACTATACTAAATAGAGTAAAATACCACAGTTAAAGAAGATAAAATTTGCTTCTTTAACTGTGGTATTTTATTTTGATTAATTAAATAGTATTGTTCAGGTATTTATAATTTTTTTATCACAGGTAGAGTCTTTTTAGCTATAGCTGCTGCTACACTACTTAGAAGAATGTCTTTTATAATAAAAGGTGCTACACATATTTTTATAACTTTCATTATTCCCATAGGATTTTGCATATAAAAATTCATTATTAAGTAAAAATAAATTGTTCCAAACACATACATAATTATAAGACCTATAATTATGCTTATGGATAAATTTTTATAAGTAGCTTTTCTTTTTTCTATTAATTTACCTATTAAATAAGCTCCTACTAAGAAACCTAATATATATCCAAAGGTTGGATTAACTATTGTAGTAGGACCTGCCTTTCCTCCTTGAAAAACAGGAAGCCCAATGAGACCTAATAAAATATATACTATTTGTGATAAGGCACCTAATTTAGCGCCTAATAAAGCTCCAGCTAAGCAGGCAAAAAATGCTTGAAAAGTTAATGGAACTAAAGGAGTAGGTATGGATAAATAAGCTCCTATTACCATAAGTGCTGCAAATAGTGCTACTAAAGTAATATCTCTTGCTTTCAACAAAAATCTCTCCATTCTATCTAATATATAATAGGTTTACTGATATATTGTAAACCTATTATTGAAGTTATGTTTACAAATAAAATATATATCAGCATATGTTTTTTGTCAATACAAATAATTATATATTATGATTATCCCACAAAAAGCATTATATTACCTGAATTATGAAATTTCTCTGGAATGACTTGCATAAGAAGCAAAGGAACTGTTTAAATTTAATTTTAGAAATTCTTCTTTTAGACAGATAAAATTATCGTAACCCTTAAAAGGACGCCAGGCTAGCGAACCTGAGGCAGGACGCTGAATGTGAGCGTTAGATAATTTTATATGGCTAAAAGATTAGAATTTCTTAAATTAAATTTATTATTCCCAGCTCTTATGCAAGTCATGGAGGAGAAATTTCATAATTCCACTATATTGTACCTTTTGTGATTTGATCATTATATATTGCAAAACTCTAATATAAAATATATAATATAGTCAACCCCTTATACTGTGTGGGGGTAATTAATAAAAGTGGAGGTAAAATATGAATGATGTAAATATATTGTTAGCTTTTTCTGCAGGGGTACTTTCCTTTTTATCTCCGTGTATTTTGCCACTTATTCCAGCTTATATAACGTATTTAACGGGAATGAGTATAGAAGATATAAATGGTGGAAAAGATAAAATAACTGTAATGAAAAAGTCTCTTGGATTTATATTAGGATTCTCTATAATATTTATATTAATGGGGGTATCCATAAGCAGCATTGGAAAAGCTCTTTCAAATAACAAGGATATGTTTAGAAAAATAGGAGGAGTATTAATTATAATATTTGGACTACATACCATGGGAATATTAAAGATAAAGACCTTATATAGAGAAAGAAGAACTTTAAATTTAAGAAATGCCCAAGGTACATTTGGATCTATAGTATTGGGAATGGCTTTTGCAACTGGATGGACACCATGTATAGGCCCAATATTATCTTCTATACTAATTTATGCAGGAAGTACTGATAGTATAGGTAAAGGAGTATTGTTGTTAGTATTTTATTCTTTAGGTATGGCTATACCATTTTTCCTTACAGCTTTATTAATACAAAAACTAAGTGTGTATTTAAAGAAAATATATAAATATTTCCCATTAATAAGTTTTATCAGTGGTTTAGTTCTCATTTTAATGGGAATAATGATATTTACTAATAAACTAATAATTTTAAATAACTATTTGAACTTTTAGAATAGAAGGGAGGATACAAGAAACGTATTAGGTTTCTTGTAATGTAAGATGAAAAAGAAGTATATTTTAACTAGTATACTGGTAGTGGCGATAGTTGCAGCAGTTTATGGAATGAAGGTTTATACTGATTCATATAAAGAGAGTTTAGCGCAGAATAAGGAAAATAAAATTGAAAAATCACAAAGTACGTCAGATAAGTATAAAGAGGAGAATAAAGTTCAAGAAAGTACAGATTATTATAAATCTACAGATTTTACTTTAAAGAATATAGAAGGTAAAACTGTGAAATTAAGCGATTTTAAAGGTAAAAAGGTATTTTTAAATTTTTGGGCTACATGGTGTGAGCCTTGTAGAAGTGAGATACCAGATATGATAAAACTACAAAATGAAATTAAAGATTCAAATATAGTTATATTGGCTATAAATATAGGAGAAAGTAAAAATAAGGTAGAAGATTTTGTGAAGAAAAATAATATGAATTTCACTGTTCTACTAGATGAAGAACAAAAGGTAGCTTCAAAATATAGTGTTTCAGGAATACCAACTACATACTTAATTGATGAAAATGGCAAACTTATAAAATGGACTACAGGTGCTATGGAAATATATATGATGAAGGATTTTATAAAATAAAGTTAAATAATATACAAATATATAGCGTAAAGTGGCTATAGAAATATAAAATGGAGGGATATAAAATGAAAAAAACATTAAAAGTAGAAGGTATGAGCTGTATGCATTGTGTAAAACATGTAAAAGAAGCTCTTGAAGAGCTAGAAGGTGTAAAACATGTAGAAGTAGATTTGGAGTTAAAGATAGCAAAAGTAGAAATGGAAAAGAATATAGAAGATATTATTTTAAAAAATGCTATAGAAGATGCAGGTTATGAAGTAATAGAGATAGCTTAAATAAAATCATAGATTTATAAATTTAAAATTAAAACTTGGTAATTAGGCACATTCAAATAAATAACAAGTCAGTATGCTAGTCTATTTTGCGTCATACTGCGTCAGCAGAACCCACCGGTAGTTCTACTAGCGGCGGAACCTGCTTCCTTGTCTGACACAAAATATACCAGCATCTTTGACTTGTTATTTATTTTAAAGTAATTTCTCAAAGCATATAAATGGCTTGTTTTTTCCATTGTTAAAAAACACTTGTCCTACTTTTCTGTAGCCAAGTTTTTTAAACATAGATTGCATTTTAAGGTTTTCTATATAGGTGTCTGTCCTAATAGAAGTAAAGTCATTATTTCGTGCAAATTTCTCCGAAAAATATAATAAATCTTTTGCTACTCCTTTTCTTTGCCAGTTTATATCTACAGCCATTCTATGAATAACAATTATTTTGCCTTTGGAATCAGTCCAATTAATTTCATTGTATTCTTTTGCTTCAATATGGTTTAGTACTATTATTCCAATAATTTTACCATTAAATTTAGCAGCAAATAAATAACCAGATTGGATGTCTTCTTTAATTATTTGTTCATTAGGATAAGACTCGTCCCATTGGTTAGAACCTTCCTCATTCATTTTCTTAACACAAAGTTTAATTAAAAACATAATTTCATTTAAATCATCTATGGATGCCTGTATTATTTGCACAATTAATTCCTCCCTATTAACAAGAGTTATATGAGTTTTAAAAATAATTTAAATAAAAACTGCCTAAAATGATTTTAACATAAGTAATATAAGTTTTACATACGCTATAAATATTAATACCAATTTAAAAGTACCTAAGGGTAGTCAATAATAAATATAATGCATTCATCTCCACGTTTATATATTTAAATAGAGATGAATGCTAGTTAATTAAATATAAAATTTTATCCCATATCTTCTTCAAGATATTTAAATACAACCTTTTCCACTTCATCTGCTTGGTTGTCAGTAATGTTAAGAGTTTCTATGTAGCCATCTAGGGCTTTGAGTTCAATAGTGCCATATTCTTCATTGCTTATTAAGTCTACATTCCTTTTGAATTCTAAAATTTTATATCCATCTTTAATCATTTTGGAAATTTTTTTGTTCAACAGCACCGCCTCCAGAAATATATGTATAATTTTCATTTAATACTATTATTTACTTGTAGACACATAAATATACCTTAATATATAATTTTGATAATTAATATAAATATGAATAATTTTCATAATAAATCTTAAAAATATTAAGTATATTAGGATTTTTAGACAATAAAATGTTATATTAAAAGAAGGTATCAAATGAAAAAAAGAGAAAAATAAGGTTATACATAAAAAATATCGTGATAATTAAGAAAAATGTAAAAATACAAACAATTTTCTCAAAATTCAGCAAAGAATAAATTTTAAGAACGTAGTATAATTTTAATTGTAGAAATTTAATTTATTTTTATATTATTTTAGGGGAGGGAACCATAATGATAGATAAGCTAATATATGAACAAGATAATGAATTAGCACTATTAATGGAGAAAGAATTAGAAAGACAAAAGGGAAATATTGAACTTATAGCTTCAGAAAATATTGCAAGTCCAGCAGTTATAGAAGCTATGGGAAACCACCTAACAAATAAATATGCAGAAGGTTATCCAGGAAAAAGATATTATGGTGGATGCGAATTCGTAGATGAAATAGAAGATCTTGCAAGAGAAAGACTTAAGAAGATATTTGGAGCAGAACATGTAAATGTTCAGCCACATTCTGGAGCAAGTGCTAATATTGCTGCATATTTTGCTATTATTAAACCAGGAGATACAATTTTAGGAATGAATTTATCTCATGGCGGACACTTGACTCATGGAAGTCCAGTTAACATATCAGGAAGTTATTTTAATGTAGTATCTTATGGAGTAGATCCAGATGACCAAAGAATAGATTATGAAGAAGTTAGAAGATTAGCTATAGAGAACAAACCAAAGGTTATTGTAGCAGGAGCTAGTGCTTATCCAAGAATAATAGATTTTGCTAAATTTAGAGAAATTGCAGATGAAGTTGGAGCATATTTAATGGTAGATATGGCTCATATAGCTGGTCTTGTAGCAGCTGGACTTCATCCAAATCCAGTAGAATATGCTGACATAGTAACTTCTACTACTCATAAAACATTAAGAGGACCAAGAGGAGGAGTAATCCTTTGTAAGAAAGAACTTGCTAAGGCTATAGATAAAGCTATATTCCCAGGAACTCAAGGTGGTCCACTAATGCACATAATAGCTGCAAAAGCAGTATGCTTTAAGGAAGCTTTATCAGATGAATTTAAAGAGTATCAAAAACAAGTAGTTAAAAACGCTAAAGCTTTAGCAGAAGCTCTTGTAGATAGAGGATTCAACTTAGTTTCAGGTGGTACAGATAATCATTTAGTACTTGTAGATTTAAGAAATAAGAACATAACAGGAAAAGAAGCTCAAATATTATTAGACAAGATTCATATAACAGCAAACAAAAATTCAGTTCCTTTTGAAACTGAAAGCCCATTTGTAACTAGTGGAATAAGATTAGGATCACCAGCTGTTACTACAAGAGGTATGAAAGAAGAGGATATGGTAGAAATAGCTGATATAATTTCTAAAGCAATAGAAAATAGAGAAGATTTAGAGCCATTAAATAAGAGAGTAGCAGCTCTATGCCAAAAATATCCACTATATGAGGGATTAAAATAATACTAGCTTTGTAAGAATAATAGAAATAGTATATAGAAATTAGGAAATAGAGGTATATATATACATCTCTATTTCTTTTTTTATTATAGTTCAGTGGAATTTTAAATTTACAAAAATAATAAAAAATATACTATAATTAAGTTTTAAAAAGGAATAACGATAAAATTTACTAATTTTAATAAAAATACTATTTGATTTATACAAAATGTTTGGTAAAATAAATTTAAGAAAACAAAATATAATATGTGTCTTTTAAAGAAAAACAACATATATTTTTAAAGAGTCAGAAAACGTTTTATTAGCCTGTATTTCAATATTAAGATTTATTTCAATATAATGGTGAATAAGTATACATTTATAAGGTTAAATTATACAGGCAGAGTAATGTTTTTGAGTGCTAATATTATAGATAGGCTTAATTATAAATTAAATTTGAGGAGGTATAGTATTATGGGAAGTAAGTGTTTAGAAAAATTCTTAAAGGAAGGACTAGAGGATTTAAGAAGTAAGGGACTATATAACCAAATAGAATCACTAGAAAGTCCAAATGGACCAATAATAAAAATAAACGGTCATGACCTTATAAATTTGTCTTCTAACAATTATTTAGGATTTGCTACAAATAAAAGAATGATGGAAGCTGCAAAAAAAGCTGTAGACAAATATGGAGTAGGAGCAGGTGCAGTTAGAACAATAAATGGTACTTTAGATATACACGATGAATTAGAAAGAAAAATTGCAGAACTTAAAGATGCAGAAGCAGCTATAGCTTTCCAATCAGGATTTAACTGTAATGCAGGTGCAATCCAAGCTATTATGGATAAAAATGATGCCATATTATCAGATGAGTTAAACCATGCTTCTATAATAGATGGATGCAGACTTTCTAAAGCTAAAATAATAAGAGTTAATCACTCTGATATGGATGATTTAAGAAAGAAAGCTAAGGAAGCTAAGGAAAGTGGACTATACAATAAAATAATGGTTATAACAGATGGAGTATTCTCTATGGATGGAGATATAGCTAAGCTTCCAGAAATAGTAAAAATAGCAGAAGAATTTGATTTAATAACTTATGTTGATGATGCTCATGGTGAAGGAGTGCTTGGAAAGGGTAAAGGTATAGTAAGTCATTTTGGACTTGAAGGAAAAGTAGATTTAGAAATAGGAACTTTATCAAAAGCATTAGGAGTTGTAGGAGGATGTGTAACAGGAAGTAAAGATTTAATTGACTGGTTAAAAGTAAGAGCAAGACCATTCTTATTCTCAACTTCATTGACTCCAGGAGCAGCTGCTGCTGTAATAGAAGCTATTAATATATTAATGGAAAGTTCAGAAGCAGTAGATAGAGTATGGAAAAATGGAGATTACTTAAAGAAAGGCTTAAAAGAATTAGGATTCAATATAGGAAACAGTGAAACTCCAATAACTCCATGTATAATTGGAGATGAAAAGACAGCTCAAAAATTCAGTGCTAAATTAAGAGAAGAGGGAGTTTATGCTAAATCAATAGTATTCCCAACAGTACCTCTTGGAACAGCTAGGGTTAGAAATATGCCAACAGCAGATCATACAAAGGAAATGCTTGACAAAGCACTAGAAATATACGCAAAAGTTGGTAAGGAACTTGGAGTTATAAAATAGGATTAGAAGAAGATAATATTTGTTTAAATCAAAGAATAAATAATCAACTTTCAAGTTATAAAATAAAAATTGAGAATTGAAAAACTAAAAATAAGTAAGGGAGAACTCTAATGAAAAAAATATTAGTTACAGGATGCTTGGGACAAATAGGCTCAGAGCTTACAATGAAATTAAGAAATACTTATGGAAATGACAACGTTGTAGCTACAGACATAAGAAAACTTGAAGGAAATGAAGTAATAGAATCAGGTCCATTTGAAATATTAGATGTTAATGATGGAAAAGCTATGGGTGAAATTGCAAAAAAATATAATGTTGATTCAATAATTCACCTAGCAGCATTATTATCAGCAGTAGCAGAAGCAAAACCAGTACTTGCATGGAATATAAACATGGGTGGATTATTTAATGCACTAGAAGTTGCTAGAGAATTAAAATGTTCATTCTTTACTCCAAGTTCAATTGGTGCTTTTGGTCCATCAACACCAAAAGATAAAACACCACAAGACACAATACAAAGACCACAAACTATGTATGGTGTAACAAAGGTTTCAGGAGAACTTTTATGTGACTACTACTTTAAGAGATTTGGTGTAGATACAAGAGGGGTTCGTTTCCCAGGATTAATATCATATAAGACATTACCAGGTGGCGGAACTACTGACTACGCAGTAGATATATATTACAAAGCTCTACAAGATAAAAAATATGCTTCATTTATAGGAGAAGGAACATACATGGATATGATGTATATACCAGATGCTCTTGATGCTATAGTTAACTTAATGGAAGCAGATGGCTCAAAATTAAAGCATAGAAATGCATTTAACATAACAGCTATGAGCTTTGCACCAGAACATGTAGCAGCAGAAATAAAGAAACACATTCAAGAATTCCAAATGACTTACGATGTAGACCCTGTTAGACAAGCAATAGCTAATTCATGGCCAAATTCTATAGATGATTCAGCAGCACGTGAGGAATGGGGATTCAATCCAAAATATGATTTAGCTTCTATGACAACAGATATGTTAGAAAAATTAAGAGTTAAATTAAATATAAAATAATGAAATATTTTAATTAAGTTACAAAAAAGTACATTGTAGGATGAAAATCCATCAGCAATGTACTTTTTATTAACTTTATAAAATGCTATAATAATAAAATATAGATTTTAAGTTATTATGGTTATTTTATGAAGGGAGAGATTTAGTTGGGAAGTAAGTATTTTATAATAGATTCGAAAGTTCTTCCAGAAGTATTTGCGAAAGTTGTTGAACTTAAAGAGCTATTATATATAGGAAAGGTAAAGGACATATCAGAGGGAGTAAAGGTTGTTGGTATAAGTAGAAGTACATATTATAAGTATAAAGATTTCGTTTTCTCTTTGTCGGAAAATGTAAAAGGACAAAAGGTTACCATTGGACTTTTACTTGAAAACCAAAAGGGAACTCTTTCGGGAATACTTGATGAAATAGCAAGGCACAATGGGAATATACTAACTATAAATCAAGATATACCTATAAATAATGCTGCTAATGTAACTATAACTTTTAACATTTCTGATATGGATGTAGAGATGAATAAACTTTTAGAGGGAATAAATAAATTGAAAAATGTAATAAAAGTAAGCTTGATAGCTATGGAATAGATAATGTGTTTATAAAGAAAGATAAGGCTAGATAGATTTTAAAATCTATCTAGCCTTTGTAATAGGTTTAAATTTGGGAATCTTTAGCACATGAACCAGTTCTTTGTCCTCTGCCTTGTCCCATTCCGCCTCTACCTTGCCTTTGAGAAGAATTCTTTCTACCATTTCTATTTTCTAATGTGCAGTTTTCGGAGTTTTCTTTAATTCTATTTTTAATATTTTCCCCTTCCTCTTTAGTCAAATCACCCTTAGCTACGCTTTCGTCAATTGCTTTTGATTTACTATCTACTAGGGCTTTTTTTAGATTCTCTTCTGATAATCCTTTCTCCTTGGCGAAATCTACTAATGTTTTTCCTTCATCTAAAGCTTTGTTTATTTCTTCATCACTTACTTTTAAATTATCTTTAATTACAGATGTGATGAAGTCATATCCTCTTTTTCCTGTTATTCTGCGTAAGCCTAATCCATTTTCATTATATGATGTTTGTGAGTTATTATTTTCAACCGCTGCAGGTTTTGAATTATTTAAGTTAGTGGCACTAGTTGCATATACTGTACTTCCTAAAGCTAACATGGTACACATAGATAGGGTTAATAATAAATTTTTCTTTTTCATATTTAACAACCTCCTGTTTTTTAGTTTATATCTATATATTAAAGTATATCTGTGGTTAAAGTATGGGGTAATTGTGATAAAATTGTGAAAAGAATAAAAGATTTAACGAAATATGTGTTAAAATAAATAATAAATAGGTACATATATTTGAAACTATAAAAAAGGATAAAACGTCTTTACATTAGAATAAAAATGCTTATAAATATTATGAAATAATTTTTTTACATGTATAATAAATAAGTTAAAAGGGGTGTTAAAAATGTCATATGATTTTAATAAGGTAGTGGACAGGTTTCATACGAAAAGTGTTAAGTGGGATCTATTAGAGGAAATGTATGGAAATAAAGAAGTTATACCTATGTGGGTAGCAGACATGGACTTTGAAGTTCCGGAGGAGATAACAAAGGCTATAAAGGAAAGACTAAATCATGAGATATTTGGATACAGCTTTAGAGGTAAGGAGTATAATGAGGCAGTAATTAATTGGATGAAACAGCGTCATGAATGGGATATAAAGAGTGAATGGATAAAATTTACTCCGGGAGTAGTACCGGCTTTAAATTTTATATTAAGAGCTTTTACAAAACCAGGAGATCAGGTGATTATACAAACGCCTGTATATCATCCTTTTGCTAGATCCATAAAGAATAATGGGTGTACAGTTGTAACAAATCCTTTAAAATATGAGAACTTTACATATAAAATGGATTTAAAAGACTTAGAAAAGAAAATAACTAATAGAACAAGAATGTTAATTTTATGTAATCCACACAATCCTGTGGGAAGAGTATGGAGTAAAGAAGAATTAATAGCTTTAGGAGAGATATGTCTAAAACATGGAATATTGGTAGTGTCTGATGAAATACATTTTGATCTTATATATAAAGAAAATAAGCACACTGTATTTGCATCTATAAGTGAAGAATTTGCTCAAAATTCTATAGTTTGCACAGCGCCAAGTAAAACATTCAATATAGCAGGATTTCAAACATCCAATATAATAATACCTAATGATAAACTTAGAAATCTATTTAGTATAGAGTTAGAGAATTTAGCTATAAATGGTCCTAATATATTTGGTTGTGAAGCATTAATTGCGGCATATAATTCAGGTGCACAGTGGCTGGATGATCTTATAGATTACTTAAAGGAGAATTTAGATTTCCTAATTAGTTTTATAGAAAAAAGAATACCAAAGATTAAGGTGGTTAAGCCAGAAGGAACATATCTGGTTTGGCTTGATTGTTCAGGATTAAATATGAATAGTGAAGAAATGAGAGAATTTTTTGTTAAAAAAGTAAAGCTGGGATTAGATGATGGAATAATGTTCGGAGAAGAAGGCGAAAAATTCCAAAGGGTAAATATAGCTTGTCCTAGGAGTATATTAAAACAGGCTTTAGAAAGAATAGAAAAAGAAGTTAATAAACTTTAATTATTAAAGAACAAAGAGTAAAGAATAAATATCAAATATGAAAAAGCAAATGTCAAAGAGCAGATAAAAAATTAAAATGTAAAAGTGGAACTTGTGGAGCAGGAAAGAATTAAGTAAAAAGTAAGAAGTAAGAGTAAAGGAGGATTTTCCTTCACTGCGTTACGGAAAAGCTTTTATTGGCGATAGCCAGGCTAAATACCTAGGCATGATTAGGATTTATATATAAGAATGTATAATTTTGATTGTTAGGTAAATAGGAAGTTGTATATAAGTAATAGGTAAAAAGTAATAAGTAAGAGTTCTTCAAAAAATTAATTATAAAAAAACTCTTTGAGTTTTATCCTTACTTCTTACTTTTTACCTCTTACCTCTTATTGGTTCTATTCTGGAAATTATAAATTATAGTTAATTGCTAAAAGAGTTTCATCTTTAAATTTGGTATTTATATTTAATATTTCATACTTAAATGTACATTGACAATCATATATTCAAATAAAATATGCTTGAAATTATAAAAAAATTGAAGTATACTGAAAACATGAAAGCGGTAACATATTAGGGGGTATTTAAAATGGCAGTTACAATAAAGCATATAGCAGATAAGGCAGGAGTATCTTTAGCAACGGTTTCTAGAGTTCTAAATGATTCGGGTTATGTAAAAGAAGAAACTAGAAAAAAAGTAGTGCAAGCAATAAAAGAACTTAATTATACACCGAGTGCTATAGCTAGAAGTTTAACAAAAAAGAAAACGAATGTAATAGGTGTAGTAGTACCAGATATTAACAACCCTCACTTTGGAGAATTGATAAAAGGAATATCAAAAGTAGTGGATGCTGCCAATTTAAACATGATACTATGTGACACAGATGAAAGTCCAGAAAAGGAATTGAAGGCTCTACAGTTATTGAGAGAACAAAGAATAGAGGGAATAATTGTTTCACCTACGTCTAATGAAAATGATTTCAATAGTGAGTGCTTAAACACTTTAGAAAACTTAGGAATACCTATTGTACTTTTAGATGGAGATGTTAAATACTCTAATTTTAGTGGGGTGTTTGTGGACAACATAAAAGGTGCATATGAAGGTACTACGGCTCTTATAAAAGAAGGACATAATAAAATAGCAATAATAACAGGTAGAATTAATTCCAAGCCTGCAAAAGATAGACTTATTGGATATAAAAAAGCTTTAGCTGCAAATAATATAGATATAAAAGAAGAATATATTTTTTATGGTGATTATAAAGAAGAAAGTGGATATAAATTAACTAAAGAAATTCTAAATATGAAAGAGAGACCTACAGCTATATTTTCTAGCAATAACATGATGACATTAGGGTGTATAAAAGCATTTAATGAGTATGGAATCAGTATACCTAAGGATATGGCAATTATAGCCTTTGATGAGCTGAAAGTTTTAAATATCCTTGGGATGAATATAAGTTTTATTTCAACACCTACAGAAGAAATGGGTAGAACAGCTATGGAATTACTTTTAGAAAATTTAAAGGATAAAGAAAAAACTCAAGTTAATAGAATAACCCTGCATCCAAAGCTTTTACTAAAAGGATCAGAAAGGTTTAAATAGCAATTACTAAATAATTTTTTTATATAGAAGGTCCATAAATATGCTAATAATTATTAGCAATTTAATATGGTTATATAGGGTAAAATAATGGTTGAAAGAGTATTTATAATAGGAGGGGTTGTTGTGTTAAATTATAAAGAAGTATATGATCAATGGTTAAACAGTGATTATTTTGATGATAAAATAAAACTAGAGTTAAAGAATATAGGGCAAAACGAAGAAGAGATACAAGACAGATTTTATAAGGATTTAGAATTTGGCACAGCAGGTTTAAGAGGAAAAATAGGTGCAGGCACTAATAGAATGAACAAGTATATAATAAAAAGAACTACTCAAGGGCTTGCAAACTACATAATTAAAAAAGGTGAAGAATATAAGAATAGGGGAGTTGCTATTGCTTATGATTGCAGACTTTTTTCAAAGGAATTTGCAAAATATACTGCATTAGTTTTAGCGGGTAATGGTATAAGGTCATATTTATTTGAGGATTTAAGACCAACTCCAGAACTCTCCTTTGCAGTAAAAAGATTAAATACAGCCATGGGCATAGTTATAACTGCTAGCCATAATCCAAAGGATTATAATGGATACAAAGTATATGGAGAAAATGGAGCACAGATACTTACAAATGCAGCAGAAAGTATAATGAAAGAAATTTCCAAAATAGAAAACTTCAATTGTATAAATGAAATAGAAGAAACAGAAGCTATGGAAAAAGGCTTATTAAATATAATAGGAAGAGAAATAGATGATGAATATATAAATAAGGTTAAAGAATTGTCTATAAGAGATTCAAAAGATGAAATAGACAAAGATATAGTAGTAGTTTATACACCATTAAATGGAGCTGGAAATATACCTGTAAGAAGAGTTTTGAGGGAAAGAGGCTTTAAAAACATAAATGTAGTGAAGGAACAGGAGATGCCTGACGGAACTTTTCCTACTATTGAATATCCAAATCCAGAGGATGTAAAAGCTTTTGAATACTCTATATCTCTTGGCAAAAAAGTAGGTGCAGACTTATTAATTGCTACAGATCCAGACTGTGATAGAGTGGCTACTATGATAAAAAACAGTGATGGTGAATATTTAGCCTTAAACGGAAATCAAACTGGTGCACTTTTAATTAAGTACATATTAGAAGGAATGAAGGAAAAAGGAATGCTTCCACACAATGGGATAGTTGTTAAATCAATAGTTACAGGTGATTTAGGTATGGCTGTTGCTGAAAAGTATGGTGTGAAAACATTTCAATGCCTAACTGGATTTAAAAATATATGTGGATTAGGTGAAAAATTAGAAAAAGAACAAAATTATAAATTTTTATTTGGATATGAAGAAAGTATAGGTTATACTACTGGTAGATTTGTAATGGATAAAGATGGAGTTATAACTTCAATGCTTTTATGTGAGGCGGCCGCATATTATAAAAAACAAGGAAAAACATTAATAGATATATTAAACGATGTTTATGAGGAATTTGGATATTATAGAGAATTCTCTACTTCTATAGTATTAGAAGGTATAGAAGGAAGCAAGCGAATTGGAAGAATGATGGAGGAATATAGGAAGAGTTATCCTAATGAAATGTGTGGAGAAAAACTTATTAGATATATAGATTTTAAAATAGGAGAAGAAAAGAATTTAGTAACTGAAGAGATTTCTAAGGTGGATATACCTATATCAGATGTTTTAAAATTTACATTCCAAGATGGTTCTTGGTATGCTTTAAGACCTTCAGGTACAGAACCAAAGATAAAATTATATATATATGTTAAAAAGGGCTCTTTTAAAGTAGCTGAATATGCTTTAAAAGGTATGTCTGAACACATATTAAATAAACTTTATTCTATAAAATAAAATTTAAAAGTGAGGAGAGATAGTTATGAAAATACAGGAGTACATTGACCACACATTATTAAAACCAGAGGCTACAGAGGAGAAAATTATTAAAGTATGTAAAGAGGCTAGAGAGTACAAATTTGCATCTGTATGTGTAAATCCGTACTATGCTTCATTAGTAACAAAAGAATTAGAAGGAACAGAAGTGAAGACTTGTGTTGTAATAGGGTTCCCTTTAGGAGCTAACACTAAAGAAGTTAAAGCTTTTGAAACAGAGCAGGCTATAAAAAATGGTGCCAAAGAAGTGGATATGGTTATAAATGTAGGAGCTTTAAAAGACAAGAAATATGACGTAGTAAAACAAGATATAAAGGCTGTAGTAGAAGCTGCAAAGGGAAAAGCACTTGTAAAAGTTATAATAGAAACTTGTCTTCTAACTGAAGAAGAAAAAGTAAAAGCATGTGAACTTTCAAAAGAAGTAGGAGCAGATTTTGTAAAAACTTCTACAGGATTTTCAACAGGTGGAGCTACTAAAGAAGATATAGCTTTAATGAGAAAAGTAGTAGGAAAAGATTTAGGAGTAAAGGCGTCAGGTGGAATAAGAGACTATAAAGCTTGCATGGACATGATTAATGCTGGTGCGAGCAGAATAGGAGCTAGTGCAGGAATAAAGATAGTACAGCAGGCTGAAAGTGGCGATATGAAAGAAACTAAAGGTTCAGGTCTTTATTAATAAATGTAAATAAAAGCATACAAAATTAATTAGTAAATAGCATTTTGTGAAAGGAGCTGAAAAATATGAGAATGTACGATTTGATAATTAAGAAAAGAAATGGTGAAGAACTTACAACTGAAGAAATAAACTTTTTTGTAGATAACTATACTAAAGCTAGTATTCCAGATTATCAAGTATCTGCTCTTTTAATGGCAATATTCTTTCAAAAGATGAACTCTAGAGAAACAGCAGATTTAACTATGGCTATGGTACATTCAGGAGATATGCTTGATTTATCTAAAATAGAAGGTATAAAGGTAGATAAACATAGCACAGGTGGAGTAGGAGATACTACTACTTTAGTGTTAACTCCAATGGTTGCAGCTCTTGGAATTCCAGTTGCAAAAATGTCTGGTAGAGGATTAGGTCACACTGGTGGAACTATTGATAAACTAGAATCTTTTGATGGTTTTTCAGTGGAGATAAGCGAAGAGCAATTTATAAACAATGTAAATACTATAAAAATAGCAGTTAATGGTCAAACTCCAGACTTAGCTCCAGCAGATAAAAAATTATATGCTCTAAGAGATGTAACAGGAACAGTAGATAATTTATCACTTATATCTTCAAGTATAATGAGTAAAAAGATAGCTTCAGGAGCTGATGCTATTGTTTTAGATGTTAAAGTTGGAGATGGAGCATTCATGAAGACTTTTGAAGATGCTAAAGCATTAGGAACAGCTATGGTTAACATAGGTAAAAATGTAGGAAGAAATACTGTAGCTGTAATATCTGATATGGATCAGCCTCTAGGATTTGCTATAGGAAATGCCTTAGAAGTTAAAGAAGCTATAGATACATTAAAGGGCAATGGTCCAAAAGACTTATTACAACTTTGCTTGACTTTAGGAAGCAATATGGTGGTTTTAGCTAAGAAAGCTGCAAATGTAGAAGAAGCTAAAGAAATGCTTTTAGGAACAATAAAAGACGGATCAGCTTTAGCTAAATTTAAAGAATTCATAAAAGCTCAAGGTGGAAATGTAGAACAGGTAGAAGATACAGATAAGCTTCCAAAGGCTAAATACGTAGTTCCAGTTAAAAGTCCAAAAGAGGGATATATAAGCAAGATACACGCTGAAAACATAGGATTAATTGCTATGGAATTAGGAGCAGGTAGAGCTACTAAGGAAGACGCAATTGACTTGGCTGTAGGTATAGTATTATCTAAGAAAAGAGGAGAAAAAGTAGCTGAGGGAGATATAATAGCTTACGTTCATGCTAACGATGAGAAGAAAGCCGAAAAGGCAGTAAAAGATATTATAGGCAACTATGAAATAAAAGAAAAATACAATAATGAAATACCACTTATTTATGATGTTATAAGATAAGCATATATTGGGTGGAGATGCCGTAAGAAAAATCTGCTTTTAATTCCGTGATAAATGTGAAATTTTGGACTGTGAACAGTACGCCAAGAACTTCTAAGGCTAGTTCAATAGTCCTAAATTTCACATTTATCACTACATTAAAAGTAGATTTTTCAGTTCAAATAGAAGCTATAACTATTTCATTAATGGAATAGTTATAGCTTTTTATTTAAACGCGTTGAAAATTTTTTTGACCATATCCAGCGTGTATATGGATTTAGCTAAGAATTCAAGTTGACTATTTAGTATAAACTTCTATTTTGTTTTATCAATTTTGCAGTATCCTTTGTAAATAAGAAATACTGAAAAACTTAATTCAAATATAACTATAATCTTTATTAATGGATGAATATTTGCAAATGCGTAGTTCACCCCAACACCAGGTAATGATTGAATAAATAAGATTGCAATAATTAATTGAGTAAAAGTAATAAATAGCAAATAACTTCCCAATTTAAACATTTCTAATTTCCACCCCTCTTTAATTTGTTATATTTTATAACTGTTCAATAAATTACAATTAGTCTAGGAGTTAATTATAACATTAATTTCAATAAATAGTTTTTTTTATTTAAGCTATTTAAAAATTTTTATGACAATAGCTAGCGTATATTTTCTAATAAATATAAATCTCTAGCCCTCAATCCTAAAATTTTAGGTACTAGGTTAAAGATTTTATATTGGGGACTGTGGACTAATATAAGTCTATAGCAAATTTTACAAATAATGTAGTATAATAAGAATAGGATATAAATAAGAAGTTGATTATGTGAAATTAACAAATTATTAATACTTTATTATGAGTTAAGATATAACTTATAATATAGTTTTGTGTTATAATACATATAAATAATGATAAGTATAGTGAGGGGAGAATAAATATGAATTCTAATAAATTTAGTGATTTAATAAAATCTATACTATATATTTTAATTTTTGTAATGGTATTGGCTCTAACCATAAAACTTGCTATAGGAATATTTAAGATAGGAGCTATTATTCTTTTATTATGGCTTGCATACAGGGGAATTATGAATTTAGTAAATTATTTAAAAAACAAGAAAAAAGATTTGGAACATAAGAAAAAAGGGTATACTGTTAATGAAGATGGAGTAGTTGATGTGGATTATGAGGAAGTGAAAAAGTAGACGAGTGCCAGTGTGCCAGTGTGCTAGTTGGCTAGTGAGAATTTAATTTTACACTTTTATTTTATAACTGTAAAAGTTGAATTAAATATGTATGGCTTTGGGAATTTACTGAATGTGTGTGATATAATAAGGTTATAGAAAATGGTTTGGGGGGATTAAAATGACATTAATTAAAAATGGAAAAATTTTAACTATGGCTGGTGAAGTTATAGAAAATGGTGAAATATTAATACAAGGTAATAAAATTGTAAAAGTGGGTAAAAATATTAATATACCTCAAAACTGTAATGTAATAGATGCAGAAGGTGGATATGTGACTCCAGGATTTATTGATGCTCATTGCCATATAGGCTTATTTGAACAGGATATGGGTTTTGAAGGTGAGGATGGTAATGAAATTACAGATCCAACTACGCCACAGTTAAGAGCTATTGATGCTATAAATCCTATGGATTCAGCTTTTAAGGAAGCTTATGAAAATGGGGTTACTTGTGTTTGTACAGGTCCAGGTAGTGCCAATGTGTTAGGTGGAACTTTTGCTATAATTAAGACAAAAGGAATTAGAATAGATAATATGATAGTAAAGGAAAATGCAGCTATGAAATGTGCTTTTGGAGAAAATCCAAAGAGATGCTATGATGCTAAAAAACAATCTCCATCTACTAGAATGGCTACAGCTTCTATATTAAGGGAAAGTCTTATGAAAGCTAAGGATTATTTAGACAAAAAAGAAAATAGTAAAAATAAGCCAGCTTTTGATATGAAAATGGAAGCGTTAATACCTGTGCTAAAAAAAGAAATTCCATTAAAGGCACATGCACATAGAGCTGATGATATATTCACTGCTATAAGAATAGCTAAAGAGTTTGATGTGAATTTAACATTAGATCACTGCACTGAAGGACATTTAATAGCAGATGAGCTAGCTAAGGAAAATTTTAATGCTATAGTTGGACCTACTTTTGGATTTAGAACTAAGATAGAAGTTAAAAATAAAACTTTTGAAACACTAAAGGTTTTAAAAGATGCAGGAGTTAAGTTTGCAATTATGACAGATCATCCTGTTATACCACTTCAGAATTTACCTCTCTGTGCAGCATTAGGAGTTAAAGCTGGATTAGATGAAGAAACTGCATTAAAAGCCATTACTATAAATGCAGCAGAGATACTAGGCATACAAGATAGAGTTGGTTCCATAGAAGAGGGTAAAGATGCAGACATAGCTATATTTGATAAGCATCCTTTTGATTTGCAGGCATCTACTAAATATGTATTTATAGATGGAGAAATGGTATACGGAAAATAATAGTTATGATTAACCCACAATAAGGTATAATTCAGGTAATGTAATGCGTTTTGTGAGAGAATCATAGTTATATAAATGAAATAGATGGATGTGGGCAGTAGTAAAGGTATAGGGATTACAAAAACAATTATGGTATAAATAAAATATTTACCGGAGTGATGTTATGAAGATAGGTAAAATACTAAAGGGTACTGGGAGAGTTTTAGGTACAGTGGTAGAATATAATATAAAAATAACTGGAGAAGTGGTTGGTGCAATAGCAGATATTGTAGATAAACCTAAATTTGCCAAGGGAAGCAGAGACTTTACCAAGGTATTAGGAAACATAGTAGGGGAGACCTCTAGAAAAGCTTCGGACATTACAGGTGATGCACTAGATAGAGCCATAGAAGTAGGCTCTAGTGCTATTAAGAGAATTGAGGGTGTTGTAGTAAAAGAAAATATAGTAGAAATAAATGAAAAAGGTAAAATTAGAAATATAAGATATGTAAATGATGTGGATTATGAGGTTATTGAAGAATAGAACTTTAAATCTTACATTAAAAAAGTACCAATCTAGATTATGAATTGTATATAATACAGGTAGCCTATATAATAAAAATATAAAAATAAAACCCATCTAGTATAGTATATATATATAGATGGGTTTTATTTAAATTGAATATTTAATTTAAATTCTTATAGTTAATAATACTGTAAGTAATTAATTCTTTACACAAAAGGTTTATTTATCTTCCCATTTTAAAATTAAACTTCTAGCAGCTTTGACTTCATCTAATCTCTTTAAAGGGGTAGTTAAAGGTGCGGAATGAAGAATTTCAGCATCTTTTTTTGCCTCCTCACTTATGCTAATCATGGAATCAGCAAAGCCATCTAGAGTTTCCAAACTTTCTGATTCAGTAGGTTCAATCATTATTGCAGAATCTACTATAAGAGGGAAGTATATAGTTGGTGGATGATATCCATAGTCTAAAAGACGTTTTGCCACATCTAAAGTACCAACGCCATTAGGTTCTTTTAATCCACCTAGAACAAATTCATGTTTGCAAATGCCATCATAAGGCAGATTGTAATGATCCTTAAGTTTCTTTTGTAAATAGTTAGCATTAAGTACTGCAGTTTCGCTAGATTTTCTTAAGCCTTCTGCGCCCATAGTTAAAATATATGCATAGGATTTTACCATAACACCAAAGTTGCCATAGAAGCTTTTTACTTTTCCTATAGAATCCTCTTTATCATAGTTTAGAACAAAGCTATTTTCAGTTTTTTCTACTACTGGAACTGGCACAAAAGGAATTAGATGTTTCTTAACGCCTACAGGACCGCTTCCAGGGCCTCCACCACCATGAGGAGCAGCAAAGGTTTTGTGTAGATTTAAGTGAACCACATCAAAGCCCATATCACCAGGTCTAGATTTTCCCATGACAGCATTTAAATTTGCTCCATCGTAGTATACAAGTCCACCAGCTTCATGGACTAGTGAAGAAATTAATTTTATATTAGGGTCAAATATTCCTAAAGTATTTGGATTTGTAAGCATTAAACCTGCTATCTCATCATTTAATACAGATTTTAAGCTTTCAATATCTACTCCACCATTTTCATTAGATTTTACTTGTACTATTTCAAAACCAGCTACATTGGCGCTAGCGGGGTTAGTTCCATGAGCAGAATCTGGAACTATTATTTTAGTTCTTTTTTTATCTGCTCTTTTGTCATGATAGGCTTTTATTATCATAAGACCTGTAAGTTCACCATGAGCACCGGCAGCAGGTTGAAGGGATACATAATCCATACCAGTAATCTCACTTAATTTGCAATTCAAATCATACATTATTTCTAAAGCACCTTGAACTGTCTCTTCCTCTTGATATGGATGGATATTTTTTAGAGTATTTAATGTAGCCATATCTTCATTTATTTTAGGATTATATTTCATAGTACAAGAACCTAGAGGGTAAAATCCTGAATCTACTCCAAAGTTTTTAGTACTTAAAAGAGTGAAATGTCTTACTACTTCATTTTCACTAACTTCAGGTAGTAGAGCGTCTTCTTCTCTTAAAAGTTCCTTAGGTATTATGGTATCTATAGATACATTGTCTACATCACATTTAGGTAAAGAATAACCAATTCTTCCTTCTTTAGAAACTTCAAAAATTAATTTATCATAATTTAACATTTTATCTCCTCCATAATCTTTACTAAATAATCAATTTCTTCTTTAGTTCGTTTCTCTGTTACACAAAGAAGAATTTGATTTTTGCAAAGAGGGTAGGATTTTTGCAGAGAATATCCTCCGGTAATTCCGTATTTAATCAATTCTTTATTTAGTAGAGATACATCCATAGCTGTCTCTAATACAAATTCTCTAAAGAAAGGCTTATTCCATACAGGTTTAAATTTTCCAGTGGATATTAATTTATTGTAGGCGTAGTAAGCCTTTTTAGCACATTGATTTGCCACTTCTTTTATACCTTCTTTACCTAATGTAGAAAGGTATATTGTAGCAGTCAAAGCATTAAGAGATTGGTTTGAGCAAATATTTGATGTGGCTTTTTCTCTTCTTATGTGTTGTTCTCTTGCTTGAAGAGTTAAAACAAAAGCTCTTTTTCCATCCACATCTTCAGTTTGTCCTACAATTCTTCCTGGCATCTTACGCATAAGCTTTTTAGTAACAGCCATAAATCCAAGGTATGGACCACCAAAGCTTAAAGGGTTTCCAAGAACTTGTCCCTCGCCTACAGCTATATCCGCACCGTATTCTTTTGGAGTTTTTAGTATGCCTAGTGAAATTGGGTCTACATTCATTATGAATAATGCTTTATTATCATGGGCTATTTTGGAAACCTCACTGTAGTCTTCTACTACTCCAAAGAAATTAGGATTTTGAACTACTACTCCAAGAGTATCCTTGTTTACCTTAGATTTAAGAAGTTCCATATCTGTGCAGCCATCCTTAAAATCTATTTCTATAACTTCAACATTTTTAAATCTCATATAAGTTTTTACTACTCTTCTTACTTCAGGGTGAACAGTTTTAGAAATAACTATTGAATTACCCTTACAACTGTCTAAAGCCATGTTACATGCTTCAGCAGTAGCAGAAGCTCCATCGTATAAAGAAGCATTGGAAACATCCATGCCTGTAAGATTGCATATCATAGTTTGATATTCAAAAATTGCCTGTAAGGTCCCTTGACTTATTTCTGGTTGATATGGTGTATAAGCGGTGTAAAACTCGCTTCTTGAAGTAATGTGGTGTATAATAGAAGGTATAAAATGGTCGTAAGCTCCAGCTCCAAGGAAGCATATGCTGTCTTCTGTGGAGATGTTTTTATTTGCTGTGTGTGTGATTTTGGTGCTTACTTCCATTTCACTTAAAGGCTCATTAATATTTAGTCTGTCCTTTAGTCTTAAATCTTCAGGAATGTCGCTAAATAAATCATCTACTTTATTTAATCCTAAATAATCTAATATTTTCTTTTCATCTTCCGCTGTGTTTGGAATGTATGGAAACATTTTTATGCCTCCTTAGAGCAGAATTCTTGGTACTCTTCAGCACTCATTAAATCCTTTATTTGATCTTTGTTTAAAATTTCAACTTTTGCAATCCAGCTATTGTAAGGGTCATTATTAACTAACTCTACGTCGTCATCTAGAGCTTCATTCACTTCTATAACTTTGCCATCTATAGGCATATAAACATCAGATGCAGCTTTAACTGATTCTACAACGCTTAGAGCATCCCCTACAAGAATTTCGTCGTCTACTTCTGGAAGTTCCACATAAACTATATCTCCAAGGGCATCTTGTGCATAGTCTGTTATTCCTATGTAAGCATTATCTCCATCTAATTTTACCCATTCATGTTCTTTAGAATAATATAAGCCTTCTATAACTTTCATAATTTAAAAACCTCCTAAGTTTTATTTTAAAATTTATTTTAGTTATAATTTATTATTTTGTTATAAATACTAACTTAAATTCAATAATTACAATGTTATTATTGAATGAGTTTAATTTTGAAATTTTAACTATTTTTATGATTTTTTATAAACTATCTTTATAAATTACTTTTATTTTTTGTAATTTCTCTTGTAGAAACTCTTTTTTATTATTCTAGCAGGTTTTATATTTTTTCTTATTTTTATTCCTATTTCAGAATCAAGAGTTGAATATTCAGCATTTATAAGAGCTAATCCTATAGTTTTCTTTAAAGTTGGTGAAGAATAACCTGTTGTAACAAAGCCTATTTTAGTATCATCCTTGTACACTTCATAGCCATGTCTTGGAATACCTTTTTCCATTTGGAAAGCTACTATTTTTTTCTTTAGTCCTTCTGCTTTCTGCTTAACTAAGGCGTCTTTACCTATGAAATCGTTTTTATCTAGTTTAACAAAGAAACCTAATCCAGCTTCAAGTGGAGTTATTTCATCTGAAAGTTCATTTCCGTATAATGGAAGATTAGCTTCAAATCTTAAAGTATCTCTGGCACCTAATGCGGAAGGTTTTAAACCCTTATCTTTTCCATATTCTAAAATACTATTCCATACTTTTTCTATTTCCTCTGCAGAAGAGAAAATTTCAAAACCATCTTCACCAGTGTATCCTGTTCTTGAAACTAAACATTTTACACCATCAATAATCACTTCTCTATTACAGTAGAAGAATTTAATAGAATCTAAATCTGTGTGCGTCAAGCCTGAAAGTATTTTTTGAGCCTCTGGACCTTGTAGAGCAACTTGACCTATTTTATTTGATATATTATCTACGGTTACATTGAATTTTTTAGAATTATCCATTAACCAATTTACATCTTTATCAGTATTAGCTGCATTTATTACTAAGAAAAAGTGCTCATCATTGAATTTGTAAACTAAAATATCATCTACTACACCTCCATTTGGATAGCACATAAGAGTGTATAGAGCTTGATTTTTTTCTAGTTTGGAAGCATCATTTGTAATTATATATTGGATAAAGCTAAGAGCATCTTTGCCTTTTACATTCACCTCTCCCATGTGTGAAACGTCGAATAAGCCAGCAGCAGTTCTTACTGCTTCATGTTCTTGAATAATTCCTTCGTATTGAATAGGTAATTCCCAACCAGCAAAATCCACCAATTTCCCGCCTAATTTAGTATGGGCATGAAAAAGGGGAGTTCTTTTTAAATTTTCCATAATTGTCCTCCTTTCATAATACAATTAAATAGTAATTTTAGATAAATATTAAGCTTAGTCCTCATTTTGAAATTAACTATTATAACTATAATTAAATTTTTATAAAAAAATAACAGAGGAATACAAAGGCATAGTAATTCCTTGTGCCTTTATACCCTCTGTACTTTTACCTGAGAATTTTTATATGGATTATGAACCATAGTAGTTCCTTCGGTGCCTTTAAAAGGTCTCTCCAGAGATCTATCCAATAGCATTATATTTGCCTGAAAGTTTCTACATAAATTTAGGCTGTTTATGTATTGCTCCTTCGGCTACCCAAAGGTATCTCATGCTATTGTCATCTAGAATATTTAATAATTTATTTATAAAACTTAATTAATCGCTTGTACATTTTAAAATTTATCACTTTTTATATCTTTTTTCAAGATAAAAACTATTCAAAATATTTATAAAATCTATAAATGCTATCGAGATTACAAATACATGTCTGTTTTTAGTTTTAAATTTAACAACACATGGAGGAAGTATTAACATTCTTTTTTATATATTTTTTCCGTATGTAAAAAGCAATGCTTCCAATAAGTCTAAAAAAACCTGATATGCATAAAGCAATATATATATTGGTATAAGATAATACAAGATTTCCAACCATAGGTGCTATAGATAAAGTTAGATTTGTGAAAGTAGCGTGTATTCCCACATATAAAAGCCTATTTTCTTCAGGACAAACTTCTAATAAAGAGCTTAAAATAACTGTGAGAGTACCAGAAGTGAAAAAACCAGTTATTAAACCTGTCAAAGTTAATATATATAAATTATAGGAAAGTGCATAAAAAATCGGTGTTATAGCCATGCCAAAAGTAGCAAACATTATTACGAATGCATTGCCCCTTTTTTGTATAAGTTTATTCCAATAACTATAGCAAAAAAACATAACTACATTAGAAGATACATTTATAATAGTAAGCCATAATTCATTGGCGTGTAGATATTTTATTTGATAAATGCTAAATAGTGGCCAGCCCATTTGCCATCCGAAGTGGAATATTAAGGAACAAAATAGAAAACCACTGAAAGTTTTATTTTTTAAAATTTTAGGTATTTGTACTTTTAAATCTTTAAGGGATTCTTTTTTCATTTGTATAGGATTTACTTCTTTTAATTTCATAAAAGTAGAAATTTCTATAAGTCCTACTATGAACGATAGTACGAATAAAATTTGATATAATACTACAGCTTGTTCATTATTATGGGCTACTATGTTAAATATTTCACCTAAAATAAGTAGAAAAATAATATTAAAAAGAGTAGAAAATTTATTTCTCAATGATATAGCAGTTGAACGATTGTGTTCTGGAAATATATCTCCTGAGAAACTTTGTAGCGACATTACAGATAAGGATTCAGGTAGGCTCATAAGTGTAAATAATACTATAAATATAGTGGGTCTATATCTAAGTGGAAAAAAAGGAACAAATGCAAAAGAGAAAATTATTAATCTGCTGAGAAGAAAGAACTTAGACATAGTTTTTTTCTTATTCTTTGTTTTACTTATAAGAATTATTCCAGGAAACATAAAAAAAGCGCCTATTAAGCCTGGTAAAGCGTTATATAAGGATAGATGAAAAGAGCCGCCTCCTAATCTAGTTATAAATTTGTCTGCAAAGGATTTATATAATGAAGTCATAATGGTAAAAAGTATACCATTTAAAATATAGTATTTTATATTACTGTTTATTACAGTATTTTTTTTGCCTTTAATATTCCGTAATATTTTCATTGAATACAACCTTTCTTTCAAAGAATTTTACAACTACATACATTCTACTACCAGTGAAGAATAAAGGCAATATTATCAATAAACAATTAATAATCATCAATGAGGTTAAAGTTTTTGTCTTAATTCAAAATTTTAAATTGAAAAGGTGAACTTAGTGCCTATGTTGTGGTAAAATAATACATAGTGATAAATGAAAATAATGTTATTATGATAGATATTGTGAAGTAAATATAAAAACAGAGATAATTGTAAATTAAATTTTCAATAGTTGGAGGAAAGAATGAATAAATATAATAAAAAACTAAGCGCTATATTAGTAATCTTAGGCATTTTGTCTTTAATTTATTATGTTATACTACTTGGTTTTAATTTTAAAATAAGTTTTTCACGATTTTGGTTATTAGTTGGTATAATATTTATTATAGGTGGGATTTTGAATAAAAATAATATTAAAATCCCAAAAAAATTTTCGGGTGTGAGAAAAATAGTAAAGGTCATTATTTGTGCGTTTATAATTATGTTTATAATTATAGAAATTCCTATATTATATTATGGAAATAAGGATTACACAGCTGATTCTGATTATATAATAGTATTAGGAGCTGGATTGCAAGGAAGAACTATGTCACTTACTCTTTACCAAAGGGTGGAGAAGGCATGGGGTTATTTAAAAGATCACCCTAACACTAAAATAATAGTATCAGGTGGTAAGGGAGCAAATGAAGCCATAAGTGAGGCAGAAGCTATGGAAAAATATTTTTTAAACAAGGGTATAGAAAGAAATAGAATTATAAAGGAGGATAAATCCAAAAATACCTATGAAAATTTACTTTTTTCAAAAGAAAAATTGATTCAAGTTGAAGGTGAAAGTTTAGAGAAAATTAAAAATCTAAAAATAGGGGTTGTAACAAGTAATTTTCATATTTTTAGGGCTAAAATGTTAGGAAATAGAGTTGGAATAGAATTACAGGGAATGCCTGCAAAGGTTATGACTACTCTTCAGCTTAATTTTTATGTGAGAGAAGCTTTAGCTGTAGTAAAATCTGTAATTTTTGATAGATAGTATAGTAAGAGGGAGAGATAATTAATGAAAACTATATTAATAGTAGAAGATGAAGAGCCTATAAGAGAACTTATAAAACTCAATTTATCAATGGTTGGATTTGATACATTGGAAGCAGAAGATGGAGAAAAGGCCTTGGAAATTATAAAAACAAAGGCTTTAGATTTAGTAGTATTAGATATAATGATTCCTAAAATAAATGGATATCAATTATTACCTAATATAGTTGAAAGGGATATACCAGTTATATTATTAACTGCAATGGACAGCTTAAAGGATAAGGTCAAAGGTTTAAATTTAGGAGCAGATGATTATATAACTAAACCTTTTGAAGGCATGGAATTAATAGCAAGAATAAATGCTTTATTTAGAAGAAGTGATAAAGAAGATAATATAAAGAAATTTGATAATATAGAAATACATGTGGAAAAGAGAAGGGTATTTAAAGATGGAGAAGAGGTAGAGTTAACTCCTAAAGAATTTGAATTATTAAAGTTATTAGTAGATAACAAGGGTATTGCGCTATCAAGAGAAAAAATATTAGAGCTAATATGGAATTATGAATATGAAGGAAATACTAGAACTGTAGATATGCACATACAAAGGCTTAGACATAAATTGGATACTGAAAGAATAAAGACCGTATACAAGATAGGATATAGACTAGAGTAGTTTAACTAAGTTGGAGGTCATGAAGTTGAAATTCAGATGGAAAATTTTCTTTTTGTGCATGAGTATATATTTTTTTACATTAACTATTACGGGGATTGTAGTTACAGAAAAAACCTATAATGATTTATTAAGTAAGGAAATAAATAGGTGTCTTAAAGAACAAAGCAATATATATAGAAACTCTGTTTTGTACTTGATGGTAAATCAAAAGCAAATGGATGAGAAGGTTGATTTAGATAGTTACAGCCAAAGAATAGTAAATATGTTCGAAGATGAAAACAGTTATATAGAGATATATAAAGAAAATGGTAAAATTATAGCGCCTAAAGAAAGTATATTTAATTTTAATAGAGGTGAAGAATTAAAATCAGCATTAAATGGCCAAAGAAATTATATACTTAGAAAAGAAAAAAATAGGCATTACATTTTTACAAATCAAAGTTTTGAGGCAGAAAATAAGAAATTTATTTTGAGTTATATAAAAGATATTACAGAAATAGACAAGCAAAAAACCGGTCAGTATCTTTTCTTTTTTGAAGTTGGTATAATAGGTCTTATGATTATAACAGCTATAACGGGAACCATAAGTAAGGTAATGATAAAGCCCATAGAAAATCTAACAGATGTAACATATAACATAAGTAAAGGAAACTACAAAGAAAGAGTTAATGTAAAAAATAGAGATGAAATTGGTATACTTGCGGGAAGATTTAATACTATGGCAGATGAGATAGAAAGTAAAATAACTCAATTGGAAATAGAAAGTCAAAAGAAGCAAAGATTTATTGATAATTTAGCTCATGAGTTAAGGACCCCACTTACATCTATCATAGGGTATGCAGAGCTTCTTATGAAAATAAAATATGATGAGGAAACTTTTCATAAAGGACTTAACTATATATATTTTGAAGGAAGTAGAATGCTAAAGTTAATAAATACTTTAATGAAGATGATAATAGCTAGAGAGGATCCACTTTGTATATCTGATCAGAGTGTAATATCTATATTAAAAGACATATCTGAAATCATGAAGATTAAGTGCAGTGAAAAGAATATAGCTTTAGAAGTAGTAGGGGAAGATATAAAATTGCCTTTAGATAGAGATATGATAAAAGGTGTTTTCATAAATTTAATTGATAATGCTCTAAAAGCATCTAATGAAAATTCAAAAATAATACTGGGAACAGGTAAAAATCATGAAGGAAATTATATATATGTAAAGGATTTTGGAAAGGGTATGGCTGAAGAAGAAATAGAAAAAGTAATAGAGCCTTTCTATAGAGTAGATAAATCTCGTTCTAGAAAAGAAGGAGGAGTAGGATTGGGACTAGCACTAAGTAGCGAAATAATAAGAAGACATAATGCTAAGCTTAAAATAGAAAGTAAAGTAAACGTGGGAACTACCGTTAAAATAATATTCTGAAATTTACAACTATTTTACGGAGAAGATGAAGTTTGAATAAATGTACATGATATATTAGAAACACAGGAGGGATATTGTGAAAAAGAAGATTTTTAACAATAAACCTAATAAGAATGTAATTCTTCCTATTATGGGGTTAGTGCTTATAGGGATTTTTTATGGTTGCTCCACTATGGAGACAAGAGACAATAAATTATATGAAGTTTATCAGGATAAGAATCAAAACGAAATAAGAAAAATTGATGGACAAGTAATTAGTAAGGGAATAGATCCTTTTAGAAATATTAATTTTAATGAAAGATTTAGCAAGATACCTGTTGCTGTTTCTCCAGATAATAAATATATATTTTATATGTCGGAGTCTAAGGAAGTAGGAAATAACAAAAATATAATAAGTGGTGAAACTTCTGGTAAATTTTATTTAATGCTTTATGATGTACAATCTCAAAATAGTACTGTTCTTAAAAGTGATATAGATTTAGTGACTTTATCAAAATGGAATAAGCAGGGAAATATAGTAGCTCTTTTGTCAGGAGAAAAATTATATATATATAATATGAAAAAAATGTGTTTTATGTTTCAAGATGAGACAAAAGGTGATTTTGTAACTTATTTTGGTTGGTCTCCTGATGGGAAAAGAATTTATACAGAACATGCTAATCTAGTAAATAACACTGTGTACTATATGGATTCTAAAGAAAAGGTGGAGTCTTATAGTAGTAATGAAAGTAAATACTATAAAGGTGCCTTAGATAAGGAATATTATTATGTTACTACTAATGAAATAACAAAATCTACTTTAAATAAGGTATCTACTTTTATAGTAGATAGCAATGGTAATAAGATGAAAAAAGTATATAATGGTAAATTTAGAGATTCGTATAAAACAGCTTCTTTATTAATAGGGGAAAATGATTTTAGACTATATTATATAAATAATATAAATGATTCTTATAAACCTATGGTTATAGATAAAAGATGTATATATGATGCTAAATTTATTTATAATGGTGATTTTGCTTATACTATAAAGAATAAAGTTGAGGAAGAGGGTAAATTTACTTTAATTTTAGTAGATAAAAAGGGAAAAGAGAAAGAAAGATATTTAGTGTCTGGAGGAAAATTTTCTGTATCTCCAGATGGAAAAAAAGCTCAAATAGCTGGTGAGAATAAGGAGCAAATAGATTTTGAAAATAGTTCAGTACAATTTTCTACAGGCGATATAGATAAACAAAGAGGAGAAATATTTAAAACCATAAGAGGAGCATCAGAGGTTGTAGCTGAATATATGTGTAGTGGAGTATACGACATGGAGAAAACTAAAGAATATTTTTCTAATAATGATGCATTAAATCAATATGCATTATTGGATATGGAGCATATATATAAGGATAAAAATGATATAGTTGCTACTATTCCTTCTAGTGAGTATGATTTAAAACTTCAAGCAGCTAATTATAAAGTTATTAATAATGCTAATGCCTATGTTGAGGTAGTGGGAGTGATGAAAAATTCTGGTGGAAGTATTATAAATATAAATATAGAATTAGCTCTCACGTATAATACTAAGGAAAACAAATGGTATGTAACAGGATTAAGTACTTTTAATTATACAGAAGAATATGAAAAAGTTAAAAAACTGTGTACGGATTATTTAGTCAAGGGTAAAGAAGGAAAAATGTTCATGGGAATATTTAAAGACAAAGAATTGAGTTTAGTTCAAATACAGTTTTGGGATATAGCTAAACCTGGTCTAGCAGCTAACATACAAAATGGAAACTATTGTAAGGTTTATATTAGACTTAAAGAAAAATCTAAGGATACTATATATAAAATGGTGCTTCATAAGGATACAAAAGGAAACTGGGAACTGACAGATTTCAAAAATGAAAGACTTAGTTATTTGTACTAATTTAAATATTTAAAGAACTTTAATACAAAAATCCCTTAGCTAAATTTAGCTAAGGGATTTTATATTAATAAAAGCAATTGTTAAATAGTTAAGCTTATATTAGTGTCCGCAGTTTCCACCACAAGAAGCACACCCATTGAACTCTCCTATTTCAAAAGGTTCTATAGTGAAACTATCAAATTCATTTTCTTCAGGGCATTTTATTTCAAAGCCTTTGAATTCTTCGAAAAGATTTCCAGCTACTAGAAAAGTTAATTCCCCAATTTGTTCAGATACATCACCAATATTTTTTTCACTTAAAGCTAGATTAAATTGAGGACCGCTGCACCCAACTCCAGCTAAAAATATTCTTATGGTATTATTAGTTACATTATTATCATCTAGAAACTTTTTAAATTCATTATAAGCAGTTTCACTCATTTTTATAGCTGCCATTTTAGCCACCTCCTAAAAGTTATAACCATTATTAAATAATAGTAGTTATAGAATAATCATAATACAAAATGTAACAAAATTCAACGTATATATAAATGTTATTGATAAAATATTAAATATGATACTGGCTAAATTATAATATATGAAATGTCATCTAAATTTATTTGTATTATTTAGAAATATGATGTTGAAAATTTATATTTATTTATATACATATAGTATAACCTAGGAGAATTCAATATATATGGTTTGTACAATTTAAATTGTAATAAAAAATTGAAATAATGACGTAAAAACATTGCATTTGTTTGAAAATAGTGATAATATATATTTAGTGTAAATTGATTTGATTGTATTGGACATTGATTTGGGGTATTAAATAAACAATATTATTTAAAAATATAGAAATAGTATATTATTTATTATTGAATTTACAAAACTTAAATTTTGGTTTTTATTAATTATTTCAGATGAAATTAGAGGGGGCTTAATTATCCTTGAGGGCTTTTGATTTCATCCGTGATTAATTTAATATAAACATTTATTTTGCAGTTGATGAATTTTTATAATGCTTGACTTAAGCATTTATAAAAATTCCCCCTTTATTTAAATTATTTTAGGTTGATTAAGCTTTTTATAAGCTTAATTTTTTTTGATTAAAAAAAGATTGCCTCAGAATAAGAAAATTATAACCTCATTTTCAAATGTATTTTGAGACAAGCTTTTTTTAAAAACAATGTTTATTTAATGTTACACAATATTTATTAAATAGCCCAAAATTAATTTATTGCATGTTTTATTCTTTATCCAAATCTAAAAAGTACATTAGTAATTCTTGACGTTTTTTCTGAATGCTATTAATTTCTTCCTCTGTCCAATTGTATATTCCCGCACCTTTTTTTGTTCCTAGTTTGCCCTCAGATACTCTATCACTTAATAGTTTAGAAGGTTCTGTTTGACTACATAAGTCTTTAAACAAATAAGAAGCTATATTGTAGAAGATGTCTAGGCCGCCTAAATCAGCACTTTTTAGTGGCCCAGTTAAAGGAAGACGTCTTCCAAAACTATATTCTACAGCTTTATCTACTTCCTCTGGGTCTGCATAACCTTGTTCTACAATGTATAATGCCTCTCTCAAAAGAGCTAATTGAAGCCTATTGCCTATGAAGCCTGGACATTCTTTATTCATTTTAACTGGCTGTTTGCCTATATTTTTAACCCATTGAACGGTTTTATCAACTACTTCAGTAGAAGTTTTACATCCAGGTACAACTTCAACTAAAGGTATAAGTTGAGGTGGATTCCAAAAGTGTGCTACTACAACTCTCTCAGGATTTTTAGTTTCCTCTGCTATATCGCTAGGATTTAACCCAGAGGTACTAGAAGTTAATATTACTTCTTTAGAGCATAATGAATCTAATTGTTTAAAAATATCTCTTTTTAAGTCTATTTTTTCTGCTAAACACTCTACTATTAATTGAACCCCATTACAAGCTTCTTCTAAAGTTTTAACTCCTTTTATTTTAGAAAAAATAGCATTGCTTTCTTGTTTGGTTAACTTACTATTTGAAACCATTATAGACAGATCCTTTTTTATATTGTTAAAACCTCTATTTAAGCTTTCATCGGACCTTCCATACATATTAACCTCAATACCTGCTTGTGCACAAAGCTGAGCTACACCATGCCCCATAGTTCCTGTGCCAAGTACTCCAATTTTTTTTATATCCATAGTATATCCCCCTCATTATATATAATTTATAAAGTGAATTAGTTGTTTAAATTTAATATTCTATAAAACAATTAACTATCCTTTTATTATTATAAATATGATAAAATTAAAATAGATTATAGTAATAGTAATAGTAATAGTAGAATATAAAACAACAAACAATAATTAGAAGTTATTAAAAACTATTTGTATGATAGTGCTTGTTATATATAATAGAAAGGATGGTAAATACAACATTTGTTTTCCATAATCCAAGTGTTGTCAATGTTATATATGCTAGAAAGGAAGTTAAAATAAATGAGTATGGAAAAGAATAATCCACAAAAAATAAAGGTGAATTATCAAAAAATATTAGAGGAAGAAATTAAAAATATCATTAGGGAAAATAAGCTGCCAAAGTTATTGATACACAGTTGTTGTGCTCCTTGTAGTAGCTATGTGTTAGAATATCTTTCAAAGTATTTTCAAATAACTATATTTTATTATAATCCTAATATTCATCCAGAGAAAGAATATAGAATAAGAGTTCAAGAACAAAAGGATTTTATAAATAAATTCAATTTTGAAAATAAAGTTGAATTTTTAGAAGGAAACTATGACATAGATAAGTTTTTTAGCATGGCTAAAGGAATGGAGGATTTAAAAGAAGGAGGAGAAAGATGCTTTAATTGTTACAGAATGAGACTAGAGGAAACTGCTCAGGTAGCTAAGAAAATGAGATTTGACTACTTCACTACCACTCTTTCTATAAGTCCTTATAAAAATGCTGAAAAATTAAATAGTATAGGTAGAGAATTAGAAGAAAAGTATGGGATAAGATACTTATTTTCAGATTTTAAAAAGAAAAATGGATATAAAAGATCCATTGAACTTTCCAATAAATATGGTCTTTATAGACAGGATTACTGTGGGTGTGTATATTCGAAAATTAAGAGTGAAGAATTAAGAAATAACTAATAACTAATAACTAAGAGCTAACTAATAACTAAGAATGAAGAACTAAGAGTTAAGAATTAAAAGCTAAGAACTAACTAAGAACTAAGAGTGAAGAACTAACTAAAAAAGAATAGCTAAAAGTTAATATTTAACTTAACTTTCGTAGTTATAAAATAAAAAATAAAGCTTTTTTAAAAATTAATTATAAAAAACTCTTTGAGTTTTATCCTTCACTCTTACTTCTTACATATTACCTTTTACCTTGGTATTTTATTTAGCTAACGTACAAATTTCTATTTTACATTCTAGATTTTAAAGATTTGTAGTTAGGGTAAAGCTAAGTAAGTTTATTTTGAAGTTAGTTTATTATTTTTGTATTGTCTTATTTGGGCAAAAAATTATGAATTTTATCTTGGAATTATTCTATTTAGGATTTCTTGTATTTCTTGGCCTAATCCTGAAAGTGGTTTTCCAGCTCTTATGTCTGAACCTAAATTTTTAATTCTTTCAGTTAGATCAGCATCTGCAGTTAAAGCAACTGTGTCTATTTCTTTATCTGTATTTTTAACAGCGTCTTCTACTTTCTTTCTAAGATCATCTGTTATTTTACCTTCGTAGTCCTTATTTATATCTACTCCTACTAAGGCGTTCTTATTAGAAATAGCCACATAGGAACTATTTACTCCCTCTACTTTATTTACTGCAGCTACTATTTTTTCAGCTCTAGCATCTAATGTTTTATTTTCTGTAACAGTTTTTTCTTCTTGAACATTTATGTTTGCATTATTTTTTTTCTCTTCTGCTGGTTTCTTAGCAGTTGCACAAGCAGTTAAGGATATGCACATAAGTGTTGTAATTAAAAATGTTGTTAATGAATGATTTTTTTTCATATAAAAAACACCTCCATATAGGTATTATTTCCTAATTAGATGGAATATATGTAATAAGATTATTGTTAAGTAGATATATAATTTTTATATGGAAAAAAGAATGTTTTTAAATTATAAAAATCCACAGTAATTATTGCTGTGGATTTTTATGTAATTTTGTTGAAAGTAATAAATATATGATATATAATTTTATATAGTAAAATATAGAATGGTATTAGGGGGAAATGTGAATGTTAGCTCAAGAAAGATATGATGAAATTTTAGATATACTAAATAGAGAGGGAACGGTTAAAGTTTCAAGACTTACAAAACTCTTTGATGTTTCTATTGAAACTGTGAGAAGAGATTTAGAATATCTTGAAAAAGAAGGTCAATTAAAAAGGGTATATGGAGGAGCGGTATTAAATAAAAAAGGAGAAGTTCAATTAAAGTTTGAAAAGAGAGAAAAGGAATTTTTAGAAGAAAAAAAGCAAATTGCTCAAATAGCTACTAGGTTTATAGTGGAAGGACAATCTATAGCTATGGATGCTAGTACTACAAATTTAGAAATAGCTAAGGTTTTAAAGACTAAATTTCAAAAGTTAACTATATTAACTAATTCCTTGGCCATAGCTAATGAACTTATGTATATGGATAACTATACAGTTATACTTACAGGTGGAATACTAAAAAGTGATGAATTCTCGCTAGTTGGCGAAATAACTGAAAACTATATTAGTCACTTTAATATAGATACAGCATTTATAAGTGCTAGTGGAGTTTCATTAAAAGGTGGAGTTACAGATTATATATTTGATCATCTTCAAATCCAAAAGAAATTTATTGATATATCTCAAAATGTAATTATATTGGCAGATAGCAGTAAGTTTGACTCTATTTCTTTATTAAAAATATGTGATTTAGAAGAAGTAAATGTGATAGTTACTGATAGCAATTTAAAAGAAAATGTACTTCAAAAATATTTAAACAGAGGGATAGAAGTTGTAAATAAGTAAGGAAAATTCTTATGTAGCTGTAATTTGTAGTATAAAATTTAATAATCAATCAACGAAAAACTTTGAATTTAAAATGTAGAATTGGAAATTTAAAATTAAAAATAAAACTAATTCAGAGTTTAAAAAAATAAATAGAAACTATAAGCAATAAGTATAAAAAATAGATAATTATAATGCTAAACCATGTTAATAGAAATATCCAACGAGGATAAACTATTTAATATGGTTTTTATTTTATAATTGTGAATTGTAAAATAGTATATGAATTTTTGTGGTATTGTGATAAAATCTAGGTAATAAATTAAACAAAACAGATATGAAAGCAACAAAAACAAAAATATTACACGCTTTATATTTGTGCATAGTACAAAAAACATACTATTATTATAGTTGAGAAGGTGGGATTAGATGAAGTTATTAGAAGAATTTTTTAAAAATTTTGCCGATTTAATATGGGGGAATTGGCTTATTGTAACTTTAATAGGAATTGGACTTTATTATACGATAATGACTAAATTTATTCAGTTTAGAAAGATGCCATATGTATTTAATGAAACCCTTATCAAACCTTTTTTAAAGAAGAAGGATAGTAAAGGAGAAGGAACTCTTACACCATTTCAGGCCCTGTGTACAGCATTAGCTAGCTGCGTTGGAAATGGTAATATAGTCGGAGTTGCTACGGCATTAGTAAGTGGAGGACCGGGAGCTATATTTTGGATGTGGGTAGCTGCACTTTTAGGTATGGCTACAAAGTTTGCAGAGATTGTTATTGGTATTGCCTATAGGGTGAAAGCAGATGACGGAACTTATGTGGGTGGACCTATGTACTACATTTCTAAAGGATTAAGACTTCCCTGGTTAGCATCTATATATGCATTTTTGCTTATTTTACAGAACTGTGGAGGTAATTTAATACAATCTAATGCGGTGGCAGGAATAGTTAAAGATCTTACAGGAATTTCTCCATTGGTAACAGCCGTAATTCTTGTTGTAGCTGTTGGACTTGTGATAATTGGAGGTGTAAAAAGGCTTGGTGCTTTTGCAGAAAAATTAATACCTTTTATGTCTAGTTTATATATATTGTGTGGAATTGTAGTTATAATTGTTAATTTTAGAAGTGTTCCTTCAGTATTTGCAAATATATTTCAAAATGCTTTTAATTTAAAAGCTGGAGTAGCAGGTGCTGTGGGATATTCCATTCGAGAAGCTGTGAGATTTGGTGTATCCAGAGGGCTTTATTCTAATGAGGCTGGCGAAGGTACTGCGCCAGTACTGCATGCTTCAGCTATAACGGATCATCCAGTAAGGCAAGCTCTTTATGGTATTACAGAGGTAAACATAGATACTATATTTATTTGTACTATAACCGCAGTAGCTATTTTAAGTACTGGAGTTATTGCTACGGGAAAGCCCGCATCTGTACTAACAAGTATGGCTTTTGGACAGGTACATCCTACTTTCCAATACATAGTTGGCATCAGCATGGTTTTGTTTGCATATTCCACAATACCGGCAGAGTGGTATTTTGGAACTATAGGTTTAACTTATTTGGTTGGATCTAAGAAAGCCACATTTTTTAAATACATATTTGTATGCTTTACATTCTTAGGGTGTATAAGTAGACTTCCATTGGTTTGGTACATACAGGATTGTATTTTAGGGTTGTTGATTATACCTAACTTAATAGCTATTTTATACCTAAGTCCTAAGGTGTTTAAGCTTACAGAAGAATTTTTTAATCCTAAAAATGAATATTTAGATTAAAAAAATAGAAATACACAAAATACCACAATAAAATAATAAAAATCAAAATAAATACTTGTAATTCCACAAAAAGTGTTATATACTTAAGTTGTTCCCAAAACAGTGAAATTTAAAAAAATTTAAAAAACGGTTTATACGTTTTCAAATTATTTAGGGGAGGGTTTTCCATTGAGCAAAAAAGATAATAAAATGAAATGGATTAAACTTATTGTATTAATTTTAGGTGGAGGAACAATATTTAAATTATCATCTTTAAAAGATGCATTTTATGTTCCAATGCAGCAGTATTTACATTTAACACATACTCAAATAGGTATGGCTATGTCTGTTTATGGAATGGTTCAGACTTTTGGTAATTTTGCTTCAATCTATATAGCAGATAGATTTTCTAAGAAAAAGCTAATACCTCTTTCCTTAATAGGAGTCGGACTTGTAGGTTTATATTTATCAACATTCCCAGGTTACGTTGGAATATTAATTATTTGGGGACTATTCTCATTGTTTGCAGAAGTAATTTACTGGCCAGTTCTATTGAAAGCTGTAAGATTACTAGGAAATGAAGATGAGCAAGGAAGAATGTTTGGATTCTTAGAAGCTGGTAGAGGTGTGGTTGATACTATAGTAGCATTCTCAGCTCTTGGAATATTTGCATTATTGGGAAAAGGTGCAGCAGCGCTTAGAGGATCAATCATATTCTATTCAGCAGTGCCCATAGTAATTGGAGTTATTTCATACTTTATGCTTGAAGACGACGTGATAAAAGATGTAGACGAAAATGGAAATAAAGTAAGTAAGAATAAAGTTGCATTACAGGGTGTCGCAAAAGCAATAAAAACACCAGAAATATGGGTAGTATCACTATCAATATTTTCAATTTACTCAGTATATTGTGGTTTAACTTACTTTATACCATTCTTAAAAGATATATATGCAATGCCTGTAACTTTAGTAGGAGCTTACGGTATCATAAACCAATATGGATTAAAAATGGTTGGAGGTCCTGTAGGTGGATTCTTAGTGGACAAGAAGGTTAAATCTGCAACTAAATATTTAAGAGGAGCACTATTAGTATCAGCAATAGCAATGGGCGGATTTATAATGCTTCCTCACCAAAAAATGAACATATATGTAGGAATGGCTTTAACACTTGGATTCGGAGCTATAATATTCTCCATGAGAGCTGTCTTCTTTGCTCCAGTTGAAGAAATAAAGGTTCCAAGGGAAATAAGTGGAGCTGCTATGTCTATAGCATGTGTACTTGGATATTCACCATCTATGTTTGCATACACAATATATGGAAGCATGCTAGACAGAGCACCTGGAATACAAGGATATAGACATGTATTCATGACTATGATAGGTTTCTCACTTTTAGGATTTGTAATAACTAGTATATTGTTAAAAATGATAAAGAAGAAAAATGCATCAGCATAAAATAATTAACTTATAATTATTTATATAAAAGTCTTTATTTTAAAATAATTAATTCACATATCTAGGTGCCACTAAGTTTTACAAAATAAAATTTAGTGGCTCTAAATTTTAATAAACTATCAGTGTACTAATAATCAGTGATTAATTTGAAAAAATTTCAATTAAGTTTTTAAAAGTATAATTAAAAATTGTTGTGAAATTTACATATACATTGATAATTTAATATTTGCATTGTTAGGAGGAAAAAAATGAAAATTGGTTTAGAGACAGAAAGTTATCATTTACATTTTCAAAATGGTCGTATGGATATATTTGATTTTATAAGAAGAACTGCAGAATTAGGATTAGATGGAGTACAAATAAATATAATAAAGGATAAAAATTTAGACCCAGAATGGGGAACATTGGGTTCAGATGATACTGAGCACCTATTAAAAGTTAGAAAAGAAATAGAAAAATATGGATTATACGTTGAAATAGATGCCAGAGGAACAGAACCTAAAAAGTTTAAGAAAATTATAGAAGCAGCACATATACTAGGAGCAGATGTGATAAGAACTTATGTAAGCTGCGGTGGAAATTTAGAAGAAGAAATGGCAAGAGCTCCTAAGGACATAGAAGAAATACTTCCACTACTTAAAAAATACAGAATTAAACTTGCTATAGAAAATCACGAATACGAAACTGCAGAAGAAATGATAGAATTAGTAAAGAAAATAAACAACCCATGGATTGGTATTACCTGCGATATTGGGAACGGAATGATGGTTTGGGAAGAACCAATAGATACGGTTAAAAAGCTAGCACCATATACTCTTACTACTCACTTTAAAGATCATATAATTGTAAAAGAAGATGAAGGAGACTTTAGAGTTTGCGGTATTGCAATAGGTGATGGAAACATAGACACAGATGAATGCTTTAAAATATTAGTAGAAAACACTACACTGCAAAGAATAAATATAGAAATGTGTCACCCATATACTGCTACCTTCAAAAAGGAAAAAGGAGCAGGTGGAGTTTTTGAATTGGGAAAAGGTGCATTTAAAGTTGAAAAACCACCAGCACCAGCAGACATAAAACCAAGTCAATACTATTATCCACCAGAAGAGCATTTAGAAGATATGATGAAATACCAAGATGAAGAAGTAAGAAAGTCAGCAAAATACATGTTAGCTTTGAGAGATAAATATTGTAGATAATAATGCAGGTTAGATTTAAGGGATAAATATTGTAAATAGAAATACATGTTAGCTATAAGAGATAAATATTATAGATAATAATAAGGCCATAGGAAAGTAATGATATTACTTTTATTATGGTCTTTTCTTAATATATGATCCTATAGAAATGCCAAAACAAAGCAGTGTCATCCATATGTAAAGAGGATAGCAATTTTAAGTTATTGTTTATCAAATACTATTAGAAAGACTTTAAAAAGTTGAAGGATCTGGAAGATAAATATGAAAAAATAACAGTAGATAGAATCATTGAAATATGTAACACTGTTTACAATGATGCAGGGAGCATAAGGATGAAAAGGGCTAGGGGGAATACGGAGAGGATTAGGGGAATGATCAATAATCAATGCTCGATGAACAATGATCAATGAACAGTGAGTAATGAATAATGAAAAATGATTAATGTATGGGGAAGATTGTAAATTCATAATTTAGAATTGGTAAATGATAATGAGTGATTTTTAATCATGTATATTTACTTTGTAATATGTTACAATTATTACTGTAAAACTGGACCACGGAGGTGAATTTTGTTATGGAATATAAATCTACTATTAAGTCTAGACCATATTTATACAAAGAAACTAAAAAGGCTGCAGTACTTATAAATACAGGGATATCAATAGATGAAATAAAAAATAAATCGGTAAAAGATAATATTTTCCAGCTTGAAAGTGAAGCTAGAAAGAAGGAAGTTGCATCAATTATAGTGACAAGACTTAAAGATTTAGATAATTTTATAATAAATAAAATATCAGAAGGAAATATAGAGACATCAAAAATTCTTGTTTTGTATTCAATTATTAAAACAGATAGATTATTTTTTGAGTTTATGAATGAAGTTTATAAGGAAAAATTATTATTAAGAGATTTATTATTAAGAGACAAAGATTTTAATTTATTTTTTCAAAGTAAGAAAGAGCAAAGTGAAAAAGTGGCTTCGTGGACGGAGTACACATTGAAAAAGTTAAAACAGGTTTATGTAAGAATTATTTTTGAGTGTGGACTTATTGAAAATCAAAAGGGTGATAGAAAGATAAAGATCCCTATTTTGGATAGAGAAGTTAAAGAACATTTATATAAAATAGGAGATAAAATGTATATAAACGCTATAATAGGAGATAGTGAGTAGTTAGAAGGCGTAACAGCTTATAATTGTTGTGTGTGTTTTAGAATATGGGAGGGTATAAATGAAAGATATATATCAAAGAATTGATGAAATAATACCTAGGATAACAGAGCCTAACTTTAGAAAAAATAAGGGGCTTGGTAATGAAATTGGATTCTATGTTTTTGACTATGAGCCCGAATATGAACTTTTAGTCAGGGATAGAGTGAAATTTATAAAAGAAAAAATTAAGAGTACATATGGATTAAATATAATAGAATTTGATCTTTATGAAATTATATTAGAGATTTTAGAATTAAAGGGATATCTAAAAAAAAATTTTCAAATGGAAGAGAAAAAGGGTAGCCAGTATGTACTAAATGCAACTAAGAAAACTTTAAGATTAACTTTAGAAAATGATTTAGTAGTTAAGTATATAGCAGAACGGCTGGAGGATACTGATATAGTATTCTTAACGGGCGTAGGAAAGTCATGGCCCATAATAAGGTCGCATACTATTTTAAATAACCTACATAGAATTGTGGAAAAGCAGCCTTTAGTAATGTTTTTTCCAGGAAACTATGATGGTGGAACACTTATGTTGTTTAACAGTTTAAAAGATGATAATTATTATAGAGCATTTCCACTTGTGGATAGGGTATAACTAATTTGGGAATTTAATGGAGTTTAACCAGTGATTACAAAAGCAAGAGTTTTATCGGTGGTTAGTCATGGGATAAATATTAAAAGTGTTGGGGGGAAGATTAAATGGAATTTAAGTTGAAAGAAATGTTTTATAAGGAAATTGATAGAGATATAAAAGGTGTTATAAAAGTAGGTCAGGCAGATGATGAAAATATTAAGCAGGAGTTAGAAGAGTATGTGGTAACAGGTGAATTAAGAAAACATATTGATAGATTTTTTAAAGCTTACAAAACAAGTATTATAGGAAATACAGATAAAAATGGGGTTTGGATTTCTGGTTTCTTTGGTAGTGGTAAATCTCACTTTTTAAAGATACTTTCCTATCTTTTAGAAAACAGAGAAATTGAAGGAAAGAAGGCTATAAATTACTTTGATGATAAAGAGTTAGATAATTTTGTTTTAGACAATATGAAACAAGCAGGTGATGTATTAGCCGATGTTATCCTTTTTAATATAGATTCAAAATCGGATTCAAATTCTAAAGCTAATAAGGATGCTATAGTTAATGTATTTAATAAGGTGTTTAATGAAATGCAAGGTTTCTGCGGTTCTATGCCGTGGATAGCAGATTTAGAAAGACAATTGGTTAAAGATCAAGTTTATGAAAATTTTAAAGAAACCTTTGAAGAAATAGCAGGTAATTCATGGGTAGAAGCAAGAGAAGATTTTTACTATGAAGAAGATTCAATTGTAGAGGCATTGTCAAAAACCACCAAGATGAGTGAAGAGGCAGCAAGGAATTGGTACAATAAATGTGAAGAAAACTATTCATTAAGTATAGATAAATTTGCCTCTAGAGTTAAAGAATATAGTGAATCAAAAGGGAAAAATCATCATGTTGTATTCTTAGTAGATGAGATAGGTCAATACATAGGAGATAATACACAACTTATGCTAAATCTTCAAACTGTTGTAGAGGATTTAGGAACTAAGTGTGGTGGTAAGTGCTGGGTTATAGTTACATCACAAGAAGGATTAGATGAATTTACAAAAGTTAAGGGAAATGACTTTTCCAAAATACAAGGTAGGTTTAATACTAGATTGTCTTTATCTTCTGCAAATGTTGATGAAGTAATTAAGAAACGTATACTTAGAAAAAATGCTGGTGCCACAAGTCACCTAAAAGCATTATATGAGCAAAAGGAATCTATAATAAAGAATCTCTTAACATTTACATCCGATACTGCTGAAATGAAATTATATAAAAATGGAGATGAGTTTGCAGAGGTTTACCCATTTATACCTTATCAATTTAATTTACTTCAAACAGCATTTAATGGTGTTAGAGAGCATGGAGCATCTGGTAAGAGTTTATCTAAGGGAGAAAGAAGTTTACTTGGAGCATATCAACAAGTGGCTATAGAGTATATGAATGAGGATACTAATATATTTATACCATTTTCAGCATTTTATAAAACTATTGAAACCTTTTTAGATTCATCTATAAGAACAGTTATTATTCATGCAGAAAAAAATGAACATTTAAATAAATTTGATGTGGAAGTTTTAAAATTATTATTTTTGGTTAAATATGTGAAGGAAGTAAAGGCGAATATAGAGAATATTTCTACATTACTAGTAAGCGAAATAAATGCAGATAAGTTAGAAATAAAGAAAAAAGTTCAGGAGTCTTTAAATAGATTAATAAGAGAAACGTTAGTACAAAAAAATGGTGATGAATATGTATTTCTAACCAATGATGAACAAGATGTAAATAAAGAAATCAAGAATATGCCAGTTGATAATGGAGAAGTAACTCAAAAGGTTGGAGAAATAATTTTTGATGATATATATGGAGACACTAAATTTTCATATTCAAGAAAATATCAATTTACATTTAATAAAATTGTAGATGACAGAACAAGAGGACCTCAAACCAGCGAAATAGGAGTTAAAATAATAACTGCAAACTTTGATTTAGTAGGTATTTCAAGTGAAAGTGAATTGAAATTATTATCCGCTAGAGAAAACAATGTGATTATAAACATATCAAATGATGTTAACTATTTAGAAGAAATAGAAAATGTATTAAAGATAGATGCTTATCTAAGGGTTAAGGGTGGAACAAAATCTAGTACTGCTATAGAGGATATTAAAGTAAAGAAAAGTAGAGAAAGGGAAGATAGAGCAAGAAGAGCAAAATTCTTAATAGAAGAGACTTTAAGAACGGCTCAGGTTTATGTAAATGGCAGCTTTTTAGATATAAAGGAAAAAGGTGGGGTAGATAGAATAAATACAGGGTTAAAGGCTTTAGTAGATTCTAAATATAACAAAATAAACTATGTGAAAGAGTTTAGAGAAAATGCTAAAGAGCTCTATGACATAATAGATGCTAGATTCAATCAAATGGAATTAGTCGATACAAATCCAAATAGATTAGCTATATATGAAGTTAATAATCATATACAAACTAGTTCTTCAAGAAACCTTCAAGTTACAGTTAAGAGCATATTAACTAAGTTTTCAAATGCTCCTTATGGATGGAAAGACATAGATATACAAGCTATGATAGTAACTTTATTTAAAAAACAAGAGATCAAGGTTATATTAAATGGTGAAGTATTAACCCCTAATAATAGAGAAGTTGTAAACTATGTAACTAAGAGAGAATATGTTGAAAGAGTTATATTAAAAACTAGAGAAAAAGTAAATCAAAAATATATAGAAGTGGTTAAAGATTTAAATCAAGATTTATTTGGTTTTTCATCATTACCAACGGATGAGGATGGAATGATGAGCATATTTAAGGATGAATGCAGGGAAGAGCTTTTAAAAATAAATGAAATGCTTATTAACTTTAAATTTCAAGCAGCTTATCCAGGAGAAAAGATTTTAAAAGATGGAAAAAGATTATTTGCAGAGGTAATAGCGATTTCAGATACAATGGATTTTTTTAAAAAAATATATGATTTAGAAGATGACTTTTTAGACTATGCAGATAATATTGATGAAATAAATGGATTCTTCTATAAGAAAGAGAATGGAAGAATAGATTTTTCATCCAAAGGAGAACAAAGAAGTATATTTGATGATGCAATAGATAAGTTAGAAAACTTTAAAGAAAATAAGGAATATATAGTTAATGATGATATAGAGAGAATTGTAGAAGAAATAAAAGAAATAATAAGAATGCCTAAACCTTATGTCAAGATACCTACAATACCTCTTTTAATAGAAAGGTATAGTAATAGGATAGTTTCATTATTAGAAGAGGAAAGTATCCCCGTAAAAGGCTTCATAGAAAAGTGCAGAAACGAGGTCTTTGAAACTTTAGATGCATATGAGTTTAAGGGGAAATTTGAAGATAAAATAATTGAAGAATTTGATAATCTTTATAATAGAGCTTTAAGTGCAAGTAGTTTTGCTGTACTTTCATCAATGTCAGATCTTGCGGAAAAGATTAAGTTAAAGTGGATTAAGGAAATAGTAACAGAAGATGAGATTCAAAAGAGAATAAAGGCAAAAGAAATAAAAGAGGCAAGTAGAGTAGCAGAAAAAGTGGGAAAAGGTGAAAATAAAACCCCTACATCAGAGTATAAAGTAGAACCTATACCAGAGGTAGTTATTAAAACTAAAACCCTTAGCATGAGGGAATTAGTTAAAGGTCAAAAAACCATAAAGAATAATGAAGATATAGATGAAGTGATAGAAGTTCTAAGAAAGAAATTAAGAGAAGAATTAGAAAAAGATACAATAATTAGTTTGGTATAAAACCTAAGGGGAGGAAACTCCCCTATAAAGTTATGATGGAGGAGTACAAATGGATAAGAACAAAATAAAATCCTTTGCGGCATGGGCTAGAAGAAAACTTATAAGTTCAGTTAGTGAACGAGCCAATAGAATAGGTGTTGCTGAAAATAAAATTCAAGATGCAGTAGCAGTTCAAGGTGGATTTAAATTAGAAGGTAATAATGAGATATTTAAACTTTCTAAAGATAATAGAGATAAATTGGTGAGAGAAGTTAATGAAAAAGGTTTTGAACAAGTAATGGAAGAAGTAGCTTATACTTGGTTCAATAGATTTATGGGGCTTAGATATATGGAAGTTAATGAATATCTTCCAACAGGTATAAGAGTGCTTTCATCACAGTTAGATGGAAAAACTGAACCTGATGCATTGTCAAAGGTGTATAACATTATAGAAGAATTATCATTAGACATTAAAAAAGTTGATAATTTAATATCAGATACAGATGAAAATGGAAATGAAAAAACATCCAAACAAAAACAAAATGATATAAGAGAATTGTATAAATATATATTAGTAAGACAGTGTAACGAATTAGGTAATATAATACCTCAAATGTTTGAAAAGATAAGTGATTATACGGAATTATTGCTACCAGACAACCTTTTAGAGGAGGGTTCTGTAATAAGAAAAATGGTAGAAGATATAGAGGAAGAGGACTGGAAAGAAGAAGTAGAAATAATAGGTTGGATGTATCAATACTACATATCAGAAAAGAAAGATGAAGTATTTGCAGCATTAAAGAAGAATGTAAAAATAACAAAAGAAAATATTCCAGCAGCAACACAATTATTTACTCCAAAATGGATAGTTAAATATATGGTAGAAAATTCACTAGGTAGACTATGGCTAGAAGGGCATCCAAATGAGGAACTTCAAAAACAGTGGAAATACTACCTAGAAGAAGCCGAGCAAGAGTCAGAAGTAGAAGAAGAATTAAAGAAAATAAGAGAAGAACACAGCAAACTAAAACCAGAAGATATAAAGGTACTAGATCCATGTATGGGATCAGGACATATTTTAGTTTATGCCTTTGATGTATTATATAAAATCTATGAAACAGCAGGGTATTCCGAAAGAGAAATACCTAGATTAATATTACAAAATAATCTATATGGATTAGATATAGATGATAGAGCAGCACAATTAGCATCATTTGCTTTAATAATGAAGGCTAGGCATTATAATAGAAGATTGTTTAGGGAGATAGAAAGAGAGCATTTAGAGTTGAATTTATGTTCAATACAAGAGAGTAATTTAATCAGAGGACAATGGACAGAGTGCAATTGCCGTTTGGGAGAAATAACTGATTATTTTTGTAGTATAAATGGAGTTTTAAATGAGCAACTCAAAAATGGTTTTGAATATTTAGTAAATACATTTGTTAATGCAAAGGAATATGGTTCTATACTAGAAGTTGAAAAAGTAAATTTTGAAGCATTAAAAGAAAGATTAAAAGAAATAGAACGAGAAGAAAACTTTATTTTTGGTGATTATAGAAAAGTGATTTTAGATAAACTTCCTAAGATAATTAAACAAGCAGAGATAATGAGTAGGAAGTATGAGGTTTGTGTAACTAATCCACCTTATATGGGAAATGGAGGAATGAGAGAGAGTTTATCTAATTTTATAAAAATGAATTATCCTAATAGTAAGAGTGATCTATTTGCAGTTTTTATTGAAAAAGGTTTTGATATGGTTAAGAAGAACGGTTTTAGTTGCATGGTTACAATGCAGTCATGGATGTTTTTATCATCGTTTCAAAAAATGAGAGAAATGATTTTAGTTAATAGAACAATTATGACTTTATTACATATGGATAATATGGTTATGGGTATAGCATTCGGAACATCCGCAACTGTTTTTAGAAATTCTAAAATTTATGATTACAAAGGAAAGTATAATTTTATAAGTATATCAAACATTGGTATAGACAATACTCCAATGGAGTTTCCTTCATCGGAAAAGAGGAATACAGTTACAAAATCAAGAACTTTTATGGATATTCCAGGATCACCTATTGCATATTGGGCAAGTGAAAAGCTAAGAGAAGCTTTTAAAAATAAATTATTTTTTGATTTTTCTATTTCAGAAGGTAAAAACGTAACGGGGAATAATGAAAGGTTCCTTAGACATATATGGGAAGTAAATAATAGAAGCATAGGATTAAATCAAAAATGGTTATTATATGCAAAGGGTGGGGTTTATAGAAAATGGTATGGAAATTTTGAATATATTATTGATTGGTCAGATAAAGCAAGAAAACATTATAGGAAAGATAAAGTTGCTAGAATAATTCCTGAATATCTTTGGCACAAAATAGGTATATCGTGGACATATGCAACTTCAGGATTGCCAAGTTTTAGAGTGTTGCCTAAAAATGCAACTTTTGATAGTGGTGGTTTATCAATATTTCTTAAAAATGATGATGAAATAAATTACTTTTTAGGGTTATTTAATAGTAAAGTATTTTTGGAATTTCAAAGTATATTAAATCAAACTGTTAACTTATTCATACAAGATGTACGAAATATTCCAATAGCTAATGGTGAGATATACTTTAATCGTATAGTTGATATTGTTGGAAAAAATATCAATATTTCAATTCATGAATGGAATTTATTTGAGATATCATTAGATTTTAAAGTTCATCCATTACTAAAGTTATTAGATAGAAATGAACAAAATAAATTAGAATCAGTATTTACTACATGGAAAACTGAATGTGAAGAAAACTTTAAGCAGTTAAAGCATAATGAAGAAGAATTAAATAGGATATTCATTGATATTTACGGTTTACAAGATGAATTAACTCCAGAGGTTGAGGATAAGGACATAACTATTAGAAAAGCGGATAGAGAAAGAGATATTAAATCCTTTATTTCTTATGCTGTTGGGTGCATGCTAGGTAGATATTCTATTGATTCAGAAGGGCTTATTTATGCTGGTGGAGAGTTTAAGGATAAGTGGGATTTAGAAGAAAAGAAAGTTAGAAAAATAGAAAAAAATGATGATGGTAATATTATATCAGATTCATGGGTTGATGCTACTTTTATGCCTGATGCTGATAATGTCCTTCCTATCACAGAGGACGAATATTTTGAGGATGATATAGTTTCAAGATTTATTGATTTTGTTAGAACTGTATATAGTGAGGAAACTTTAGAAGAAAACTTAGATTTCATTGCTGATTCCATTGGGAGAAAGCCTTCTGAAACCGCTAGACAGGTAATTAGAAGATACTTTATTAAAGATTTTTATAAGGATCACTTAAAGGTTTATAAAAAGAGACCTATTTATTGGATGTTTGAGTCTGGTAAGAATGATGGATTTAAGGCTTTAGTTTATATGCATAGATACAATGAACAAACTGTTGCAAGGGTTAGAACGGATTATCTTCATACATTGCAAAGAAAATATGAAGCAGAAATACAAAGACAGCAATTAATAGTAAATTCGGAAGAGTATACTGCAAAAGATAGAAGAGACGCTAAAAAGAAGATAGATAGAATAGTAAAACAAATAGAAGAGTGTAGAGAGTATGATCAAGTAGTGGCACATTTAGCTAATGAAAGAATATCTATTGATTTAGATGATGGTGTTAAAGTTAATTATGCTAAATTTCAAGGAGTTAAGGTAATTAATTCTAAAGGTAAAGAAGTTAAGATGGATTTATTAGCAAAGATATAATAAAGTTTATACAGGGTATGTAGAGTGCATATTCTGTATCTTATGAAAAGAAAGGTATAAGGTAGGTGTATATATTAGTGTTAATCAATTTCGATAAATGGGAAGTGGATGAAGATTCTCCATTCGGTAGCGGAGCCAGTGAGAAAAAATGGCTTATTAATCCTGAAACAAAGCAAAAAGGGATATTTAAGTTTCCTAAAGGTTCAGATATAGGAAGACCTACGGGTGAATATTGGGCTGAAAAACTTGCATCACAATTGGCAGAAGTTTTAGAGATAGAATGCGCTAAAGTAGATATAGGAATATTTAATGGTAGAATAGGTTCTATGAGCTATATGATATTAAATAAAGACGAGGAATTAATAGAAGGTATTCAATACATTACTAATATATATAATGAATATAATCAGGATAAGTTTATTGACTGTAAAACACAAGAACCTTATTCTATAAATATGATACTTAAATCAATTAAGGAAACAGGATTAGGAAAAGATTTTTTAACTATTCCTATATTTGATGCATTAATAGGAAATAGTGATAGGCATCACAGTAATTGGGGTATAGTAAGGAATAAAATAAATGGAAATATAAGAATATCACCATTATATGATAATGGATCATCATTATGTTGTCTTATTAATCCCAAAGATGTTAAGAATTTTTTAAAAGATAAGATGAGATTTGAATCTTTAATTTTTGGCAAATCGAAATCAATGATAAGGTGGAAAAAAATTAATAGAATAAGACATTTTGAATTAGTTGAACATATTAAAGAAGAATACTATGAAGAAACAGTTACTATAATAAATAAAATAAATGATAAATTAAGCGAAGATAAAATTAAAGAGATAGTATATAGTTATGAGGATGATATAATTCATCCATATATAAAAGAATTGCTATATGTTTTTCTAAAGGAAAGAAGAAAAAGAATTATAGATATATATTATGGTGAAAAGGAGGAAGAGTAGTGAGTAGAATTAGTAATAGAGATTATATTTATTTAATTTGGAAAGATTATAAGACTAGACGGAGATATGTAATTGGAGAATTATCAAAGAATGGCAAATACCAATTTAATTATAGAATTGAAGATGTAAATAAGGCAATTGAAAATGGATTCGAACCATTAGTAGCATTTCCAGATATAAATGATGTTTATGAGAGTCATGAAATGTTTCCTGCATTTTCAAGCAGATTACCGGATAAGAGAAGAAAAGATGTAAAAGAAATATTAGCAAAGTATCAGTTAGAGAAGTATGATACATTTGAACTCTTAAAAAAAAGTGGTGGAAAACTGCCGACAGACAGCTTAGAATTTATAGATCCGATATTTTTAGATGAGAATAATATTGAAAGAGATTTTTATATAGCAGGAGTTAGACATTATGATTATTGTGATAAAAAAATTAAACATGAAAGGTTTATATTAGAAATTAATGAGAAACTTATATTAGAAAGAGAATGTAATAATAGCCATGATAAATATGCAGTAAAAGTTATGAATAAAGAAAATAAAGTTATTGGGTATATACCAGTTTTTTTTAGTAAAGAAATAAGTGAAGCAATTAAAAATAATAGAAAAATTAGTTGTGTTGTAATTAATAAAGAATGTAGTGATACTTGTGAAGAGTGTATAAAGGTTAGAATAATTATTGTTTAATGGTATAAGAGGTGGATGGATGAACTTACAAGAAATAAGAAATTTTCTAAAAGGACTATTTTCTAAGCCATTAAGTGATGGCAGGAAGCGTCATATTGTATTTTGGTATGATAGTAATGAAGATTTCACGCAAGATATAGATGACTTTGATGTAGAAAATGTTAAGGTTATTAAATTAACCAATAATAACGCATTTTGGGCGAAATATTATATAGAAAAGGAAGATACAACGAGTAATATACTTGTGTATTCAAATATGGAAAAGCCAAGAACTTCTGAAGATTGGCTTTACGATATTTTTTGTTATAGTGAGGAATTTTCTACTGATAGAGCAACTGTAATTATGAGGGAATTAAATGTTAGTGATGGTTTATTAAAACAAGAGTTTAAACTCTATAATACTTTCTTTAAAAATAAAGAAAGAATATCAGCCTTTAAAAATTTAAATATACAAGATTATACTAAAGAAAAAGTTCACATAGGTATCCTTGCGGTTTTAACTAAGGTTAAAATTATTGATATAGAGGAAATATTAAAGGCTATATTAAAGGAGTATTTAGATGGTGGTAATAAAATATATGAGGACATAAGGAAATTTGGTGATTTAGATTCATTATGGGATTTAATAGTTAAGTATTATGGCTATGGATTTGAAGAAAAGAGTTTAGAAAGATTTATGGCTATGCTTTTAATTACTAATATGAATGAAACAATTAAGTTTCAGTTGCCAAAGCAATATACTCCGTATATATCCACTAAAACAACTAATTGCATAGTGTTTATAAACCACTTTATGAATAATAGTAGAGATGGAGAATATTATGACAAAATGCAAGAATTTATAGGAGATAAGTTAAAGATAGATAATTTGTTGGAAAAAAATGATTCAGATACATTTATTAACTGTGATATTTTTGAGGAAATGGATAAGGTAGTTCTTAAAAGAATCACTTCTCTATTAAAAGATGAAGTGGAGGAGTATAGTAAGTATTTAAGTCTTATTAATATAAGAAGAACTATGTATTTTTATAGAAAGTATGAAAATGAATATAAAGGGATAAAATGGGCTATAAATTTATTAAGTAAGAAGAAAGATTTAGGTTCTAAAATTAAAACAGAAGTCTCTTATGATATGTTTAAGTCTTATGTGAAGGAGTATTATTTTATAGATAAAGCTTACAGAAAGTTTTATTATTACTATGATAATTGTATAGAAAAAGATGAATTAAATGATTTAAAAGAAAGAATAGGAAATGTATATAATAATTGGTATTTACAAGAGTTATCTATTAAGTGGTTTAATTCATTAGAAAAAGGAATTAATTGGAGAATTGATGGATTAAAATATCAAGATAATTTCTATAGGGAATTTATTAAGTATGGAAAAGAAAGAGTTTTTGTAATAATATCTGATGGATTAAGGTATGAGAGCGCTGAAGAACTTGCAAGTAAGCTTACTAATGAAAGAAAAGGTAAGGTGGAAATTAAATCTATACAAGGAGTAGTGCCTTCATATACAAAACTGGGTATGGCATCATTACTTCCAAATAATAGTATAGATATTAATGATAAATATGGTGTATTGGTAAATGGAATTAGTACAAATGGAACTGAAAATAGAAATACTATTTTAAAGATGGAAAATCCTAATTCCTTAGCAATTACTTATGATAAGGTTATAGATATGAAAGATGCTGAAATCAGAAAAGCATTTGCAGGACTTGAGGTAGTTTATATATATCATAATACTATAGATGCTAGGGGAGACCATGCATCTACAGAAAGAGAAGTATTTGCAGCGACGGAACTTGCATTTAATGAAATTATTGCCCTGGTAAATAAATTAGTAAATAGAGTAAGTGCAGCAAGTATAATTATTACAACAGATCATGGATATCTGTATAAGAGAAGCAGCATAGAAGAAAGTAATAAGATATATGGAGTTAAGTTCGATGATGGAGAAGATAGCAGAAGGTTTATATTGACCACTAATGATAATAAAGTAGAGGGTACTGTATCTTTTAGTATGGATTATTTATTAGGAGAAGGTTCTAATAAAAAAGTTATTACACCAAGAGGAACTTCTAGATTTAAAGTACAAGGGGCAGGTGCTAACTATGTTCATGGTGGAGCAATGCTTCAAGAGATTGTAGTACCAGTAATTAAGTTTAAAAATGATAGAAGTACATCATCAGCAAATGATATAAGAAAGGCTAATATATCATTAACAAGTGTAACAAGAAAGGTAACTAATATAATAACTTATCTTGAATTCTTCCAAGAAGAAAAGATTCAAGATAAGGTTATATCACAAAGAATTAAATGTTATTTTGAAGATGAATCAGGAAATAGAATATCTAATGAGAATATTATAATTGGAGATTCAAGGTCAGAAAATCCATTAGAAAGAACTTATAAAGAGAAATTTGTTTTAAAAAGTATGGAATATGATAAGACAAAGCAGTATTTTTTAGTTATGCAGGATGATGAAAATGACAATGGTATGTATGAAAGAATATCATTTATCATTGATATTGCTATAGTTGATGAATTTGGATTTTAAATAGTAAACAGTACAAATACCAATATCCATGATAGATATTGGTATTTCTATTTATGTATTAAAGTTCTTTGAAAGTATTAATGATTTTGTGGTAATCATCTTTATATTCATCAAAGTATTTTCCCATTGTCCATGTAATAATTTGATGGAAATTTTTCTTTGTCTGAACTACAGTTATAATGTATCCAGCTTTAACTTTATTAACTTCACCTGTAAGTTCGAATTGTTTTGCCTTTTGACCATTTATAGTTAAGTCTTTAACAGAACTTAACTTGCTATTAACAACAGATTTAGATAAATTTTGAGAAACTATTTTAGTGTATTCGTCTAGAGTCATTGAATCAGAAAAAGTATCTTTAGATTCTGATATAGTTATTAAATATTTTTCTTTTGTCATATTAGCTACTTGAAGATTAGCTGCGTTATTAAGATTAGTTGCTGTTTTCCATGAATCTGGTACAGTAACTTGGCAAATATTGTCTTTGCTTTTTATTTTTTTACTAGCTTCAGCTTTTTTTGTTGCAGTGTTTGATTGTTTACTACTTTTGTTACATCCTACAAGCAAGCAAAGGCTACTTGAAAGTAGTAGCATGCAACATACAAATTTAAGAATAACTTTTTTCACGATAATACCTCCTAAAATTTAATTAAGGTACATGAAAAGAAAGAACAAGCCAAAGATGCTAATATATTTTGTGTCAGACAAGGAAACAGGTTCTGTCGCTAGTAGGATTATCACTGGTTCTGCTGACACAGTGTAACGCAAAATAGACTAGCATACTGACTTGTTATTTCTTTATATGTGCCTAAATATAATATAGTAGTGAATTTTAAGAATTCACTATATAAACAATGAAAATAAGCGCAACGAAATAAGCCTCTATATATAAGAGGTTAGAACAATATTTAGTTGGATATATTTAATAAATAATATATTTATTAAATTCATATAGAATATAAAATGTGAAATGTGAAATATAATCACATATTTACATTATTCTACAATATATTATCGTAAAGCATATGAAATTCTTTAAAATTATTTTTATATGGTTACTTTAATGTTTTTTTAAAATAAATTTTATGTGAAATATAAATAATAGTAAATATTTTATAAATTCTGGGCAAAATCAAGAAAAAATTAAATTTATTCAAATTAAAATTTTGCAGATAGGCTTTGAATTTATGGTATATAGGGGATGATTGTATTCTAAATAGTAAAGTTAAATACAAAGTTTAATTTAATTTAAAAGAAAATATTGACAGTGGTAAAATTATATGTTACAAATTGTAATTGAATGAACAAGTGTTAGTTTTTAGTATAAAATATAGAAATGAGGGAGATTACGATAGAAAATGAAATGAAAAACAGAAATTTGTCAATCAAAGGCTTAGTATTTTCAGTATTGACTACTTTAGGGATTTTGATTATTCAAGAAATTGTAAATAAGTATACAAAGATTAGATATCTGGATACTTATTTTATCATTGGGTGGATGTTATTCCCTATAATAGCATCAAGGGTATATTTAAAATTTACTTCAGATGGAGAAAATCTAATTTCTGTAATAATAATCGCAATTTTAAATTTTATATTGCCATATGTTTTTTATTACTTTGCAGATGCACTTATTGTTTCAGTTGAAAGTGGCATGGGATACTATGAAACATTATCAATAGTACCAATTTATACTTATATGAGTATGGTATTTTATGATGATATCTTAAATATTCAAGCTATTGAATTAACTAAAAATACACTTCTATTATATCATCTAGTTGGTTTAGGGTTTTACATTTATTTTGTAAGAAGAGAGATTTATAGAAATAAATATGAGAAGACTCAAAATTCGGCACAGACAATTGAAAATATTGCAGAGAATATGAAAGCAGAAATTGCAGATGAACGGAGGGGACAAAAATGGCAAAACCTCTAAGGTTAAAAGAAACTAGTATTAGAGAAAATATTGACAGTTATAATAGGAGACTTATAGTATCATACTCTTTTATAATTATTTTAATGATAGCTTTTTTATGCGGAGTATTGTATATGAATTATAAAATGGATCCTGAGTTTTACATAAGACCTACAATGTTTGTGGGTATAATATTATTACCTTTTATATTTTTTGCATTAGTTAATATTATAAAAAACAAAATATATTTAAATAATTTTGAAGAAAGTCCTGTATATAAAAGAATAAAGAAAAGATATAAGCTTAATAATATTAATGATTTTGAAGAGTTTGATCGTAAAGTAAGATCAGAAATTTCAATTAATATATTATTTGAAAATGAAAAAACTTTATTAATGGGGACAAATTCTTATATAATTAAAAAAGGTCTTCCTGTTAATAAGGAATTTGATGTTTATGATGCTAGTAAGCTTTTATTAGTAATTTTTAATCCTTTGGGTATATCGGATTTAATTATAGATTCAAAATTTAGGAAAAAAGGAGGACATCAAATTATATTATATTTTGAGGATGAGGCTGTTTTGATTCTTGCACCTAGCAAGAAAAAAGGAGAAGAACTTAGTAGTAAAATTGCCAGTACTTATAAAGTTTTGAAGGGTAATAATTCAGAACTAGCTGAATTCTATAATACGGATAGAGCTAACTTTATTAAAACTTGTAGGGAGCAAGCTCAAAAGGTTTATTATTGAGTTTAAATATTTTTTGAAAGTAATAATAAGAGTAGGATAGGAATAGATAGGTCGTCTATAGCTCAAGAATTGTTAACATTAAATTATTTTAATAAGTATAATGTAGCATATGTTCATATGTTTTATAGTCAATTAACCACAGTGTTACAAAATTGAACAATAGACGTGGTAATGTGGAACAGACATGATATAGAAGAACATAATATAAATTTAACATTTTTAACTATTGATATAAATTTATTAGATACATAAGCGGTTATAATAGTGGACAAGAATAATAACGTATCACAGAAAGTTTTTCATAAAAATTTAAATGAAAAAAGTAAAGATGCTGTTTTAAAATGTATTTATCAAAAAAATTCTGGTAAAAACTTTATTAAATTAAATCCAGTAGTAAGAAAGCTAAATTTCTGACTACTGGATAAATTAAATTATTTTTTGTAAATATATCTATTTTACTGCACTTATGCAATAGTAAGGTATTTCCATTCCTTGAGCTTTTTTGGCACATTCATTAAGTCCAGCGGCTATTTCTTCCATAGCTTTAACGTAAGTCTTATTTTCAAATCTTTTAAGATATTTGTTCAGTCTTAGATTGAAAAAATCAAGATAATTTTCTCCAGAGAATTTGGAGACACTACTTTTGCATTTTATATTCTTAAATCCTAGAATAATTAATATATTCTTTAAAACCTCAGGATCCATTTCGTTATAAATACCATCCCCAAGAAGGCTTGTACAACTTTTTAATACCTTCCATTTTTTAGACCAGATTTCCTGCATTTCATTTTCAATATGATTAATAGGAAATTCTTCTTCAATGTGAAGTTCACCACCAGTTTTTAAAACACTTTTAAATTTATTTAAAGCTAAAACTTCGCAGCCAGGATTTGAATTTATGGCACATAAGGTATAATTGCATACTAAATAATCAATAGATTCCTCTTTAATACCTTCAAGGCAGCATGCATTTGTTTTTATAAAGTCTATATTTACGTTGCAGTCCTTAAACTCATCTTTTAGCTTCCTAAAATGGTCATCAGCTATATCTGTTGTAATCAAACGGCAATTTTCAAATTTTGATAAAAGCAAAACTAGCTCTCTTGTGGTACCACCTCTTCCTGTGCCGATTTCCAGAATGGTTTTGTTATCAAGACATTCACCAAAAATGTTTTCCATGTTTATTCCTCCTTCAAATTTTTAATTAAGTCTTCGAGACATAAAATTAATGTTTGGAGCTTTTGTTCCTCCATTTTTGCTATTGCATCCTTAACAAAGCAATTTTCAGCTTCATAGCATATGGTATCAATAAGTTTTTTTCCTTGAATTGACAAGGAGATTCTAGAAATTCTTTTATCTTTAGGGTCTTTTACTTTTTCGATAAGATTTTTTTCTTGAAGTCTTGATAATTTTTCAGACATAGTGTTTTGAGCATTGTTAAAGGAATTAGCTATTTCATTAACTGTTGGAGGGGTAGATTTCATACTAAGATGTAGAAGTAGGTGAAATTGCTCTAAAGTAAGATTATATTTTTGTGCTAACTCATGGTGTTTGTTGTGAATAATATTTTGTATTTCATCAAGATATCCAATTACCTTTTCAGATTTATCATTATTAATCAAAAATATCACCTCTTAAATATATATCGTGTGACGATGTAATTATTATATAATTATCATATTACTTTGGGTTAAGTAAGTCAAGGAGGAGAAATTTCATAATTACACCACATTGTACTTTTGTGGTGTAATCATTAGATAGTAATTTTACTTTAATTTAGTATTGTTACTTTATGTATAATTTATTATCATATGTTATAATTAATCCGTAATTGGAAATCTACATAATTGAAGGAGTTTATGAAGTTTATAAAAATAGAATACTTTTTTATGTTAATATATTTTAAATCATAATATACAAATTAGATTGAGGTAAAATTATGTGATTGAGAGTATATGATAAACGTACTAATAGTTATTTTGTTTCTGAAATATATGCAATAATAAACTCAGGATATTATGAGAAATATCTAGTCCTTGATGAAAGAAATAATAAGGTATATTGATATACACTTATATATAAATTAATATAAGCAAGAAAAATTAATGGTGGTGATGGAGAATGTTTAAAAAAACTATAAAAAGACTATTTATATCATTAATAACCAATCCCATATTGATAATTGCCTACTGGCTTTTTTGTTATGAGTTATCTTCATTATGCAAATTTGGAAGAATGAATCGAAATACTTCTATTATATTAGCATGTGTAGTGTTTTTTATATTTGTAATTGTATTCACTACAATTAGAATTGTAAAAAAGGTAAAAAATGAAGATGAGCCTGAAGGATTAGCTTACAAAAGAACATGGAGGTATATTTCCATTATAGCTATCGTGGCCATAACATTGGTTTATGGGTCAAATATTTATAAAAGCGCAATAAATTATAATGGTAAACTTTCATGGGTTATAGATGATTTAAAAAACAAAAGGTCAGTGAAATTTGAGCATAATAATATATATAAAGATGGGGTTGAGGGTATTTTTAATGATATTAGTAAAAAATATACTTTACCTAAAAAATTATATATATCTAATGGGTTTAATCTTAATTTTGATTCGGATGGAACAATTATATCTTTTGATACATTTGTTTATGGAAAAAATGATAAGGACAAAGAAGAGACTTATTTAATTTATTATGATAAGAACAAATCTAAAAATATTAAAGTAGAGTTGAACAGAATAGTAAATTCTGATTATAATGACGATAAACTTTTAGAACCATTAATTAGTACAATTAAGGTTATTTCTATTAAGGATACAGTAAGTAAATGGAATGAAAATAGGTATGGAATAGTTTATTATGGAAAAAGAAGCTGGGGATTTAATACAGATGGAATTGTTAATGTTGATGAAAAAGGAAATAAGAAGCTATTAACCCATGCTGATTCTGAAATAATAGGATATACTGTGTCTGTGTTTGTACCAGGAAAAGAGAATAGGTATACTCCTGTTAGATATAATTTAAAATGTAATGCAGATTGGAGTAGGTCAACAACTCCTCCTAAAGGAAAAAATGAGCAAAGTAGTTTACAAAAATCCAAAAATAATGAGCGAGAATTTTATCTATCAAAGGAGGTGGGGTATCGCTTAGATATTACAGGAGCAGCCTTAGGCAGCAGATTTTATTCTTTAAGTAGTACCGTTGATGGAGGAAAAACTTGGAGAGTAATAAATGGTGATCCGTTTAATGGAATGAGCGGTGGAGCCGCAGGAATAACTTTTATAGATGATAAACTTGGATTTTTATGTTTGTCCCATAGTGGAGGAGATTATGCAGAATTGTACCGAACAGAGGATGGAGGTAAATCTTATAAAAAGATAGCATTTCCAGAACATGAAGTAATTTTAGATAATGGCGCAAAGATAAAGCCCTTTGATTTTCCAGGTATGCCTCATAATCAAGATGGAACCCTTAATATGTTAGTTGGACAAGGAGCAGATGGAGATTACAACGGTATTTGTAAAGCCTTATATGGATCAAAAGATCAAGGAATAACATGGGAGTTTATAAAAGAAGTGAAAAAAGAAAACTAGTATAATCACATATATAACAAGCTTTTCATATTATAAAGCATAGCAATTGTTGGAGAGAAGTATTGTGCTATACGCATTAATTATGGCAGGTGGAAAAGGAACAAGACTATACCCTTTATCAAGAAGTAACAACCCAAAGCAGTTTTTGAAAGTAATAAATAATAAAAGTTTTTTAAGGAATACTGTGGATAGAATTAAACCATTGGTTAGTAAGGAAAATATATATGTGGTGACAAATAAAGATTACTATGAAAGCATATGCAGTGAGTTACCTGAGATAGATAAGGCAAATATATTTGTGGAACCTAGTAACAAGGAGACCCCGTTGTTGGGGATATAGGTCATTAGGTAGTAAATGGTAGCTGAGTGATTGGTTTATGTTTGTAAAATTAAAAAATATAAGGTAGATTGTAAGTGGCACAATGGCACAGTATAAAATTTATATAATACTGAATAAAAGATTATTATATAACACTTTCAGTATATTATATTTTTATAAGTACTGTGCCATTGTGCCAAAATTAATTTATATATAACATAATGTTGTAAGATTAAGCATTTTAGTAGGCACAAATTTGGCACAATTTATAACTTTAAATGGACATTATGTTTCTCTAAACTTTTAAAATGGCATAGTATCATTAAGGTCTACTATTTCTAATACATCTTTTGGAGCTATGGAATTTAAGTTTAATTTTTGTAGTTTTTTACTGTCATATAAATCATATCTAATGGTTTTTCTTCCAGAATCTGTATCGAAGTGCAAATATTTTGTATCTATTATATAGTTGGATTTTTTAGCCTGTTTTTTAAAATCCTTAAGTTTTAAGATAATTATATCAGCTCCTATTTTTTTATTAAATTCTGAAATCTGATTAATCATTTCAGATGTTTTTATATAAATATTAGAATCTTTAATTTTTATTACTTCATTTACATTTTCAGCTCGTGCATCTTCTATAAGCTGATTATATAGTATTAGCATTTGTTCTACTTGTGATAGGGAATTTTCACGTTCTTCCAATATTTCTAATTTTATATTTTTTGTTATTAAATCAGTGTAATTTTTTATTTCATTTAAACCTAAATTTTTTAATAGTATATTTAATACTTCTATGCCTGTAGCAATGTTAATAGCTGTATTTAACACTCTATCTTTTAGAGATATAAAATTTTGTTTTAAAGTCTCTCTTAAATGATTATATTCACAAACGTTTAAATTTAAAATTGTATTTATAAGACTTACGCCTAAGTTATTAAGCAATATTTCATTTTTTTGTAACCAGCTCATGCTAAATTCTTGTTCTTTTGTTCTTTCCTGTTTAGATAAATAAACTATGCAGGATCTTTCCATTAAAGCTGTTTCTGAATTTTTATAACTTTCTTCTCCTGCTAAAATTATTGGCCTATTTAAAACAAAATTTCTATTATCAAGATTTTTATTTCCCCTAGATACAGTTGCTCTATCGTAGCTATTTCTAAAAATTTCAGATAGCTTTTCATTTTCATATTTATCTAGGAGTGTAGGCTTGTATTCATCGAATAGAACAGGGTAATTTCCTTGCGAAATTGTCTTTATAAGTGCAAAATTAGTAATTAAACCAATACTTTTTATTTCTTCGTCGGGATAATTTAGTATAGCTCCTATTATACTTTTTAATATTGTACTTTTACCACTTCCACTTTCCCCTACAATAAGCAGATGGTGACCTTTAATTTTTAAATTTTTACTTTGCACTATACATAAATTATTTACTACAGTACCTAATATACATAGAACTTTTTCCTTAGAAGTAAAATTAAATAAATGTTGAAATAGTTCTTTCATATTTAATGCAGTAATAAATTCTAGGTTGTTAATATTTATATCTACCCCAGCTACACTTTTTATCGTAGTATCTATTCCGTTAGAACAAATAGCTCCATTATTTGTTACTAGCATTAGTGTATTATTTTTATTTATAAATTTAATTCCATCATGAATTTCTTCTATATTAAAAGTAAAGTAATTATTTATCCATATTTTTAAGTTTGTTAAATCTTGTAATCCACCTTTGAAAGTTATGTCCATGCTTCCTAAAAAATTTTTAAATGTTTTTACATCATGAAAAACGCTAACTTCGCCAGTTCGTTCAAAAATTTCCCCGCTTGAAGATTTTAATATTAGTTTTATTCCTTCTTGCTGTTTATCTACCAGAATAATTCTACTAGATTTCAATATGGTAAAGTTTGTAATGTATATTTTTTTTGTTTCAGCATCTTTTTTTTGTACATATTTATATATTCCAAAGGCATTTTGTTGTAATAGATCTTTGTTTTTTAAATCTAGACTCCTATTAAAAAACTGTATTAATTCTTCTATCGTATGTCCATTGTTTAACCAATTATTAATATCTTTATCAGTATTAAAATTATTTAGTTGTGTTAAATTTATAATTTTAAAAATTTTACAAGACTCATATACTATATTTTTTAAATCTTGTATATTTTTTTCTTCAGTTTTATATTGGAATATATACATTTTGCAGGTATCTATATAAGGCAATTCTCTAATAATTGTATCTGTTGTAGCCCAATACATATTATTTTCTTCTAATAGTGTATTTAGGATATTAGCATCATTTTCTGTATTTGTAACTAGTAATATTTTATTATCCCTAATAGATTTAATTACAGTTTGTATTTCTGTGAAATTTGTATTTGAATCCATTTTTTTCATATAGTTTATCCTCCTCGTAATAATAATAACGAATTATTATTATTGCGTTTTAGAAAAAAGTAACTAATATTATAAAAAGTTTTACTAATTTTATTTTATATAATATATTTTCAGCAATTTGTTATATAAATTAATACTAAAATTACAAAAAAGAAAGCCATTTTAGTATTACTGCTACAAGCCTTGATCTTCTTGGTCTAACAAGCAATTTTACAATAAAAAAGTAATACAATATGGTTTTACTGCATAAAGCTAGTATTTATAAGTGTTATATTAACTTTTTTCATCAAAAGGTAATACCGATGTGGTATTACTTTTTTAAAGCTTAGAAATTTAATAAAATATTTAATAAAAAATTATTTGATTTTCTAAAACGGTATAATAATTAATTAGAAAAAAATAATTATGGCTTATTTTAAGCTAAAAAATAGTTAATTTATAAAATATGAGGAACGCGAGTTTACCAGATACGTTTGGAGCGTATGCTAGTATTTTGGCAACTCTAAAAAGAGCTTTTTAAAAAGTTTCTTAGCATTTTGCTTCTGCACTTAAAGCAGAAATTATAAGCAATTGTTCCTAAGTAATTACTTGGGTAGGGATTTTGTATCCACAGCATAAAAGATTATGCTTTTGCGTAGCTTTATTAACATATAAATATATGTTTTAAGCATTATTACTAAGCTAATTAAAATTAAATATTAATATAGATACGGAGCACCCAGATAACCGATTAAGCTAGTTGTTACAAGGTTATAGGCAATATGGCTTTTAGGAAAACGCAAGAAATAGCATTAATAAGTTACTGCTATAGCTATGTTCTTTTTTAAATAAAAAAAGAATAGATAAAAATAAATATTTGTACTTATAAAAAATGTAGCTAAAAAAATATATATTATTAATTTTAAAAAATGTAATTAGAAAAATGGAAATAAATGAAAATTGATATTTATAATTGGAAAGGAGATTTATATATGAGTGGAAAAAGTAAAAATTTAACAACGCAAATAGATAAACTTTTTAAAAAAAATAATATGAAAAGTATTAAAACTAGGTACAGGTATAGGGATGCTTGTTATCGTTTTTGCATATGGTTAGGGGAAAATACAAATATAAAAAAATTTAAAAATATAAAAGTAAAACATATTTATATGTATGTAGAATATATGCGTAGTATAGATTATGCTCCCGGTACAATAAAATTGGAGTTATCTGCAATAAGATTTTTTTACAATTTAGCAGAAGGAAAAAACATTATTCCTACAAACAAAAAACTTAATTTAGAAAAAAGAATAACTAGGGGGGCAAAAAGAGCCTGGAGCCAAGAAGAAATAGAAAGAGCAATAGCATTGGCAAAAGAAATGGGTAGAATAGATGTGGTTAAAGCTATTTTGCTAAGTTTTAAATTTGGTTGCCGATTGGAAGAAGCTGTGGTTTTAACAAACTACCAAGTAAAAGAAGCTATTTGTAATGGATTTTTATATTTAGAAAATACAAAAGGGAAAAATCCAAGAGAAGTAGAAGTTCAAGATAGGGAAATTCTAAAATATATATTAGCTAATGCTAAAAGCTCAGAACGAATTTTTATAGGCATAGGAGATAAAACTCATATTGTAAAAAGAAGTATTCAAAATTGGATTACAAATCACAGGGAAAAATTTCAGGAAATAGATAGGATAGATAGAAATTCGGCTAGAAAAATGTTAGAAAAAGATAGAAAATCTGCACCAAAAGTTAATCTAACTATGCATGGAAATAGACATACGTTTGCCCAACTTAGTTTTATAGAAGCATCAGAAAAATATATTGAAAGCGAAGCCAAAAGAAAAGTTTCTGAGGAGCTAGGGCATCATCGAACAGAAGTTACTAATATATACTTAAAATGATAGGAAAGAACATGTTAAAAAGTATACCACGCTAGTAAAATAAGCATGTAGTAAAAATGCATTTATGGAAGTAAATTTTATATTTTTATGTATAATAGTATATATAAGATTAATGAGTTTTAAAGTAAGGACTGGATTATTAGTTTATATTATCTAGCCTAAAAATATAAGATTAGAAAAGGAAAGTGAGAGTTATTATGATATTAAGTTTTTTATATAATAAATTCCACATGAAATTAAGGGAGTCTTCACAAAACAAGTATATACCTAAAGATACATATATGAAGATTGTAGATTTCTTAAAAGATTATACAGAAAAGGATATTATTATAGTATGTATAGGTACCAATAGAACTAACCTGGTTGATTGTTTGGGACCATTTGTGGGTTCAATTTTGAAGGAAGATAAAGAATTTAATATTCCTGTTTATGGTAGCATGGTTAATCCTATTCATGGATTAAATTTAACAGAAAAAATAACAAAAATAAAGAATAATTATCCTAATAGCACAATAATTGCAGTTGATGCTGCTATTGGCGAGTGTGAAGATATAGGAGAAATTACTATAAGTAACTTAACTTCTGCAAAATAAAAAGTTAAATTGGTAGTATTACCAAAAAATAAATATGGCACACTGACCTTATCCGTGATATATAAAAGTTACTACTCAATTAAAACACGGGAGGTTGTCAGTATGCCAAGTAAATTTACTAATCATATTGTATCCATTAATGATGAACTTTACAATTACTTAAATGATGTAAATTATGGAATGAGTAAACCTCAATTTCATCATATATCCACTATTATTAATGGATTAATAAATTTAGATGGCACTAAATCTTTATTAAAGATTTCAGAATATATACTAGCTGCTAAAAGCAGCAGTTCCATATATAGATTTTTGAGTAACTCTAAATGGGACGATAGTCTCATAGATAGAAATCGTATTAATTATTTAAAACTACATTTTAATAAACTCATAAAGCCTAAATCCGTAGGATTCTTAGTTATAGATGATACTGTTAATCCAAAAACTCAAGCAAAGAAGATGCAAGGATTAAGCTATAATCATTGCCATACAGAAGGTAAAAATCTTTGGTCCCACTGTGTAGTTACTTCTAATTTTGTAGCAGAGGATATGTCTATTCCGCTAAACTATAAGTCTTATTTTAACGAAGAAAACTGCAAAAATCATAATAAAAAATTTATGAGTAAACCAGATATAGCTTTAGGTTTTATTAATTCTTTTGAAAAACCTTCTAACTGCGATAAAATATATTGTCTTACTGATAGTTGGTACACTAGCGAAAAGTTAATTAATGGTTGTATTTTAAAAGGTTTTAACTTTATTGGGGCTTTAAAATCTAATAGAAAAATCTCTCCATTAGGAATTTCAATGCAAATTAAGGAATTTGCTAAATATATAAATCCATCTACCTTAGATGTAGTTACCGTCGAAGGTAAGGATTATAGAGTATATAAATACGAAGGCAAAGTTTCAAAGATTGAAAATGCATTAGCCTTAATTTGCTATGAAGTTGATGGGGACAGCTTTAAAGAACCAGTATATCTAATGTCTACAGACATAGAACTTAGTAATAAAGCTATAATAAAATACTATCTATATAGATGGAACATTGAAACTAATTACAAATATCTTAAAACACACTTAGGTTTTGACGAATATAAAGTTCAATGTATACTCTCTATCGAGAGGTATTTTCTACTTACATTTTTAGCAATCAATTTTTTAGAGATTTATAGATTATATAATCCTAAAAAACTTGAAACCATTGGTGATACTATAAAGTCTATAAAAAGCCTATCGGCTAAAGAATTGGTGCGTTTTGTTTATGAGGAAGCTAAAAATGATATACCTTTAGACACAATACTTGCTGAATTAAAATTAGTTTCTTAAAAAATTTTGTAAGTTACTTATAGGGAAAGTATAGAATTAAATGCTGTAACTATATTCCTATTAAAGAACTTACATCTATATTTGGGTTTTTAGCTTTTAAAATTAAAGAAGTTAAGAATATAATTGAAAACTGTTTTTTTCAGCATTCATACAGATTTGTTACATTTAAGAATCTTGAAAGCAAGGATATACTTAAGGAATGTTTAATTGAAAGTGATTTATTGAAAAAAGAAGATAGAGTTTTATTTACACAAAAAATAAATAACTATAGTGGTGTACAATCAGAAAGTACTGATGAAATAGTAAATGCAATTGAAGAGTATTGGGATGACGAAGAAATAAAGTTTGAGCTTGCTATATCTCTTCTTAATGAGGATATTTTAGAGAATAAACTTAACTTAATAAGAATATTTACTTCAGATATGGCACTATTTAATTCTATATATAAATCTGCTAAAAGTAATAAAAACAACATATATATACTTATGCTGGACGATAGATTTAGAAAGCGAGTTCTAGATAGAATATTTTTAGATAATGATGATGAGCTTATAAAGCTTGTGATACATTTTATATACAAATGCTATGAAATAAAAAAACAAAATGCTATAAAATTTGATAATATTTATGATGAAATTGAAAAAGGTGTCACTGAAAATTATAGACGTAATATTGATATCATTGAAAATACTATATCGGAAATGTTTGCTTATAAGTCAAAAAATATCTTGAAATTCTTCTTAACCAAAGGTTATAAGTTAGGGTTTAATGAGAGAATTTTAACATTTGAATATATAAATGATTATAATAAATCTATTTTTGATGATTATTTGAGATATAGAATTGAAAGTTTGAATTTATATATTGATACCCAAGAGCAATATTATGAGTACATTGTTAAGATTTTACCTTTTACTTATGAAAGTTATGAAAAAAAGAAAAGCTTAATAATGGAGGCGTATGAATATTTTTTTAATCATAAAGAAATTTCTATGGTTTTAAGTTTAATTAATTCGGTAATTCAAAATAATTTTCAATTTGCCAAAGAAATTATTATTGATTTAATTACTAAAAAGAGTGATGACAAGTTTCAAATTGTATCATATTATAACCCTAAAAAGATGTGTGATGTTTTTGGAAGTTTATATGCATATTTTAAATATGATTTTATATACGAACTATTAATGGAGAAAAGTTTATTTAAAAATAGGGCCTTTAAAGATATAATTGAATACTTTGAATATACTCTTTCATTTAAATTCGATTGGTCAGTAAATGAATTGATCTATAAGAAAATATTCTTTGTTACAGATGATTTAGATAAAGTTTTTTCCTTATATGAAAAATACATAGATAAGATTTACGCTAAACACCAGTTCTTTTATGAATTAGAATATATTGCTCAAAATGAAAAATTTACAGGAAAAAAAAGAGAACAAATTATAAAGGGCTTTAGTAATTTATATTATTATCTAGAGAAAACATATTATGTGAATATTTGCAATCTAAAAAATAGTATTGAAAAGTATTTCCAAGTGAATTTATGATAAGGAGTAAAAAATGATAAGAGATACTATCTTGCAAATAAATAAAAAATTTTTAGAAGAAGGGAAAAATTCACCTCAATTATTTGAGGATTTGGCACAGTTAGAACACTATATTGCTGAGAGTTATGGAAATCGTGTTTTAATTGAATTATTACAAAATGCTGATGATGCGAAATCAACAAAATCATATTTATACTATGATGGTAAAAATTTATATTTTGCTAATAATGGTAAACCCTTTGACGAAAGTGATATCATTTCAATAAGTAGGGCTGGTAGTAGTAATAAGGATAGAAAACAAATGATAGGGTATAGAGGCGTTGGATTTAAAAGTACTACTTTTTTGACAAGTGATATTATTATATTTTCTAATAATGAAAGTTTTACATTTTCTAAAAGTAAAAGTGAAGAAATATTACGTGGTTTTGGAATAAATAAGTGTCCTACAGTAAGAATACCTTTTCTTGTAGAAGGAAATATGGACAGTTCTATATTAGATATAGTGTAGTGCGTCAAAATATAGCTTTTGAAAACTGCATTTCTAAGTCAAATTATAACTATAACTCCAATAACTATCCAGTAATTAAATGCATTTTAAATAATCATATTATTGCTAAATAAAACCTCCTAATGACTTGACATCATTTGGAGGTTATTTTAAGCTTATTATAAAAACTAGAGAAAGGAAAGGGAAGAACCCCAAGCCGTGCAAAGCGAAGGTTCTTCCCTAAAAATAAGAGCGTAAGCTCTTACAACCTATTATTATGATAAGATTATTTTCACAACTATGCAAGTGTTTTAAACAAATTTCTTTTGAAAATGAGATAAATATTTTTGAAGAGTATATGAAAACGGTTAATTCAGAGGCTTTGGTATGTCCATTCTGCGGATCTAAACACGATCTATCCCTATTTGCCTCTTATAAACGCCATCTTGTGACTTATGATAATAATGAAGTTCACGATAATATAATAACTATCAATAGATATATTTGCCCGTCATGCGGACATACTCATGCTATCCTACCTTCGGTAATTGTGCCCTACATGTCATTTAGCTTTAAATTTACTGTGTCTATTATTCATGATTATCTTGTACATAAATTTACCTCTGTAGAAGCTATGTGTGAACATTACTGTATAGCAATATCTACATTCTATCGAATTTTAAATAAATTCAAAGAACATAAACAACTATGGCTTGGACTTTTACAAGACAGGCTTATTTCTAACTTAAGTTTTATACAACGTGTTATAAATAGTACCTTTATTGAAATTGAAACCTTTATAACAAACTTTTTTAATAGAAATGGATTATCCTTTTTTCAAGGAACATCATAATTAAGCTATAGCTATATGCTTTTAATTTTATTTTATATATACCACTCAATACGATAATGGATATTATAATTTCTCCATGATAGCATTTTTATAGAGGTGATGTTGAAATGAATAACAAAGAAATGATTGAAATAGCTTCTATTAGACTAGCCCTAATAGCTCCAGCTATAAATAACACTTATACCGAAAGCTCCAAAATTGCTTATTATAGGCGTGTTGCAACTACTCCTGTAAAATTACCTAACGGTAAGTCAGTTTTGTATAGTCCTGGAACACTATCTAATTGGGAATCAGATTATAATAGGTTTGGTTTTGAGGCCCTTCTACCGAAGACGCGTAGCGACATAGGTAAAACCAGAAAATTAAATGATGTAGCCATAGAACAGATATATATTCTAAAAAATACATTTCCTAAAATTAATGCTACTCTTATATATCATAAACTTATCGAAGATGGCCTTATCAATGAAAAAAGCATATCCTTATCTACAGTTCAAAGATTTATAAAAAATAATGATCTTAAATCTGCTAGATGCATAAATATGAAAGATCGAAAAGCCTTTGAAGAAGAGTTTGCAACTGGTATGTACCAAGGTGATACATGTTATGGCCCGTATATTACTGAAAATGGCATACGTAAAAGAACATATCTAATTATGCTAATTGATGACAAATCAAGGCTTATCGTTGGCGGAAGATTTTTTTACAATGATAACTCTTATAATTTTCAAAAGGTACTTAAAGAATCTATTGCTAGATACGGCATACCTAATAAACTTTATTTGGACAACGGTTCTCCTTATAAAAATGAACAATTAAGTCTTATCTGTGGATCCCTTGGAATAGTAGAACTGCACACCATGGTAAGGGATGGAGCATCCAAAGGAAAAGTAGAAAGAAACTTTAGAACATTAAAAAGTAGATGGCTAAACGCTCTAGATACAGAATCTATATCTTCCTTAGCGGAGCTAAACGATGAGCTATTCGCATATATAAACAAGCATAATGTAACAGTACATTCAGCTACATCACAACGTCCTATCGATAGATATAAAAGCGATTTAGCTCATGTTAAAGTAGCTGCTGATAGTGAGTGGTTGGATAATTGCTTTATGAATCGCATACAACGAAGAGTTAATAATGACTCAACAATAAGCATTGATAAAATATCCTATGATGTACCTATGCAATTTATAGGACAAAAAATTGAAATAAGATATTTACCTGATGATATGGATAATGCATATGTATATTATGAAAATGTTAAATACAGTATTAGAAAAACAAATAAGGTTGAAAATGGTAAAACTAAGCGTAAGAATGCATTTACTATAAATTATTCAAAGGATGGTTTTAAAAATGTTTAAACAATTTTATGGTATGACAATGAATCCATTTGAAAAAGGTATAAAAGAAAAAGATGCCTATATGTCAAATGATCTAAAAGAGATGATATCAAGACTTGAGTATCTTAATGAAGCTAGGGGAATCGGCTTATTTACAGCTTCTCCTGGCAGTGGAAAAACCTTTGCCTTAAGATGCTTTACTAAAAAAGTAAACCCTAATTTGACAAAAGTTATATATCTTTGCTTTACTACTGTAACTACTACTGAGTTCTATAGACAATTTTGCATCTCCTTAGGAATTGAACCTTCCTCTCGTAAATCTGATATGTTTAAGAGTATAAAAGATTATATGGAAAGTATGAGTACAGATAAACGTGTGCACTATATATTAGTTTGGGATGAAGCACAATACCTAAACAATGATATTTTAAAGGATTTAAAGCTACTTATGAACTTCTCCATGGATTCAAAGGACTGTTTTTCTTTAGTTTTGATAGGACAACCTGTGTTAAATAATATCTTAGAAAAACAGATACATGAGGCATTAAAGCAAAGAATTATAATAAATTATAATTTTGGAGGACTTTCTGAACTTGAAGCTTTAGAATATATTAATTCTAGATTATCATTAGCAGGGGCTTCGCCAGAAATATTTGATAACAATGCTGTTTTGGCTGCATATAGAAGTTGTGCTGGCTCTATAAGACGCTTAAATATGATATTAACTAAAGCTTTAATAATAGGTGCGCAGCACGAAAAAAACGTAATCGATACTGATATAATAATGGCTGCCGCCAATGAAATATCATTGCATTAAAATCACAAGGAGCGCTAGCTCCTTTTTCTTTTAGGTGCAAAATGATTTTTCATTAAAAATAAAGTGATTTTGTAGAAATAATTTGACGTAAATTGTACAATAATTATAGAAATAAACTGACGTTTAAATTAGGAGAAATTTGACGTTTAACAATATAGTAAATAAATTACAGAATAAATATAATACAATATTTATATTTAAAAATCCACAAATAAATGTATTAAAAGAAGAGTTAATGAATTTGGATAGTGATATTTTCATTTTTTTAAACAACATTACTGAATTTAAAGTTTCTGTAGAAGATGTAAATGAATTTATAGAAGTATCAAAAGAGGATACTAATATTACTATTGCAAGAAATGGAAACAAGGATATGTGGAGGGTATATAATGGTAGTACTAGTGAAAACTCTTTTCAAATAGCATTAAAAACAGATGGAAAGAAACTTATTCCTTGTTCAGGTAGCGAGTCTGTGTTACATGTTTTTTTACCTACTTTAGACAAACTTGGGTTTCCATTTAAAATTAATGGCCATTTTTCTACAGACCCTTCAAGAAAGCATATTAATTTTGATGAACAGTGTGAAGAAATATTATATGCAGTAGCAAAATTAATAATTGAGATTGTCAAAAGTGTGTTTAATGGTGAAGAAAAGGATTCAAGTATTTTGCAAATTATTACTACAAATAATTCTTTATCTAAATTTTCAATTTATTTTGAAGAAGAATTATATAAATTAATCAGAGTAATACCAATGATAAAAACAAAGGCTGATAGTTTCGTTGCAGTCTCAGGTATAAAAAAGCCACTTAAATTTTTATCATTAGATGAATATAGAATCTTAATTAACAATACAGATAATTTTAATGATAGAGTACCTTCAATAAAAATTGATAACTTTATGTATGATTTTATTAATAAATTTTGTAATGATGAATTTTCTATAGAAGAGTTAATGAGTTTTTTTACTAAGGATTTAGCAAGACAATCAACACTTCATAATATTTTAGGTAAGATTTTTGCTAATTTTATTAATGAAATTGCACAAAAAAATATTAGGTCATTAAATGTTAACAATATATGGTTACCAGGTAACCAAGAAGAATACATAAATATAAGGGGTTTATTAACAAAAAAAATAGAATTTTCAACAGCGTTTAGAGAAACATTTTATGAAAATGTTTACAAGGGGGCTCTTGATTATTTTTATGATAATTATAAAATTGATTTACGTAAATTTGAAGAGGTAAAACAAAAACAAATCTCGTTAGCAGATATAATAGAGAAATCTTCAAATAGTAACAATTATATTAATTCAAATACTTATAGTACTAATAATAAAGGTATTAAAATTAACATTTCAAAATGGAGAAGTGCAGAAATTCAATGCATTGAAATTGAAGAATTTTTATTTGGAAATAAAGCAACTGATGTAAGCAAGCAGAATAAAGGATATGATATTGAGAGTTTTGAAAATAATGGTAGTATTAGATATATAGAGGTAAAATCACTAAATAGTGAAAATGATAGTTTTACTTTAACCAATAATGAATATACTACCGCTCATATGTATGGTGAGCGATATTATATATGCTTAATTATAAATCAGGTTTCTCAAATAAAAGTAATTTATATAAAAGATCCAATAAATAAATTAAAAATGGAAAAGCGAGTTAAACAATGGGAATGGCTCTGTGAAAAATTTGAAGGTGATGAATTTAATATAGATATTTAAAAATATTAAAAAGATACATGGAGTTTATTAAAATAAATTTTTTAATGTAGGTATAGAAATTATTAAAGAACCATTATTAATGAAGAGCTGTTTATACAAGGTTATAACAAAAAAATTTTTGCATATTGTAATGTAAAAAGTATTAGAGCTTTAATAAATAGTAATTTTATGATTATTTAAAGTTTATATTACACTGATTGGTATAAATTTATAAATATAGTTTTTAAGGGGTGGTGGTGTGAATTGGGTTGTAGAATATTGCAAAGCCAAGTTTTACTCTCAATTTGATTTAGACAAGTTATTGGATCAAATTGATAAAAATATAGATCTATGTATTACTGAAATAAGTCATGAAATGCTCTATCTTTTGGATAAGATAGTGACAACAGAGCCTTGTTCATATTGGAACACATCTGTTTGTGGGCAAGTATATAAATTACTGGAAGACTTATATAATAATCATAGTAACGATTTAGAAATTGACGAAACAATTTTTGAGTATTTTTTAATGGGTTATAATTCATACTTACAGATTTCTCAAACAATATTAGATTTGCGTAATTTTAATATAGCTCAAGAAACAAAAACACTACTGTATAGATTACCAACTTATACTGCAATTCTTGAAAGTTGTTTGTCCAACTTCTTAAGAGTTATTGCTTTTTTGACAGGTAAAGCGATAAATAAAGATTATACGTCCCAAAATACGCTCAGTAAATTGGTTGCAGTAGTTAATAAAAATGGATATGAAGAAATTGCAAAAAATATTAATGTGAATTTAAGAAATGCAATAAATCACGGAAAAGTTGCAGTAAAGAGGCAGGCAATTGGTGAAAGACTATGTTTTTATTATATTGAAAACCATGTTTCTAAGTGTCTTGAGTTATCTGTACACGAATTTGATTATATGATAGATTCTGCATTCGACACAGCTAGCGGGGTTTTGCTAGGATTGACTCTTTTCATTAATAAACACATTGAATTATTAAATATTGATACTGTTAAAAGAGATTATCCAGCTTTTTCTTTAATTGCAATGCAACTTAGTATACCTTGTATTTATTGTCGTAGCATAAGTGATATTGGTAATAACAAACAATTGAATGTTGATATAGAAATTCAAAATACAGATAGAGCTTATATCGGTCAAATTGCAACATTAATGGCTATATTAGTTTTTGATCACTACAAAGAATATGAGCAATACATGTTCTCTTTCAGCAATCCTAGAATGCTTACTGGATGGATACGGTATACAAATAAAGAAATTGTTGATATGTATACCCAAGAAAAGAATTTTGATGTTGTATTAAAAAGTGTAATTGAGCGAGGTGATTTCATTATTTTTGATCCTTCAACTGAAGTTGTCGATTTAACTGAAGTAAAATACTTTTGTTTTCCAAACTACACAACTGACAAATATAAAATAAATAATATACAAGATGTCAGTAATCAGGAGCGAAAACGGCTGAGAGCTCATTTATATATTGGAGATGTTGAAAATAAGGAAGAAATTCTTGAAGTTATTACTAATGCAATTGAATGGCTAAAAGGTATCAAAAATCCACCATCACCAAGAATACAACAAAAGCATGGTTTAATGGAAGCAGATTCTTTATATATTAATGTTTATAAAAAGGATTATCGTACAAATAAGGAGATATTGCCAAACAATAAGAATTTTATTTGTTTTGTAGATTATAATTCTAAAGGAAAAACCACACTTAAAAACGGAGGCTTACCAGAATATATTTGGAATAAATTTTATCATGAAATAATAGGTAACATTGAAATTGCCTGGCGTGAAAGTTGTTATTTTACAAGACATTCTAAAAAAGTTGGACGCAATGATTTTTGTCCATGTGGAAGTGGAAAAAAGTATAAAAAATGTTGTGGCAAATGATTTTTATAGTGTTTTTACATAAGTTCTGTGTATACTATTCAGAGTATGTATAAGACTAGCATTTTTACAAGTGCTAGTTTTTTTATTATAGAATTTTAGTGGTGTTAGAAAGTTATTTAAATTTAAAAAAGAAGTATAGTTATTTATAAAAGTAAATACACTTTTGATAAATACTTACTTGAACAATACGATAGATCCTAAAACAAACTTGGATAAAATGGAAAATGTGTTTTTATTTAATATTGTATAGGGTATAATATATAATAATGAATTATTTTAAATGAATAGGAGTTATAAAAATGTACAATAAATTTTTACAAATATTAAAGGAAACAAAGGGTATTCATAATTCATTAAATGAAATATTAAAATATGATTTTATCTACCATTCTAATAAAATAGAGGGAAGTACATTTACGACAGAAGCTTTACAAATGCTTATGGAAAAAAATATAGTTACAGGAACTCATACTTTAGATGATGTACAAGAAACTGTGAATTCGTTTTATACATTTGATTTAATTATTGATAGTTTGGATAAGCCTTTAACTTTAGAAATGATAAAAGAGTGGCATGCTAGTTTAATGTATAGAACTAGACTATATGATTTAGGTTTAGCAGGTGTTTTTAAGAAATATTCTAATAAAATATTAGGGGCTAATTTTGATACAGCAAATCCTTGGGAAGTTGAAGATAAATTGAATATTTTAATAAATAAATTTAATAATCTAAAAGAAGTAACATTAGAAGATATAGCAAAATTTCATTTAGAATTTGAAAAGATACATCCATTTCAAGATGGTAATGGAAGAATAGGTCGTTTTATATTTTTAAAACAATTACTTGATAATAGGTTACCGCTTAAATATATGAATGGTGAAACTTCAACTGAATATAAAAAAGCTTTAGAGGAATCTACAAATAATAATGTAAAACCTCTTATTAATTATTTAAATAAACAGAGGAATTTTATTGAAGAGAATAGGAATATGTTTTAATTAAATTATACAATAAAACTTGTTTAGTGAGAGGAATGTATTAATATGAAAAAAGTTCCCTATGGTATATCTAATTTTCAGACAATTAGAGAACAAAATTATTTATATGTAGACAAAAGTAAATACATTGAGATTCTAGAAAATGAGCCTCCATATCAGTTTTTTATAAGGCCTAGAAAGTTTGGTAAAAGTTTATTTTTATCTATGATAGAAAATTATTATGATATAAATAAAGCTGAAAAATTTGAAGAATTATTTAAAGATTTATATATAGGGTTAAATCCAACTGAGAGAAGAAATCAGTATTTAGTATTATATATAAATTTCTCTAATTTAGTGGTAAGTGAAGGAAAAGAAAGATTTATAGAAAGTTTTGATAACTGTGTTTTGTCAGCTGCTAAGGAGTTTTTGGCTAAATATGATAAGTTTTTTCAAGATAAAGATATTTTAAATGAATCTAAAGGTGCTGAAATAGTTATAAATAAAATTATATCATTGACTAATACCACAAATAAAAAAATGTTTATAATAATTGATGAGTATGATAACTTTGCAAATGATTTAATTTCATGTGGTAATAAAAATTTATATTATGAAGTGATATCAAGCGAGAGATATGTAAGAACTTTTTATAAAACTATAAAAACTGGCACTGCATTTTGTGTAGAAAGAATTTTTATTACAGGAGTAAGTCCTATAATGCTAGATGATTTAACTAGCGGATTTAACATAACAATTAATTTGACTTTAGAAAATAATGTAAATGAGATGCTGGGTTTTAATGAAGAAGAAATAAGAAGCATATTAAAAGAATATAAAATAGATGAAATGTTTGATTTAGAAACTGTTTTAAAAGACATGAAAAAATATTATGATGGTTATTTGTTTAGTAAGTTTTCAAAAAATAGAGTATATAATCCAAGTTTGTCTCTTTATTTTATACAAAATATTATAAAAAATAAAGTTTATCCTGAAAATTTATTAGATATGAATATTAAAACTGATTATAGAAAGTTAGAAAATATGGCATTTAATTTTAGGGATGAGGAAATTGTAAAAAAACTTATTTTAGGAGAAGAAATAAGCACAAAATTGGTGGAAAAATTTAATTTAGAATATATGTATGATAAAAAGGAGAATTTTGTATCTCTACTATATTATATGGGTATGCTTACAATTCACAATACTTATTTTGATAAGTATATTATGGCCATACCTAATTATGCAGTTAGGACTATTTATTGGGAATATTTTATTGAAAAATTTCAAGAAAAATCCAAATTATTAGTAGAAGATGAAATGTTATTTGATGCGGTAAATAATATGGCTTCAAATGGCAAAATAACATTATTTAATGAGTATTTAAAGAATTTTATTTCTGTATTATCTAATAGAGATTTAATGCAGTTTAATGAAAAAAGTGTAAAGATGATTTTAATTTCTTTTTTTATAAATGGTATATATCTAGTAAATAGTGAATTTGAGGTAGAAGGTGGATATATAGATATATTTCTTTCTTCAAATAAAGCTTATGATAAATATATTAATTATGAGTGGGTTATAGAACTTAAATATATAAAGGAAAGTGAAAAAGATAAGTTCGAAGAAGTCAAAAATCAGGGATTAGAGCAACTTCAAAGATATAAATGCAGCAGCAAATTAGAACATGCTTCAAATAAAAGCAAGAAATATTTATTGATAATTGTTATAGGTAAAAAACATGTGGAATGTATTGAATTATAGAAGGTGGAGCTAATGAATAAATATTAGCAAAATATCATATAACTCAATTTTTGCATATAAATTTGTAAGTTTTACATTAGATTAATAAGGGTTTTTCATTCTAAATTTTCAATTTTACATTATAACTAATCCTCTAGCATATTAATATATATAGCAATATGCTGGAGGATTTTTTGTGTCTAAAGTAGATATAGAATTTCATTATGGGGATAAGAACTTTCAGGAGCTATTGGAGAAAATTATTTTAGAAAAGATTTTATATTACAGCATTACGAAAAAAAATAAAATATGCTATAGTAAAGATAATCGCACAGCTGCCATTTACTCTAAAGAGCAAGATTGAGGGAGTGAATGGCATGAGAAAAATATGGAATGTGGCTATATACGCTAGAGTTTCCACAGATAAAAAAGAACAACAAGAGTCTATACCAGCTCAAGTTTCCAGTCTAAAAAAATGGCTTTTAGAAAAAAGCAAAAACGATAAAGAAGCAGTTTACAATCTTATTGATGTCTATGAAGACGCAGGCTTTTCAGGATCTAATTTTCAGCGGGACAGTTTTATAAAAATGAAGGAAGATATAGAGCATAAAAAGATAAATATGGTTTTAACTAGGGATTTATCAAGGTTTTCAAGAAACTATATAACTGCTGGATATTATCTAGAGGATTATTTTAAAGTAAATGGAATAAGATTTATATCGGTACTTGATAATGTAGATACCCTTGAGGAAGTTAATGATATAGTTCCATTTAAAAATATTTTAAATGAGATGTATATAAAAGACTGCTCAAGGCGTTCAAGAGATGGACTAAAGCAGAGAATGCTTAGGGGATCTTCTATTGCCAGTAAACCACCCTATGGCTATAAATTTCAAAAGCAGTACAATGAAAATATCAAAACTATAGCTCTTGTACCAGCGGGAGATGAAACTACTGAAGTAGTAAAAGAGATTTATAATTTATATTTGCAAGGATGGGGCGCTGGGAGAATTGCATCTTATTTGAATAGTAAGGGGATTAAACCGCCCTCAGCAAGACTTGAAAATTTTGCTTTTTCTAAATTTGGACTTTGGAATAGCAATACAATATTGTCTATATTAAAAAATCCCAAATATGCAGGATACATGGTTCAAGGTAGGTATAAAAAAATAAGCTATAAGGTAAAAAAAGTAGTTAAGACACCTAAAGAGGAGTGGATAATAGGCGGAGAATTCCCAGGGATAATTTCTAAAGAGATTTTTGAAAAAACTCAAAGGGAGATTCAAAAAAGAGCTAATGGATATAGATATAAGTATGATAGTGTGCATATTTTCTCTGGAATACTAAAATGTAATGAATGTGGTGGCAGCATGTCCTATAGAAAAAAATATAAAGGCTATAAATGCACAAACAGTCAGCAGGGTGCCAAAAGATGTACTGCACATTCAATAAAAGAGGACTATCTTAAAGAAACTATTATTTCAGATTTGAAAAATTATGTATCTAAAATCAATAAGGGAGAAATTTATAAAAAAGCAAAGTCAAAGGTAACAAAAAAGAAAAATAAGAATTCAGAATTAGATACTATTCAAAGAGAACTGCAAAAATTAGATAAGCAATTTGAAAAACTGTATTTAGATAAGCTAGAAGATGTAATAAATGAAAGAAATTTTAAGATGGTTTTAGAGAACATTCAATCAAAGCAAGCAAGATTACTTAGAAAAAAAGAAGAATTATGCAAAGCAATACACAATGAAAAATCTGTAGATGATGAATATAAATATTATAAAGATAAGATAGATAGAATTATAAATTTTCAGGAATTTGATAGATTTATTGTGGAAAGCCTAATAGATAAGATTGTGGTTACTGAAGATAAAAATACTAGGGATAAGAGGGTACAGGTTTATTATAAGTTCAATTAAAAGGTGGAATAAGTGATCCGAGAAATGAAAATATCTTTAAGATGTTTAATTTACTAGGTATTGGAGAACGTGCAGGTTCAGGCCTCGAAAATATACAACTTGCATGGAAAGAGCAAGAGTGGTTAGCACCAGATTTGGAAGAATTATACGATCCAGATAGAATAGTATTGACCTTAAGGACAATTTCAATGTTACCAGAACAAAGCATAATGTTACTTAAATCAGCATTGAAAAATAAATATAATGAATTAAGTAGGGAAGAAGTTATGGCACTAGTAGCATCAGATCAGGAAGAATATGTTACTAATAATAGACTTCAACAACTACTGGATACACATGCAATAAATAGTAATAAAATACTATCATTATTAGTTGATAAAGGTTATTTGGAGGCTGATGGAATAGGTAGAGGAACTAAGTATTATTTAACAGAAGTATTTAAAAATGTAAGCAATGAAAATATAAATGATATAGATAATATAGATAATGATGATTGTGATAAAAAATCAGTTGTTTTAGGAGCAGATGAAAAAAAGGTGCTAGATTATGTAATTAAAAATGAATTTATAAATACTAAAAAATGTACTAGTGAGTTAGGGTTTGGTAGAACGAAGAGTAAAGAGATTTTTAATGCATTAATACAATTAGATAAAATAAAAAGAATTGGAGCAGGGTCGAAAATTAGATATGTATTAGTAGATTCAAATGTAGAAGAATAAAAACGACCGGCCGCGACCTGTAGCGACCGATGAAAAATTAATAAAAAAGACCTATATCCTGAACAAGGAGACCGCCACATGCATAGGTCTTTCAGCCGTGAAGCTTTTAAAAAAAGATCAAGATGCAACTATGATTGTTTTGCCATCAGATCATTATATAGAAGGCAATGATGAATTTATAGATACTATAAATCAAGCGGTAGAGATAGTTCAGAGAAGAAGGGGACTTGTGACTATAGGAATAAATCCTACAAGACCTGAAACTGGATATGGCTATATAAGAGCTGGCGAAAGAATAGTCAGTAGAATACCTTCATATAAGGTTGAGCGATTTTTAGAGAAACCTAATCTTGAAGTAGCCAAGGATTTAATAATAGATGGAAATTATATGTGGAATAGTGGAATGTTCATATGGAGGGCAGATGTATTCCTTAGAGAAATGGAAAAATATTTACCTAAAATGTATGAAAGACTTATGAATGTATATAAGTCTTTGGATACAGATGAAGAGGAAAAGGTTATAGGTGAAGAGTATCAGTTAATTGATGGAATATCTGTAGACTTTGGAATAATGCAAAAGACTAGAAGAGCTTATGTAATAAAGAGCAATTTTATATGGGATGATATTGGGAGTTTTGAATCCCTTAGTAGATTTTTAGCAGAATATCGAGGAAATAATATAACAGGAAATGCCTATATGGAGGAGAGTGAAAATTGTTCTATATTTGGAGGTAAGAAACTCATAATAGGATTTGGTATAAAGGATTTGGTGATAGTAGATTCCGGAGATGTTATACTTATTATGGATAAAAATAAGGATCAGGAGATGAAACATTTAGTAAATAAAATGAAAGATGACAATAAGTTAAGTGGATATTTGTAGTTTAAATTTAAAAATAATTTTAAGTAAGGCAGGATAAACCTGCCTTTAATTATTATTTACTAGATTTACCCTTATTAGCAACTGATTGGGCATTTAATCTTTTAGTTTCTTCAATAGTGTTAGTAAAGTTATTAGCAGGCATAGCACCATTAGTCATTGAACTACTAGACATATTAGAAGTAGAACTAGACATACCTTTGTTAGCAACTGATTGAGCATTTAAGGTTTTAGTTTCTTCAATAGTGTTAGTAAAGTTATTAGCAGACATAGTATTATTAGTCATTGAACTGCTAGACATAGAACCAGCTTTTCCTTTATTAGCAACTGATTGGGCATTTAATCTCTTAGTTTCTTCTAAATTATTATTCATAAGTATTACTCCTTTCTCTTTATAGAGTTTGATTTTTAGTACATTATTATTTTGTCTATTTCACATTAGTATATAAGTATGTAAAGGTGGGATTTAAGGAATTTTTTTTACCATATGAGATTTAAAGAAAAAAGTTTAAATACCTTGGTTGGTTGTATAGGTGGAAGTTACTTGGTTATTATAATAATAGTGAATTTAAAGAATTATATATCCCAAATTTTTCTTTTTTCTGTTATAATTTTTGTATGAGGAATTTTATCAGAGTTGTTATAGGGGGCAATAATGGGATATGAAAAGAAAAATATTAAATGTAATAAGTATTTTATTAATAGTTTCAGGTATAGGTATTATAGGTGGTACTCTTTATTTAAGGTATAAAGTGGAAAATAAAAATAAAACTATGGTAAAGCAGTTTGAAGAGAGAGTAAAGGAAAGTAGAAATAAAAATAGTAAAAATGAAGATAATAACAAGGTAGATTCCAGGGATGCAAAAAAGAAAGAGCTTTCATTGTCAGAAGGAACTATAGGTATTATTCAAATACCAAAAATCGATTTAACAGTGGCCATAGGAGAGGGAGTTAAAAAGGAACTTTTAAGGTATGCAGTAGGACATTTTCCTGAAACTGTGATGCCAGGTGAAAAGGGAAACTGCGCTCTTGCTGGACATAGTAGTTACGTATATAATGAATTTTTTAATGGGCTTGAAGAGAATATAGCAAATGGAGATAAAATTTTAATAAAAACTATGCAGGGAGATTTTGAGTACAAGGTTTATGATAAATTTGTTGTGGAGCCTGAAAGAGTAGAGGTTTTAAATCCTAGTGAGGAAAGTATTCTTACTTTAGTAACTTGCACAGAAAAGGGCAAAAGAAGATTGATAGTAAAGGCCAAATTATTGCTGCCTGGCACCTCCCGAAATAAGTAGAAATGTGGGAGGTTGTCTTGAATAAACATAGTTTAATTTTTGGTATTTTGTAGATAATTGTATACCTAAAATAGTAAAAAATATATTGCATAATAAATGTAGTTGTGATATTATAATTATGTTATAGTTAATAAATTATAACATAAAAGATTTAATAACGATTAAAACATTCCCTTTTTAGGTTATCGAGTAGATCCGTTTTAAATCTTGGTATAAATTAAAAGGAGGAATGTTTAAATGGCAGATAAAACTTTAACATGTAAAGATTGCGGAAAAGAATTTGTATTCACTGAGGGAGAACAAGCGTTCTACAAAGAAAAAGGTTTTGAAAATGAACCTCAAAGATGCCCTGAGTGCAGAAAAGCTAGAAAACAAGAAAGAAACAACAGAGGATTCAGAAGATAATATCAACTGATATAGAAACCTATAGGAATTTATTCCTATAGGTTTTTTATTTTATTATCAATGATATATATGAAACTTCTAACATGGTATCTAACATTTTGTTAGAAAAGTTCACTTATTGAATATGAATTGTAGTACCTATTGGTACAAAATCATATATATATTTTGCATTTTCAGTAGATAGTCTTATGCAGCCATGGGAAAGGCTATAGCCAAGTCTACTGTCCATAACTTTGCCATTAAAATCATATAATATAGAATGGAATAAATAATTGCCTTGTATCTGGGAGTAGTATTTTACTACGCAATAATCTAATTTCAGTTCTTTACCTTTTAAACTAAGTTTATATGTGCCTTTTATAGTTGGAGTAGAAGGAGCGCCAGTGGTGCAAGTGAAAGATTTTATTAATTTCCAATTTTTACATTGTCCTGAAAATATATTGACCTTATGAGATTTAAGATCTACATATATAAAGTATGGTGTAGTAGAGCAGAAACATTGATTATTAATATCTATAATGTTATTTTTGTTAGTAGATTTTTTAGAGGATTCTTTTGGAGTTTTTCTCTTAGAAGAATCGTTATTTTTAACTTCAGGTTTATGGTATTTTAATTTATCTTCTTTTGCATTTTTAAGTTTTTCAAAAGTATCTTTACCAACTATTCCATCTACCACTAATCCAGCCTTAAATTGAAATTCCATTATATATTTAGTAGTTTTTTGACCATATTGTCCATCTACAATTATAGGATAACCTAATCTTTTTAAGTGATTTTGAATAAGTTCTACGGAGGAACCTGTATCTCCAGGTTTAATTATGAAGTTTTTCTTATCTTTTGTTTTCGCAGAGTTTATAATTTTTAAATGATGATTTAAGTAGTCTTCTGAATAATATGGATCTGGAATAATGTTATCTTTGGAAAGTGAAGTATTTATTGAGTTATTCAAATTATTTATGTGATGATTTTTATCTTTAGAACTTACGTTATAGGCTACTATTGAAATAACGATGGCTATTGAAGAAGCTATAATTCTATTTTTTTTACCTATTTTAATCATCTCCTTACCGCATAATACATTATATGAAGAACAATTTTAAATTTTACTGAAATTTTTATGATAAAAACATAAAAAAATATTGCATAATTATAAATAATAATATATAATCTTTTACAATGAATAAATAAAGTGAATATTACAAGTAAATAAGTAAATATAATAATATACAATTCAAATTAGTTATTTATCATAATACGTCCCAAAAGAGAAAAACCTATGCAATACTTGAAAAATCATATGATAAGGATGCGATGATTATCTTTGCGTGATTTTAATATATATTTAATATTAGTCTTGTAACAATATTTATAATTTAATTAAGGAATATATTTACTTAACATACCATACATATAAATTCATTTATATGTATAATTTATTAAAATTAATGCATAAATATAAGCTAATATGAATAAAAATACATCAAGCAAAATACACAGTAAAAAATATTGAAGATAAGGTATATAGGATAATGTTCAAAAATCATAAATTGAATAATTAAAAATTAAAAAACAAAAGTAAAAATAAAAGTAAAAATAAAAACGAAATTAAAAATTAAATTCAAGAAACAAAAAACAGAAAAGTAAAAAATAAAAATTAAAAGGGAGGAAAATATTATGAAAAAAATTCTATCTATTATTTTAACAGTTTTAATGGTAAGCACTTTGTTAGTAGCATGTGGAAAAAAGAAGAGTGAAGGTAATGCACTCCAAAATGTAAAAAATTCAGGTAAGTTAACTATAGGACTAGATGATTCTTATCCACCAATGGAGTTTAGAGATTCAAAAAATAATTTGGTGGGATTTGACATAGATTTAGGCAAGGAAATAGCTAAGAAACTTGGGGTTAAGGCTGAATTTATAACTTCCGATTTTAATGGAATATTATTAGCTCTTAATGCTTCAAAATTTAATGTGATAATTTCAGGATTGAGTATTACTGATAAGAGAAAGGAAACTATAGATTTTTCAAAACCATACATAATGGGTGGACAAGTTATAGCTGTGAGAAGTGAAGAAACATCCATAAAAAGTTTTAAAGATTTAAAAGGCAAAGTATTGGCATGTCAATTAGGTTCTACTGGTGACAAGGCTGCTTCTGAAATTAAGGAGTTAAAAGAAGTGAAAAAGTATGACAAAATAACAGAGGCATTTCATGAATTATCTTCTAAAAGAGTAGATGCGGTTATTATGGATGCTCAAGTAGGTGGATATTATACTACTAAAAGTCCTGGAGAATACAAAATATTAGATGGCATGGTAAGTAAAGAGCCTATGGGCATTGGATTTAAAAAGAATGATAAAGAATTAAAAGATGCTATACAGAAGGCTATTGATGAGCTAAAACAGGAAGGAACTTTATCTAAATTATCAATTAAATGGTTTGGATTTGATGCTTATGCAAAGAATATGGAAAATTAATAATATTAAATTTTGAAATTATTATTCAATTGTAAAACTATCAATAAAAGATTAAATAGGCAAAGGAGGAGAGCATTTGCAATTAAATATTATTAAAGAAATGTTTCCTATTATATTAAAAGGTAGCATTATGACTATTGAGCTTACAGTTGTATCAGTGTTTTTAGGTAGCATCATTGGAGTATTAGTTTCCCTAATGAAACTCTCTGGAAATAAATTCTTGTATACTATAGGAGGGTTTTATACATGGCTTTTAAGAGGAACACCTATTTTATTGCAATTATTTTTCTTTTATTATGGCTTACCCTTTGTAGGAATAGAACTTACCCCTATGTACGCAGCTATTATAGGATTAAGTTTAAATTCTGGGGCATATATGGCTGAAATAATCCGAGGTGGGATTTTATCAGTGGATAAGGGGCAATTTGAGGCATGTAAAGCATTGGGTTTTAATTATGTACAATCTATGAAAAAGGTGGTATTACCTCAAGCTTTTAAAATTATAACTCCTTCCGTGGGAAATGAATTTATTACCATGCTTAAAGATACTTCTTTAGTCTCTACTATATCCATGGTTGAAACTATGAGATCAGCGCAGCTTTTATATGCATCAAGCTTTAGACCTATGGAAGCCTTCTTTATAGCAGGAAGTCTTTATTTGGTAATGACTACATTGTTTACAACCGTATTTTCTTTATTAGAGAAGAAACTTTCAATTTATTAAATACACTAAAATAAATATAAAATTATGACAACAGAAGATATGTAAAGTGAAATATGAAAAAAATAGTGCTAAAAATTTATACAATCTTGTAAATGGGAAGGAGGCACAAAATTGAAGATTGTTGAAACAATTAATTTAACAAAGAAATTTCATAAGTTGATAGTATTTGAAAATTTGAATATAGAAGTTTTAAAAGGTGAAGTTCTAGTAATTATAGGACCATCAGGTTCAGGAAAGAGCACTTTGTTAAGGTGTCTAAATTCCTTAGAGGTTCCTGAGAGCGGAAAAGTTTTAATTGAAGGAGAAGAATTACAGATTAAAAATAAAAAGAAGTTAAGAAAAACCATAGAAAAAATAGGAATGGTGTTTCAAAATTTTAATCTTTTTCCTCATATGACGGTGCTGGAAAATGTTATGGAGGCTCCTATAATTGTAAAAAAAGAGGATAAGGATCAGGTTAAAAAAATAGCTTTAGAGCTTTTAGAAAAAGTTGGATTAGAAGACAAAATACATTATTATCCGTCTAAATTATCAGGAGGACAGAAACAAAGGGTAGCTATTGCTAGAGCACTTGCAATGAATCCAGATATAATGCTATTTGATGAGCCTACTTCCGCTTTGGACCCAGAACTTGTAGGTGAAGTATTAAGTGTTATGAAGAATTTGGCAAAGGAAGGCATGACAATGGTAGTGGTAACTCATGAAATGAGTTTTGCTAAAGAAGTGGCGGATAAGATTATATTCATGGATGATGGAAAAATTGTAGAGAAAGGTACTCCAGAGGAGATTTTTAATAATCCTAAGGAAGAAAGAACAAAGGTATTTTTAAATAAGGTTTTAAGTTAAAATTTGAAATTAAAGTTGTAGAAAGTGTTGTTATGAAAAAATATTCTATAGTGCGTAAATAAAGATTAATGTGCATATAATTAACTGAACTTTCGCACATAAAGTTCAAGCTCTACATTAGATTAATAGGGGTTTAAAATTTTTATTTTATAACTGCGAAAGTTGAATAATTAAGAAATAAAAAAAGCGAACTAGCTAACTAAGGAGGAATTATAAATGAAAGAAAAAGTTGTACTAGCCTATTCAGGAGGTTTGGATACGTCTATAATAATATCTTGGCTGAAGGAAAATTATGATTTAGATGTAATTGCTGTTTGTATAAATGTAGGTCAAAAGGATCCTATGGATGAAATAGAGAAAAAAGCTATAAATTCAGGTGCTTTCAAGGTTTATATAGAGGATTTAACAGAGGAATTTATAGAGGATTATGTTTTTAAGGGACTTAAGGCTAATGCCGTATATGAGGAGAAATACCTTTTAGGGACTTCTTTTGCAAGACCTTTAATGAGTAAAAAATTAGTGGAGATAGCTCATAAGGAAGGCGCTAAGTACATATGTCATGGATGTACTGGAAAGGGAAATGATCAAGTTAGATTTGAAGTCTCCATAGCATCTATAGATCCTTTTATAAAAATCATAGCTCCTTGGAGAATTTGGAATATAAAATCAAGAGAAGATGCCATTGATTATGCAAAAGAAAAGGGAATTCCTATATCTGTTACTAAGGAAAAAATATATTCAGTAGATCAAAATCTTTGGCATACCAGTCATGAAGGTGGAGATATTGAGATTTTAAGTAAAGAGCATAATAATGAAATGTATCATATGACTATTTCTCCTGAAAAAGCTAAGGATGAAGCTACCTATGTAGAAATATATTTTGAAAAGGGAGTTCCTAAAAAAATAAACGGTGAAGAACTGTCCCCATTAGATATAGTTAAAATCTTGAATGAAGTAGGGGGAGAAAATGGCATAGGAATTGTAGATTTAGTGGAAAATAGATTAGTTGGCATGAAATCTAGAGGCATATATGAAACACCAGCAGGAACTATACTTTATGTAGCACATAAAGAGTTAGAAGAGATTACTTTAGATAAAGAAACGCTTCATTTTAAATATGGTATTTCTCAAAAGTATGGTGAACTTGTATATAATGGTCTTTGGTTTACTAAAATAAAAGATGCTCTGGATGCATTTGTTGAAAAAACTCAGGAAACTGTAACTGGTACAGTAAAGCTTAAATTGTACAAGGGCAATGTAATGGCGGCTGGCAAAGAATCACCTTATGCATTATATGATGAAGGAATTTCTTCTTTTGGTGCTAGTGATTTATATGATCATAAGGATGCAGAAGGATTTATAAAGCTATTTTCTCTGCCAGGTAAAATAAATGCATTAAAGAAAAATTCATAATGAGGGTGATTGGATGAAACTTTGGGGTGGAAGATTTAAACAGGGAGAAAGTAAGCTTATGGAGGACTTTAATAGCTCCCTTCCTTTTGATAAAAAATTATATTATCAAGATATTATCGGGAGTATTGCTCATGTAAAGATGCTTTGTAAGTGCTCTATATTAAAAGACGAGGAAGAAAAAGCAATAGTAAATGGATTAAAATCCATACTGCAAGATATAGAAAGCGGAAGTTTAAGTATACAAGGAGAATATGAGGATATTCATAGTTTTGTGGAGATAAATCTAATACAGCGTATAGGTGATGTGGGAAAAAAACTTCACACCGCTAGGAGTAGAAATGATCAAGTGGCATTGGATATGCGTTTATATGCAAAGCATAAAGCTATAGAAATAATAGATGCTGTAGATATTTTATTAAAAAATATAAAGAATTTAGCTCACAAAAACCCAGTTATTATGCCAGGATATACTCATCTTCAAAGAGCACAAGTGATTACTTTTAAACACCATATGATGGCTTATTATAGTATGTTTTACAGGGATAAAAAAAGACTAGAAAATGCTCTATGCATACTTAATGAAAACCCCTTAGGGTGCTGTGCTTTGGCAGGAACTACATATGAAACTGATAGGAATTTTACCACTGAACAGTTAGGTTTTAAAAAACCTGTAGATAATTTTTTGGACGGTGTAAGTGATAGAGATTATATTATAGAACTAATATCAAATTTTTCCATATCTATGATGCACTTAAGTAGATTAAGTGAGGAGCTTATTTTATGGAGTACAAAGGAATTTGATTTTATAGAAATAAGTGATAGCTTTTCTACGGGAAGTAGTATAATGCCTCAAAAGAGAAATCCAGACGCTGCAGAACTTATAAGGGGTAAATGTGGAAGGGTTTATGGAGATTTAATTTCTCTTCTTACTACCATGAAAGGATTACCATTAGCCTACAACAAAGATATGCAAGAGGATAAAGAGCCTTTTTTTGATGCAAGTGATACTTTTCTAAAATGTATTATAATAATGACCCAAATGTTAGAGGGGTTAAAAATTAAAGAACATAATATGTATAATGCAGTAAAGAAAGGATTTTTAAATGCTACAGAGGCAGCAGATTATTTGGTAAATAAAGGTGTAGCTTTTAGAGATGCCCACGGAATAATAGGCTCTATAGTTATGTATTGTGAAGAAAAAAATAAAGCCATTGAGGAGTTATATTTAGAGGAGCTTCAAGAATTTAGTTATAAATTTCAAGATGACATATACGAATTTATTGATTATAAAAGTACTTTAAAGAAGGGTGCAAAGAAAAATTTACTATAGAAAATCTAATATTTTAAATTTAGAAAGGTTAAAATGTTCTGCATAAGGGTATAGAAAAATCTGTCTTTAAGAAAGTAATAAATGTGGTTTTGAGAGTATCTAGAAAAACACATTTACTACCAAATTAAAGGCAGATTTGTTTATTTTAGTTTTCCTATTTTACCTTTAAGTGCTTTAATACGTCCGTTTACATAGTTAAAAAGTTCATCTTTATTATCTTTTATATTAGCAGGGGCATTGGAAACTATATATATAATGTCAAACATATTAGCTTTTATTTTTTCTGAAATTTCATAAGCTAGCCATTTGTTTTTTACTTTCCAATAAGTAGAATTAAATTCATCCGCTTGCTTTTTAGTGTAATAGCCTTTCTCGATACCAAATTGAAACAAATCTGCTGCAGCCTCTAGTTCTTCTATGTCTTCAGCTTGTAAAGTCTCATCAATAAGAGTTTCAAAAATTTTCATAGTAACACTCCTTTTCAGTGACATATTAATAGTTTAAACCTATAGCATATTAGGTATACTGGATAAAAATGGTAACAAAATATGCAAGGTTTTTGATTTAATACCCAACGGATTTATATTATATCATAGTGAATAGTAAAATCCTTAATAATTGAAAATTCTGTATTTTTATATTGGAAATAATATAAGGTATAATATTAGTGATTCTGTGTTTAAAAGTTAATTTAATATATAATTCCACCACAGTGTACCTTTTGTGGTTTAATTAAAATAAATGTATTTTACGTATTGTAATGGATATGAAATAATATAAAAAGAAAGGAAGTGAGTATTTAGTGATTTAGTGTGTTTGATTCGCTCTTTCACTAAGATGATATATGAGTAAAATATTAGTATTAGCTGAAAAGCCTTCCGTTGGGCGTGATTTGGCTAGAGTTTTAAAATGTAAGAAAAAGGGTAATGGATATTTAGAAGGTGATAAATATATAGTTACTTGGGCTCTTGGACATTTAGTTACTTTAGCAGATCCAGAAGCCTATGATGTTAAGTATAAATCTTGGAATATGGAACAGCTTCCAATGATACCTTCTTATTTGAAACTTGTAGTAATAAAGAAAACCTCTAAGCAATTTAGTGCGGTAAAAAATCAACTTTATAGAAATGATGTAAAGGAAATTGTTATAGCCACAGATGCAGGGAGAGAAGGAGAGTTGGTGGCAAGATGGATAATAGAAAAGGCAAAGGTTAAAAAGCCAATGAAACGTCTTTGGATATCTTCTCAAACAGATAAGGCTATTAAGGAAGGATTTAATAATTTAAAGCCTTCTAAGGATTATGAAAATCTATATAAGTCAGCTGTATGTAGAGCAGAGGCGGATTGGTTTGTAGGTCTTAATGTTACTAGGGCTTTAACTTGTAAATACAATGCTCAGCTTTCAGCAGGAAGGGTTCAAACGCCTACTCTAGCTATGATAGTAGAAAGGGAAGAGGAAATTAAAAATTTTGTTCCTAAGGACTATTATTCTGTAAATGCAAAAGCAAATGGATTTACACTTCAGTGGCAAGATAACAAAGGAGGACAAACTAGAACCTTTAATAAAAGCAAAGGTGAGAGTATTGTAACCAGGGTTGATGGTAAAGAAGGAGAAATTATAGAAATAAATAAATCTTATAAGAAAAAGTTTTCTCCTGCTTTATATGATTTAACAGAGCTTCAGAGGGATGCCAATAGAAGATTTGGATATTCTGCAAAACAAACATTATCAATTATGCAGAGATTGTATGAAAATCACAAATTGCTTACTTATCCAAGAACAGATTCTAGGTATATAACTACAGATGTGGTGGGAACATTAAAAGAGAGAATTAAAAGCATAGCTATAGGACCATATGCTAAATCCGCTCAAACTCTTTTAAAAGGAAAAATAGTAGGAAATAAAAGTTTTGTGGATAACAGCAAGGTAAGCGATCACCATGCTATTATTCCTACAGAGGAAAGAGTAAGCTTATCACGTCTTAGTAGTGAAGAGATGAATATTTATGATTTAGTTATAAGAAGATTCTTAGCGGTTTTATGTCCACCTTTTGAATATGAGCAAACTACAGTTAAAGCTTTAGTAGAAGGAGAAACATTTTTTGCTAAGGGAAAAATAATTAAATTTAAAGGCTGGAAGACTGTGTATGATAGAGAAGAATTTTTAGATGATGATTACAATGATGATAGGGAAGAGATAGTGAAAGAACAAGCACTTCCAGAGATTAAAAAAGGAGATAAAATAAAATTAAGAGAAGCTAAATTAGTAAAAGGACAGACAAAGCCACCAGCAAGATTTAATGAAGGGACATTACTTTCAGCCATGGAAAATCCTCAAAAGTACATGGAAACAAATAACAAAACATTAATGAAAACCATAGGAGAAACAGGTGGACTAGGAACTGTTGCCACAAGAGCAGATATAATAGAGAAACTTTTTAATACTTTTTATATAGAAAAGAGAGGAAAAGATATTCATCCAACTTCTAAAGGTAAGCAATTAGTAGACCTTGTACCATCAGATTTAAAATCTCCAATACTTACTGCAAGATGGGAACAGCAATTAGCTGAGATAAGTAAGGGAAAATTAAATAACAAAAAATTTATTGAAGATATGAAAAATTATGCTTCAAAGCTTGTATCTGATGTAAAAGGCAGCACAGAAAAATATATTCATGATAATATGACTAGAGCTAAATGCCCAGAGTGTGGAAAGTATCTTCTTGAGGTTAACGGAAAAAAGGGAAAGATGCTAGTATGTCAAGATAGAGAATGTGGATATAGAAAAAATCTTTCTAAAGTAACTAATGCTAGATGTCCTCAATGTCACAAAAAGTTAGAGCTTAGAGGAGAAGGGGAAGGTAGGATATTTGTATGTCCTAACTGCAGTTATAGAGAAAAACTTTCTGCATTTAATAAGAGAAAGAAGGCAGAAGGAGATAAGGTAAATAAAAAAGATGTAGCCAAATATATGAAAAAAATTAAAAAGGAAAATGAGACACCAGTAAATTCAGCTTTAGCAGATGCACTAGCCAAGTTGAACTTGAAATAAGAAAAATATAATATAAGAGAATAAATGGGTTAAAAGTAGTTTTTGAATTAAAAGGAATTTTGCGTTAAAGATGTAATGCAAATTACTAATTTCAGCTGCATTATAATTAACTATTAATAGAAGTTTAAATGTATAAGAATTAATTATTAAAAAACTATTCATACTATTACTAGAGAAAATAATAAAGGAGATATCTTTAGTTATTTAAAATATAAATAAAAGTAATTAAATATAGTAAAATGTACTTATGAAAAGGAAGTGAGTACATTTGAAAAATAATAACTATAAACCAAATGAATTTGCAGAATTAATTAATGTATCAGTTAGAACATTGCAAAGATGGGATAACGAAGGAATATTAAAAGCATTTAGAACACCAACAAATAGGAGATATTATACTTATGAGCAATATAAAGAAAATATAAGAAAAAGATAAAGGAAGATGAAGAAGTTGAAAAAAGCATACAAAATAGAAATTAAACCAACAGAAGAACAGATAACTAAAATTCATCAAACTATTGGTGTAAGTAGGTTTATATACAATTTTTATATTGCTCATAATAAAGAAGTTTATGAAAAAGAGAAAAAATTTATTAGTGGTATGGATTTTTCTAAATGGCTTAATAACAAATATATTCCTAATCATCCTGACAAAGCTTGGATTAAAGAAGTGTCTTCCAAAGCTACTAAACAAGCCATTATGAATGGAGAAAAAGCTTTTAAAAAGTTTTTTGATGGTAAAGCAAGTTTCCCTAAATTTAAGAAAAAGAAAAACCAAGATGTTAAAGCTTACTTTCCAAAGAATAATAAAACAGATTGGACTATTGAAAGACATAGAGTTAAAGTTCCGACTTTAGGCTGGATTAGATTAAAAGAATTTGGTTACATTCCAGTTAACGCTATAGTTAAAAGTGGTACAGTAAGTCAAAAAGCAGATAGATATTTTGTTTCAATTTTAGTTGAAGAAGCTACTAATTTAGACAATAAACCTTATTCAGAAGGAATAGGCGTAGACCTTGGACTAAAGAATTTTGCAATTTGTAATAATGGTTTATCTAAAAAGAATATTAACAAAACTAAAACAGTTAAAAAAGCAGAAAAGAAACTAAAACGTGAGCAAAGAAAGCTTTCAAGAAAATATGAAAGTTTAAAATTAAGAAATAAAAAAGAGAAAGGAGAAGCTACTCGCCAAAATATCCAAAAACAAATAGTCAAGGTACAAAAACTTCATCAAAGACTTACAAATATAAGAACTGATTATATAAATAAAACAGTAAATGAGTTAATAAAACAAAAACCAAGTTTTATAACTATTGAAGATTTAAATGTAAGTGGAATGATGAAGAATAGACATTTAGCTAAAGCGGTTGCTGGGCAAAAGTTTTATGAATTTAGAACTAAGCTTATTTTAAAGGCCAAACAAAATAATATTGAAGTAAGAATAGTTAATAGATTCTATCCAAGTAGTAAAATGTGTAGCTGTTGTGGAGCATATAAGAAAGATTTAAAACTATCTGATAGAGTTTATAAATGCAGTTGCGGGTTTTCTATTGATAGAGATTTAAATGCATCAATCAATTTAGCCAATGCTAAAGAATATAAGATAGCTTAATTAAACAAGCACTTATATGTGTACCCAAGGCTATTTGGGGAATTAACGACTGTGGAGTACTATACAAACTGTAGTAGCTTAGGCAAGGCAGAGTACGTTGAAGCAGTAAGAATCTCAATATGGATACATTTGACCATGTTTTGAGTAGCAGATGATAGTGTGAATGACAGAAAAAATAAAAGAGAGTGGACTAAGGAAAATTATTTAGCCAATGGTAGTAAGACACAAAATCAATGGGCAAAAAATAAGTTAAATACCACTGTAGAAGAACCAGGAATTAATGAAAGTGGAAGAGAAGCTAAGAGAAAGGGATTTTAAGTTTATATTGACAAAATATTATGTAAAATGCTAAAATAAGGCTTGTGTAACCACGAAGGTTCATGAAAAAATGAAAAATTATATTAAGATAATTATATAAATTATGAAATCAAAGCCACGAAGGTTTATTAATTAAGAAACCTTCGTGTTTTTTTTGTTATAAAAATACGGTTTTTAAATGCGGAAAGGAGCATTTTTGTGGGGAAGTTTGGTAGGATTGTGTATCCTTTTACGGCCATTGTAGCACAGGAAAAAATGAAAAAAGGGCTTATATGGAATGCAGTTAATCCATCTATTGGAGGAATTTTAATTAGAGGGGAAAAGGGAACTGCTAAATCAACAGCAGTTAGGGCTTTAGCAGATGTACTTCCACATATAAAAGTGGTAGAAGGTTGTACTTTTAATTGTAATCCCGATGAAGAACTAAAGCTTTGTGATAGGTGTAAGGAAAAATTTGAAAATGGACAAAAGATTAAAGTAGTACATAAAAAGGTTTCAGTGGTGGATTTACCTATAGCTGCTACGGAAGATAAGGTAGTGGGAACCTTGGATTTGGAGTATGCAATTAAAAATGGGAAGTGTAAGTTTGAACCAGGTATATTAGCAAAAGCTAACAGAGGAATTGTTTACATAGATGAAGTTAATTTGTTAGATGATCATATTGTAGATGTAATGTTGGATTCAGCATCTATGGGAATAAATGTGGTAGAAAGAGAAAGTGTGTCTTATTCTCATCCAGCAGAATTTATTTTAGTTGGAACCATGAATCCAGAAGAGGGAGATTTAAGACCTCAACTTATGGATAGATTTGGGCTTTGCGTAGAAGTGGAAGGTGTAGATGAGCCTGAAGAAAGAGTAAAAATAATAAAGAGAAGAGAAGAATTTGATAAAAATCCAGTGGAGTTTAAAAATAAGTGGTGTTTTGAGGAAAAAAAACTAAGAGAAAAAATAGAAAGGGCTAGGGAAATTCTTCCTAAAGTAAATATATCTGAAAATATGCTGGAGCTAATTGCTGATTTATGCATAAAGGCTTTTGTATCAGGGCATAGGGCAGATATTGTTATGGAAGCAGCAGCTCGTACTGTAGCTGCATTAAATGGACGATATGAGGTTGTTAAGGAAGATGTTTATGAAACTGCAGAACTTGTACTTTTTCATAGAAAGAATCCACAACCAGAGTTACCTAAAAATGAAGATCAACAAAAGAACCAAGAGAATGAGAAAAATCATATGAATGAAGATAAAGAGCAAGATAAAAATAAGAATGAAAAAAACCAAAGTAAAGATGAGAAAAATCATGGAAATAATCAGAAAAACAATAGTGAAGAAGAGCGGGAAAATGAAGATGCTTCAGATGAAAAGCAACAGAATAGAGCCTCAAAGATAATAGATAAGGTATTTTCTATAGGTAAGCCATTCCAAGTTAAAAAAATAGCTTATAAAAAAGATAGAGTGCTTAGAAAGGGTTCAGGAAGGCGTTCAAGTACCAAAACTCCTTCTAGAGCAGGCAGGTACATAAGGAGTACCATGGAAAGAAAAAACAATGATTTTGCATTAGATGCAACACTTAGGGCAGCAGCACCTTATCAGAAAAGTAGATGTCATAAAGAGGTGGCTATAGCTATAGAGTCCAGTGATATACGAAATAAGGTACGTGAAAAGAAAATTGGAAACTTTCTTATTTTTGTAGTTGATGCCAGTGGTTCAATGGGAGCGCAACAGCGTATGGTAGAAACAAAGGCAGCAATTTTCTCTCTTCTATTAGATGCTTATCAAAAGAGGGATAAAATAGCTATGATTGCTTTTAAAGGTGAAACAGCAGAATCTATATTACCACCTACTAATAGTGTAGAGTTAGCCCATAAACTTTTAGAGCAAATGCCAACAGGTGGAAGGACCCCATTGTCGTCTGGAATGAAAAAGGCTTATGAAATGGCAAAAACTGAGATTTTTAAAGAGCCAAATATTTCTCCAATGATGATAATAATATCTGATGGAAAAGGAAATGTTAGTGTTACTGGGGAAAAGCCTTTAAAAGAGGTAGCAAAGATAGCAGAAACCATAAGAGAGGAAGAGAGAATAAAGACATTAGTTATTGATGTAGAAAAGAAAAATTTAATAAGTTTCCATTTGGCAAAAGAATTGGCTAAAAATTTAGGAGCTCAATATTATAAAATAGATGATTTAAAAGCAGATACTTTAGTACAAGCTGTAAGAAATAATATGGAAATTTAATTATGAGGGGGATTAAAAATGGTAGATGGTAAAAAAATATATCCTTTTTCAGCTATTGTAGGACAAGGGGAAATGAAAAAGGGATTAATTCTTAATGCAATAAATCCTAAGCTTTCAGGTATATTAATTCGTGGGGAAAAAGGTACTGCAAAATCCACAGCAGTAAGGGCATTAGCAGCACTTTTGCCAGAGATAGAGGTAGTTGCAGATTGCCCATATAATTGTGACCCAGATAATGAAGTTACCATGTGTACTAATTGTAGGGAAAGATTGGCTAAAGGAGAGAAATTGCCAAGGGCAAAACGTAGGATGAAGGTGGTGGATTTACCTGTTTCAGCTACAGAGGATAGAGTTGTGGGGACACTTGATATAGAAAATGCCATAAAAAAGGGAGAAAAGCGCTTTGAACCAGGATTACTTGCTAAGGCAAATAGGTCAATTCTCTATGTGGATGAAGTTAATTTACTAGATGACCATATAGTAGATGTACTATTAGATTCGGCTGCCATGGGAGTAAATACTGTAGAACGTGAGGGGGTTTCATTTACTCACCCAGCAAATTTTATTTTAGTTGGAACTATGAATCCAGAAGAGGGAGAATTAAGGCCACAGCTTTTAGATAGATTTGGTTTTTGTGTAAATATTACAGGAATAAATGATGCTAAAAAAAGAGTAGAGGTTATAAAGAGAAGAGCTGAATTTGACGATGAACCAGAGCGATTTTGTAACAAATGGGAAGATGAACAAAATAAAATTACCCAAAAGATAATAGAGGCGAAGGAGATACTTCCTAAGGTGGAATTGTCTGATGAAATGCTTTATTTAATTGCAAATATATCTATAAAACTAGGAGTAGATGGACATAGAGCAGATTTAATAATGATGAAGTCAGCGAAAACTATGGCTGCATTTAATAAAAGATATATGGTTTGTGAGGAAGATGTAGTAGAGTCTATTAAGCTTACAATGCTACATCGTATGAGAAGAAAGCCATTTCAAGATTTAGGTGTGGAAAAGGATAAATTACAGGAAATATTTAAAAAATTTAATATAACAGTATAATACAGTTTGAAATTTTACACTCTAAATTAAAAACTATATTTATGTTTCATTTATTCATTTAATGCAGAATTCAAAATTAAATTCTCAATTGATTTGGATAATAATTTCTTTATTTATTATTTTATATTTGTTATTTGCTATTAAAATGGCTACTAGTGTAATAAATGGGAGTATTTCGGAGGGAAGTTTATGAAAAAAATTACGGCGATAATGTGGCATACTTATGCGAATATAATGAGGCAAGCCAAAGAAAATGTTAAAGATGATTTAGAAGTAAAAGTATATTCAGCTCGTTTTTTAGATGAAGGAAAAGAAGAATTGGATAATGTGCTTAATGATATAGACAGTTCAGATTTAGTTCTTTTGTATAGATCTAATGCTGATGCAGTTTGGACGGATATAGAAGGGGCTTTAAAAAACAAAAATAGGATTGTAATTTGTCTTGCACAGGATCCAATATTGTGGGGATTATCCACTATAAATTTGGAAATAGTAGCAAAATGTAGGCCTTATATATTATATGGTGGAGTAGATAATTTTTCTGAACTTCTTAAATATATAGGCTCAGAGGTTTTAAATTTAGATTTAAAGTACAAAGAACCACTAGATTTGCCTTGGGAAGGAATATATCATCCAAGGGCACCTAAACATTTTTCTAGTATAGAAGATTATTATAGGTGGTATAAGTTAAAAGATGCCCCAACAGTAGGAATTCTCATGTCTAGGGGAAATTGGGTTAATAAAAATATAGAGCCTGAGAATAAAATTATTAATCTTCTAGAGAATAAAGGTTATAACGTTATCCCTGTTTTTGCATATTCTTTGAGAGATGAGGAATTGGGAACGAGAAGTGCAGCAGAAGTAGTGGAGAATTATTTTTTTGATTATAAGGGTTATTCACGTATTGATGGGCTTGTGAAATTAACTTGTTTTTTTCTAAATTCTAGGGCTAGAAGTAATGACTTTATAGATAAGAATATAGCAGCTAATGGAGTTGATTTGTTAGAGAGATTAAATGTTCCTGTTTTTCAGCCTATAACTTCTTTTTATAGCACTGTGGAGGAATGGGAAGAGGATCCTATGGGGCTGACTAAAGATATTTCATGGACTGTGGCTATGCCGGAATTTGAAGGGGTTATTGAACCAATAATGATTTCAGGTGCAAAAAGAGAAGGGTATTTGGAAACAAGAATGGCCATAGATGAAAGATGCTCACACCTAGTAGATAAAATACACAAATGGATTAAATTGTCTAAAAGGCCTTTGAAGGATAGGAAAGTTGCATTTATACTTCATAACAATCCTTGTGCATCGGTGGAGGCTACAGTTGGCGGAGGGGCAAATTTAGACACACTAGAAAGTGTAGCTAGAATAATGAGCAGCATGAAAGAAGCGGGGTATAGTGTGAACCCTCCCGAAAATGGTAAGGAATTGATAAATAATATTATGGATAGAAAGGCTATTTCAGAATTTAGATGGACTACTGCTGATGAAATAGTTAAAAAAGGAGGAGTTTTAAAAGCTCTTTCTGTAGATGAGTATAAAAAATGGTTTTATACTTGGTCACCTAAGGTGCAAGAAGATATTATAAAAGCTTGGGGAAATCCTCCAGGAGAAGAAGTGGATGGGGTACCAGCTTCTATGGTTTATGAGGGAAAAATTTTAATAACCGGAGTATCCTATGGAAATGCAGTAGTTTGCGTACAACCTAAGAGGGGATGTGCTGGTACAAGATGTGATGGAAAGGTTTGCAAGATACTACATGACCCAGACATTCCACCAACTCATCAATATTTAGCAACTTATAATTATTTAGAAAAAGAATTTGATGCAGATGTTTTGGTGCATGTGGGTACCCATGGAAACCTAGAATTTTTACCAGGTAAAGGAGTTGGGCTATCTAAAAACTGCTATCCTGATATAGCTATAGGAGATATACCTCATTTATACATATACAATGCGGATAATCCTCCAGAAGGAACTATTGCAAAGCGTAGAAGTTATGCTGTTTTAGTGGATCATATGCAGACTTTATTTGTAGAGGGAGGTCTATATGATGAATTGGCAGAACTGGAAAGATGTTTAGAGGATTATGAAAAAGCTAAAGTAGCGGATCCTAATCGTGCTCATACTTTAAAACATATGATCAAGGAAGAAATTGAGAAAACAAACTTAGATAAGCAAATAGCTTTAGATGGAAGTTTGTCTTTTGAAGAAATTGTTGAAAAGGCTCATGGAATTCTTTCTCTTGTTCAAAATACTGGAATTCAGGATGGACAACATATTTTTGGAGAAATACCAGAAGGAGAAAAGAAATTCCAATTTATAAATTCTATATTGAAATTTGACAGTACCGAAAAAATTTCTCTTCGTGGTGAAGTGGCTAAGAGCATGGGATTAGAAGTTAAAGATTTAATAGCTAATGGTGAAAAGTTCTCAAGTAAGTTTAGAAAATCTTATGGTGCCATTTTAGAGTACATTAGTAATGTATGCGTTATTTTAATAAAAGAACTTTTAGAGAAGGAAGAAATTACAGAAGTATTTTTTAAAGAACTATTAGAAGAAAAACTTATTAATATAAAACCATTAAAAGAAATAAATGATTTATTTACTAGAATACAAGATTTAAATAAAAGGATAGAAGAATCAAGAGAAATAGAATCTTTGCTAAGAGGATTTAATGGAAAATATATTCCTGCAGGTCCATCAGGTTTAGTTACTAGGGGAAGGGATGACGTGCTTCCTACTGGAAGAAACTTCTATTCTATAGATCCATATAGAGTTCCTACTAAGGCCTCATGGAGAGTTGGACAAATGCTTGCTAATGAGGTTTTAAAAAAACATATGGAGGAAGAGGATAGGTATCCTGAAAATGTAGCTATTCAATGGATGTGTAATGATGTTATGTGGTCCGATGGAGAGGGACTAGCTCAAATGTTATATTTGATAGGGGTAAGACCTAAATGGGCTGGCAATGGACGTGTCTGTGGTTTTGAAGTTATATCATTAGAAGAGCTGGGACGTCCAAGAATAGACTTAACTGTGCGTGTATCTGGAATTTTGAGGGATAATTTTCCGAATTCTATGGATTTATTAGATGAAGCAGTTCAAAAGATAGCTTCTTTAGAGGAGCCTCTGGAGATGAATTTTGTACGAAAACATACTTTAGAAAAATTAGATGGAGATAAAAGCGAAGAAGCTTTTAGAGATGCAACTTTTCGTATATTTGCATCCAAGCCTGGTACTTATGGGTCAGGTGTTAATTTGGCGGTTTACGCTTCAGCGTGGAAAGATGAAAAGGATCTGGCAGATATATTTGTATATTGGAATGGATATGCTTACGGAAAAGGTGTAGCTGGAAAAGAAGCTTTTAAAGAACTTCAATGGAATTTAAAAACTGTAGATATAACCTATAATAAGGTAGTTTCTGATGAGCATGATTTATTTGGATGTTGCTGCTACTTTGGAACTCAAGGAGGAATGACTGCTGCAGCAAAGGCTGCCTCTGGAAGAGATGTAAAGACTTATTATGGAGACACTAGGGAACCAGAGGTTGTGAGAGTTCGTACTTTAGCGGATGAAGTGAGAAGAGTTGTAAGGACTAAGCTTTTAAATCCTAAGTGGATTGAAGGACAAAAGAGACATGGATATAAAGGTGCTAGTGAAATATCTAAGCGTATAGGAAGAGTTTATGGCTGGGAAGCTACCACAGGACAGGTAGATGATTGGATATTTGATGACATAACAAAGAGCTTTGTATGTAATGAAGAAAATAGACAATTCTTTGAGGAAAACAATCCTTGGGCTTTAGAGGAAATAGCTAGAAGATTATTAGAAGCAGAACAAAGGGGACTTTGGAATACAGAGCCTGACCTTTTACAGGAGTTAAAGGAAAATTATATAGAAATAGAAGGATGTATAGAAGAAAAGATGGGCGATGTGGAAGGAGAATTTCAAGGAGGAAGTATAGATATTTTTACAGCTGAAGAAGTGCAGGATTGGAAAACTAAAATGAAGGAAATTAAGTATAAGCTTAAGGATTAGGAATATAGGTTGTATGCGACCATTCCTAAAACAGGGAATTGCATACAAAAGCGTTAAGGTGACATTAATATTAAACCCTAAATTCTAGCTTTAATCTAAAAGTAAGTTTTAGATATTTTAAAATATTTTGCTTACATCCACCGAGATAAACAACAGTGGTTTTCACAAATTTTCTATAAATATAGAGTTATGTAGTACAGTACATTAAATATTATGAAAGGAATTTTATTATGAAGATATCAGTGATAGATACGGAAGAGTTTTGTAGTGAAAAAGATGAATTTTACGCCAAATTTACAAAGAGAAAAATGACAATAGTTACAGGGCTTTTCATATTACTTATTTTTATAGCTATAGTATCTATTTGTGTTGGAACTGTTTCACTAAGTTTTAAAGAAACGGTAAATATTATAATTTCTAATATCTTTAATCTTAAGGGAGCAGATGCCAATGCTCTTAACAATACAGTGGTTATGAAAATAAGATTTCCAAGGGTTTTGGCAGCTATAATTATTGGAGCAAGTTTAGCAGCTACAGGAGCTGTAATGCAGGGAATTTTAAGAAATCCTTTGGTGAGTCCTTACACTCTGGGGCTTTCTTCAGGCTCTGCTTTTGGAGCAGCTTTAGCTATAGTATTAGGTGCTAGTATTTTTGGAAGTAGTTTTATTGGATTTCAAAGGTGTTTTGTGGTAATAAGTGCTTTTGTGTTTGGGCTTATAACCATGCTTTTGGTGTATTTTATTGCCAGAGTTAAGGGGCTGGAACCAGGAACTTTGATACTGTCAGGAGTGGCCATTGGATATGTGTTTTCAGCATTGGTTTCTATACTTAAATATGTATCTAATAATGAACAATTAGGTGACATTGTATTTTGGACTATGGGAGGACTTTGGCAATCTAAATGGAGTACGATTTCAATAATTTTTCCTATAACTTTAGTTTGTACTTTATTAATGATTAAATATGCTTGGGATTTAAATGCGCTTGGTACAGGAGATGAAGTGGCAGTAAGCTTGGGTATAAATGTTAATAAAGTAAGGATAGTTTGTCTTATATTATGCGCTTTATCAGCTTCAAGTTGTGTTGCTTTTGCAGGAACCATTGGATTCATTGGGCTTGTGGCTCCACATATATCTAGAATAATAATTGGCAGCGACTATAGATTTTTAATTCCATGTTCTTCTTTAATGGGAGCTTTAATTTTACTCTTTTCGGACACTTTGGCTAGAACTATTATAAGTCCTACTGAAATACCTGTAGGTATTATTACTTCACTTTTAGGTGCTCCATTCTTTATATATTTACTTATAAAAAAAAGGAGGTAAATAATGTGAAACTATCAGTTGATAATATGGTATTTAGTTATGGAAGTAATAAGGTATTAAAAGGTATAAGTTTTCGTATGGATGAAGGGGAAATTGTAAGTGTAATAGGCCCTAATGGCTCGGGAAAAAGTACTCTTATAAAATGTATAGAAGGTATATTAAAACCTGAAGTTGGAAGTGTGTATGTAGGGGATAAAGAAGCAAAGCAAATGGGTTCTAGAGAGCTTGCTAAGATAATAGGTTATGTGCCTCAAGATTGTTCAAGTGTTTTTTCTCAAAGAGTTTTTGAAACAGTTCTTATGGGTAGAAGACCTCATTTGACTTGGGGTGTTAGAAAAAAAGATGTGAATATTGTAGAAAAAATACTTGATTATATGGAAATAAGTCATTTAGCATCACGATATTTAGATGAATTAAGTGGTGGACAAAGACAAAGAGTTATCATTGCTAGAGCTTTGGCACAGGAGCCAAAAATACTTTTATTGGACGAGCCCACTAGTAATTTAGATATAAGACATCAACTGGAGGTTTTAGAAATAGTTAAAAAAATAAGCAGAGAGAGTAAAAGTTCTGTACTAATGGTTATTCACGATTTGAATTTAGCAGCTAGATTTTCAGATAAATTAATAATGCTAAAAGAAGGTAATATTTCATACATGGGAAATCCGGAAAAGGTTCTTACGGTGGAAAATATAAATGAAGTTTATGAAGTGGAATCAACTTTGGCAGATACTGATTTTGGCCAGTTTATACTTCCTGTGAGACCTTCTAGGAGAGAAGTAGTAAACTTTTAGCATAGTGTAAATGATGTAATAAATCATATACTGTATGAAACTATATGCAGTATATGTATGAAATAAATAAAATTAACGAGTGTATACATACACTGATTTTAGGAGGAATGAAATATGAAAAAATTAATCTCTTTTCTTCTAGCTATAGCAATGGTAATGTCACTGTTTGTAGCTGGATGTGGAGAAAAAAAAGTGGCAGATAACAAGGCTGCATCCAAAAAAGTATCAGCAGAAAAGAAAGAAATAGAAATAACAGATTCGCTAGGAAATAAGGTTAAGCTTCCTTCAGCTCCTAAGAAAATAGTTGTAACTAACAAAAATGTTGCGGAAGCAATTTGTGTTTTAGGGGGAGAGGATAAGATAGTTGGAGTGTCTAATGAAACTAAATTTCCTGAAAGTTTAAAGAAAAAAGAAAAAGCAGGTAAATCTTTTACACCTAATATAGAAAAAATATTAGAGCTTAAACCTGATCTAGTTATTGGATATGGAAGTTTCTTGAAAAATGGTACCGTAGACAAGCTTAAAGAAGCGGGAATACCATTTGCATCTATAGATTGTTATAAAATAGAAAAGTTAGATAATGATATAAGAGTTATTGGAAAATTGTTAGGCGAAGAGAAAAAGACAGAAGAATACTTAGGATTCATTAATAAGTACCTTAAATATGTAAATGATAAAGTGGAAAAAATAGATAAAGATAAAAGAGTTAAAGTATATTGGGAAGGATATACTGATTTTAGTACTGTTTCAAAAGGAACAGGAGGAGATGAGGTAGTATCTGCAGCAGGAGGGATAAATATTGCTGGTGAGGAAACTGTAGAATATCCCAAAGTAAATAATGAGTTTATAATTAAAAAGAATCCAGATATAGTTGTAAAAACAGCTAAAACAGCAATTTCACAAGGATACGGTGTTACAGATAAAACAAAAATAAAAGAATTTAGAGATACTTTAATGACAAGAACAGGATGGAAAGATATTAAGGCTGTTAAAAATAATAGGGTTTATGTAATTTCTAATGAAATAGCTACATCAGTACGTGGTGTGGTGGGAGTATGCTATTTAGCAAAATGGTTCTATCCAGATGAATTTAAAGATTTAGATCCAGAAGCAGTACACAAAGAGATGTTTGAAAAATTCTATAACATGGAATATAAGGGCACTTGGGTTTGTCCATAGAGAAAATGAGTCTGTGAAAAAAAGTCTGTAAATCACAAATTATAGTAGCTTTCTATGATAAAATAAAAATATCATAGGAGGCTGTTTTATTATGGGAAAAGGGAGAATCCTAGTATGCCAACATGAAGAATGTGGATAAAGAAAAAATATTTTTGTGGCTTTTTACTTATGATAATAACTATTGTTCTTTTATAAATTATGGTAATATATATATAATCATTAACCCACAAAAAGCATTATATTACTTGAATTATGAAATTTCTCTGGAATGACTTGCATAAGAAGCGAAGGAACTGTTTAAATTTAATTTTAGAAATTCTTAAATTAAATTTATTGTTCCTAGCTTTTATGCAAGTCATGGAGGAAAAATTTCATAACTCCACCACATTGTACCTTATTGTGGGTTAATCATATAATTAGTAATTTGAATTAATGACGTTATTCCCAAAAACTATGTAATCTAATACACACATTTTATGGAAGGTAGAATAAAATGATATTAATAATCATGGGGAGAATTATTGTTAAATAAGGAGGTAATAATGAAAAATTCAAAGATATTTTCAGGTATAATATTTATTTTAATTGGTGTTTTATTGCTAACTAATAAGTTTTTACCCATAAATTTATTTAATATAAATTATTTATGGCCATTGTTCATACTTATACCAGGGATTTCAATGGAGATGGGATATTTTTCTAGCAGAAGAAATCCTGGCGTTTTAGTTCCAGGTGGTATACTTACAACTATAGGATTTCTATTTTATTTTGAAATATTTACAGACTGGCGTTTTGCTGAATATACATGGCCTATATATATACTTGCAGTAGCTATAGGTTTATTTCAATTGTACTTAGCAACAGGTAGAAGAACGGGTTTATTAATACCGATATTAATATTGACTACTACTGCAGTTATATCATTTTTATCCATGATATTTAGTAATATTTTTACGTGGATAGACAGTGATTTAATTCTACCAATAATATTTATTATATTAGGTATTTATATAATAGTTAAGAAAAAATAGTATGTGTATATTAATAATTCAACTTTTGCAGTTATAAAATAAAAATTGAAAATTTACGCACAGTAAAATAATATGGATATAGAATAAATAGTTTAATATGACTATTTATTCTATATCTTTTTTTATATGGAATAATTTTTTTAGTACAAGAATAAATATTAGGTAAGGGTACTAATAGGTAACTGCATAAGGGTTTACATTAAAGTATTTACCATAAGAAATATATTATGAAATAATTAAAGATGTTTATCAATAATTATTAACTGTTTGTAAATTAATAATTAAATGCCTTGACATTAGGATAGTAAGGAATATAATGGAATTAAATTATACTGTTAAGTATAAATTATCATTCATTTTGCAATTATGTTTTTTATAATTTATTTGGGAGGAATTATTATGAATATCAAAAATACCATTGAAAAAAGTGCTAAGGCTAAGGTCATAGACACTGTAGCAGGATATTTAGAAAAAGATCCAGAAAAGAACATTGAAAAGATATTTTCTGCTATAAAGAAACTAACTAAAGATGAGCACCAAATAGAACAGATTGAATTTGTAGAGGATTATTACAAAAACAACCCAGCCACAAATAAATACATTAAGAGCATATTAACTAAGACAGATTCAAAGTGTTTAAAGAAATTCTTTGTTAACTTTTTTGCTAATGCTAACTGGTATGCAGGGCCAAAAAGAGCTAAATTTATGGAAGAAGAAAATACAAAAATACCATTTGTTATGCTTATGAGTCCTTCTATGAGATGTCCACTACACTGTGTAGGATGTTATGCATCTAGCTACAGTAAAGATGATGACATACCACCAGAAGAAGTAGAAAGATTAATAAAAGAAGCAAGAGATTTAGGTATATATTGGATAATAGTTTTAGGTGGGGAACCATTTGTAAATAGTTATTTATTAGATTTATATGAAAAATATAATGATATGATGTTTACTCCTTTTACTAGTGGAATATTTATAAATGAAGAAGTGGCAGATAGACTTAAAAAAGCAGGTAATGTATTCCCAATGCTTTCAGTAGAAGGATTTGAAGAAGACACAGATGCAAGAAGAGGAGAGGGAGCATTTAAAAAAGTTATGCATGCTATGGATTTACTTAATGAAAGAGGAGTATTGTTTGGTGTATCCACAGCAGTGACTAGAACGAATATAAATGATGTATTATCAGATAAATTTACAGATATGTTAATAGAAAGAGGTTCTAAAATGAGCTGGTATTTCTTGTTCATGCCAGTAGGTGCTAAACCAGAGTTTGATTTAACACTTACAGCAGAGCAAAGAGTTTTCCTAGGACAGAGATCAAGAGAAATAAGAAAAAATAAACCATACTTTACAATAGATTTCTTCAACGATGCACCATTTGTTGGAGGCTGTATAGCAGGTAAATACTATTTCCATGTTAACTCTAAAGAAGATGTAGAACCTTGTATATTCTCTCACTTTTCTACTGTAAACTTAAAGGGAAGACCGCTTTTAGATGCATTCAGAGATCCTTTCTTTAAGGAATTAAGAAGCAGACAACCATATAATGAGAATATGTTAAGACCATGTATGATGATAGATAATACAAATGTAATAAGGGAAGTTTGTGATACTACAGGAGCTAAGCCAACAGATGCGGGTGCAGAAGCAATGCTTCATGATGAGAAATTCCACGAAAAATTAAACGAAATGGCAGATGCATTTGCTCCATTAGCAGAAAAAGAATGGGAAGAAGTTTTTGGTAAAAAAGGTAACGATGAATTTGCAAGAGGCTAGTAAATGAAAAGTAAGAACCAAGGGGTTGATAAAAATTCCTTGGTTCTTATTTTTATTTAAAAATTATTTATTATTTTATTGTAAGCTTCTAGTGTTAATTGAGCTGTCCTGCGCCAGGAAAAATTTTTTGCTCTATTTAATGCTTTTGTTTTGAGCTTTTCTCTAATAGATGTATTATTCAAAACATTACATAGAGTTGTGGATATTTCATCCAAATTCAGAGGATCTATTAAAACCGCACCATCACCTACTACTTCAGGTATGGATGTGGCATTAGAGGTTATAACAGGAGTACCACAGCTCATAGCTTCTAAGGGTGGAAGTCCAAAACCTTCATAAAGTGATGGATATACAAAAACGTCACAGGCATTATAAAATACTGGGAGAAATCTATCTTCTATAAAACCTGTAAATATTACTTTCTCCTCAATATTTAAATCTTTACATAGTTTAACAAGTGGTTTTCCTTCTTCTTTATAGGAACCTAAAATAACTAAATTATATTCTTCTTTCAAATTTTTATATGTTTTTGCAAAGGAGATTATAAGCGATTTAATATTTTTTCTTTGACTAAAACCTCCTAGGTATAAAATGAAAGGCTTCTTAATATTGTATCGTCTTTTTATAATATACGTACACCTATCTTTTCTGTAAGGTTTATATCTGAAATTAGCAGCTAAAGGAGTTACAAATATTTTTTCTGGATTAATAGGGAAATATTTCAAAATATCTTTTTTGGAAAATTCTGAAACAGTTATTATTCCATTACAATTATTAATTATATAAGGCATTTCTTTTAAAAATTTAGTTAAATACCCCTTTCCTACAGTGTGTGGCATGGTATAAGGAATTAAATCATGTATGGTAGCTACTGTTTTACATTTTATATCAGGAGTAAATCCTATACCATTTTGAGGTATATGATATAAATCTGAATGATTTTTTTGGAGATTGCAAGGAAAATAATTATGTTCGAAAAATCTCTTGTGTTTTTTGGAGGTCATTAGAATTTTTGTATTGTCCTTTTGAAGAGAATTGTAATTATTTCCAGACCAGTATATATTATAAAAATTAGTACTATCTATTTGTATCAGTTCTTTTATTAAATTTTCTGTATAGGTACCTATACCTGTTCCACTGTACCAGGTGGCACCTCTTCCATCAATTGAAATTTTCATTTAATCCTCTCCTTTTCGTAGAACAAAATGTTCTTAATTTAATAATATTTTAATTTAAGTGATTATATGATATAGAGAAGAGAATTTTAACATATTTAAACATATTCACATATAATACTTATAGAATAATGCCTTGGAGGAAAAAGTGTCAGAGAGTGATATTACAAGTATTATAGAAGAATATTATGGAATCTTTCCCGAGTCTATAGAAAAGATTAAAAATGTTTATAAAATTATATGTAAGGATAACTGTTATTGTTTTAAAGTTATAAAATATAGTTTTGAACACTTTTTATTTATAATAAGTGCTATGATACACCTAAAAGAAAGTGAATTTAGCAAAATTCCTGAGATTATACTTACTAGTACAGGGGAATATTACGTGAAAGTTAATGAAGCGCATGGCTATTTAACACCTTGGATAAAATCGAGACATTGTAATTATGAATGTGAAGAAGATATAAAAATAGCTACTGTTAAGCTAGCAGAACTTCATTTGAAAAGCAGAGGATTTAAGGTTACGCATAATATGAAACCTAGAATTGGGTGGCTTAGATGGATTAAAATATATAGTACTCGTAGGGATGAAATACTTGATTTCAAAAGAAGAATATTTAAAAAGGAAAAGATAACGGAATTTGATAACATGTATTTGCAAGTAATGGATGAAGAATTGGAAAGAGCAGAGAAGGCTATAGAAAATTTAAAAAACAGTGAGTATATTAATGTGATGAAGGAACATATGAAGGAAAAAGAATTTTGTCATCACGATTTTGCCCACCATAATGTCCTTATAACAGAGGATAATCAGATATATATAATTGATTTTGATTATTGTATTTTGGATACTCATCTGCATGACCTTTCTAGCATAATGATAAGAGTTATGAAAAATGGTAAATGGTCTTTAAATAAAGCTAGTTTTATATTGGATTGTTATAATTCCATAAATAGAATAGAAGAAAGAGACATACCTATAATGGCTGCTTTTATGGAATATCCACAGTCCTACTGGCAACTTGGAATACAGTATTATTGGGAAAAACAACCTTGGGGAGAAGAAGTGTTTATAAACAAATTGCAGAATATTAAAAAAGATAGGGAAAGAAGAGAAGAATTTATAGAAAATTTTAGAAAGGACAATATTATATGTATTTGAGATTTTAAGGAGGGATAATTGTGGCTAAAAAAGAAAAAGAAGACATAATTAAAGATAAAGACAATGAAAATATTCAGGAATATGATAAGATTTTAAACACATTAAAAAATGATGTAGATAAATTAAAGGCTATAAAAAGAAGAAAAAAGAAGATTAGAAAATTGGAAAGAGAAAAAAAGGAGATAATGAAAAAGATAAATAAAAATAATTAATGAGGTGTGCCTATGCAAGGAATGTTTTATAGAAGTGTAAAAGAATATATAGAAGATAAAGGCATAAAAATAGTAGAAGAAGTAGAGTTTCATAAAAAAAAAATTAGTGCAATCGATGAAAAAGATGTAGAGAAGCAATTAAAATTAATAAGTGATTTTCACATAAAGATGAAAAAATGTGATGAATATATATTAGAGCGCATAGGTAATGAAACCGGAAAATTAGTGGAACGTTTTAAGATAGAATTAAAAGGTGCAAAAAAAATAATAGAAGATATACAAAAAAATGAATCTAGAAGTGATATTGAAAATATCATTATAAACAAAGGGCGTTATATCTTAAATACTGGAGAAAAATGCATACAAAATATATATTCTAACGGCTATATAGATACTATTGTTAGAAGTATGGATCAGGTAGAATTTTGTTTAGAAGATGTATATTTTAATAATTTAAGTGAGAAAGATGGTATACTTCAAGTAAAAAACATAAAAAAAATAAGTTATAACACTGTAGAAATGGATGCTTTTAATTTACTTAGCAAACTTAAGAGAAAGGGCTTAATTATGGATTGGAGTAGTTTAATAACATCTTTTTGTTATTTTGAAAATTTAAATTCCAACAGTGGTGAAATTATTCGTTGGCTTATGAATTATCCTTATGACTTTGTAAAGTGTTGTAATTTATATAGAAGGCCAAAGAAAAGATGGAATGATGAAAAATATAAAAAGAAGTTATTAGCTGCTATTGAACAGGCAGGAAACATGGTGTAAAGAGGTGGATTTATGGTTAATAGCAAAAATGACTGTCATGAAGAATTATGTGAATATGATTTAGATGTAAATCTATTTAAAAAATTTGGACTTTCAGTGTATGAAGTGGTACCTATAAGAAAAGCTTTTATATTATGTACAGATCAAGGAAATAAAATTTTAAAAAAGGTTAATTATTCTTTAGAAGAACTAAAATTTATATATAATTCTTTAAATTATATAAATAGAAGTTTTAATAGAACTATGAGTTTTGTAACAACATTGGATGGGGATATATATACTTTATGGAATAATGAAGTATATTTTATAATGGATTTAGTTAAAGGGCGCGAAAGTGAATTTAGTAATCCTGTAGATTTAAACATTACATCTCAAAGCTTAGCTCAATTTCATAAAGCAGGAGAGGGAATAAATTCTTATGTTAATTTTAAAAATAGAAACAATTGTGGGAATTTTATAGATACTTTGAAAAGGAAAAAAGAAGAGATGGTGTTTTTTAAAAGTATATCTAATCTTTATGAGGAGAAAAATGAATTTGATGAAGTGTTTTTAAAGAATGTAGATTGTAATATATATAGCGCAGAAAAAAGTATAGAAATACTAGAAAACTCAAAATACTATAAACTATGTGGTGAGGAAAATAAGGTAGTTTTATGCCATCATGATTTAGCTCATCATAATGTAATAATAAAAGGAAATAAGGGATATTTCATAGACTTTGATTACTCAATAATAGATTTAAAAGTACATGATTTATGTAACTATATAACTAAAGCTGTTAAGAATTCTGGGTATCATATAGAAAAGGCTAAAGATATATTAAATGAGTATGGAAAAATTAATTCTATAGATGAAGATGAAATGAAGGTTTTATATGGAATGCTTATTTTTCCTGAGGATTTTTATTCTATATCTAGAGACTACTACACTAAGAGAAAGGAGTGGACATTAGATACATTTGTAAGCAGAATAGAGAAGAAGACATATTTAAGTAAAGATAAAAGTGATTTTATTTCTGAATTTGAAAAGCTAATTTAACAACAATGACTTAATTCATCAATCCTTAGTTTCTAATGATTAATTGCTATTCTAGAGTTTTTAACTCAACTTTCGCACATAAAGTTCAAGCTCTACATTAGATTAATAAGGGTTTTTAATTTAAAATTTAGAATGTAAAATAGGAATTTGTAGAGTAGGTAAGAGGTAAAAAGTAAGAAGTAAGAGTGAAAAGGTAAGAACTAATAGGTAAAAAGTAAGAGCTCTTGAAAAATTCAGCAAAGTTGAATTTTTACTGAAGAGGGTTTAGTCAGGGGTTGTCTATCCTTGGGTACTAGGTTCTAGGATAAATGGATGAGTTAATTGAATCGTATACTAGAACCTAGAAATAGTAACCTAGAATTTAATAATAAGTATTTAACATTGGTTTTTAATTTTCTCATATATGGCCAATGTTTTTTTTGCTGTAGATTTCCAGTTTAAACTTTTACTTTTAGCATATCCTCTAAGAATTAAGTTTTTTCTTAAAAGTTCATTTTCTAAAACTTCCTCCATGGAACTGCAGATGGCATCTATATCTTCTGGATTTATTAAATATGCAGCGTTCTCTAAAATTTCGGGTATAGATGTTCTATTTGAGGCTATAACAGGAGTACCACAAGCCATAGCTTCTATAGGAGGAAGACCGAACCCTTCGTATAGTGATGGATACACAAATAATTTTGCAGCATTATAAAATATAGGAAGATGTTCTATTGGAATAAAACCAGTAAATATTACTTTATTTTCTATGTGAAGATCCATGGCTTTTTGCTTATATAAATTATATGATTTTCCTTTTTTTCCTCCTATGATTAATTTAAAATTGTTTTTATATTTTAATTTGCTAAAAGCCTCTATAAGGCCAATTATATTTTTCCTTGGACTAAAGCCACCTATATAAAGAATAAAATCTTCTTCTATTTTATAAATATTTTTTATGAATTCTTTAGAAAAAGCCTTATTTAAGGGTCTGTATATATCCTCGCTGGCAAGATAAGTTACGTGTATTTTTTCTTCAGGGTAATTTAAATTTTCCACTATATCTTTTTTTGAGTAATTAGAAACTGTTATTATGGAATCGCAGTGATTTACAATGTATTTAATTTTTTCAAAAAAGATAGCTAAATATTGTTCACTAACAGTGTTTGGCATCTTACAAGGTATAATATCATGTAAGGTAATTATAAACGGACAATTCTTTTGTTTTGGAAGTCCTATGCCATTTTGAGGCACGTGGTATATACATAAATTATCCTCATATATTTCATTTGGAGTATTAACATCGTCCCAAAAGTTTTCTTTTTTATTACTAAATATATTCTTTATAATAAAATTTTTATTAAAGTTTATGTAGTTATTATCTTTTGGCATATATAGAATATAATTATTATCCCTATCAAACTCATTTAAAGAGCTTATAAGCTCATAAGTATAAGTTCCTATACCTGTGCCCCTATACCATTTTGCAGCTCTAGAATCAATCCCTATATTCAAAATATTCTCCCCTCGTAAATATGCTATATTTAATTTTATTAAAGTGCATACCATATTTATGATAAAAATTAAAGTATAAAATAAAAATCTCTCTCATATAGATTAAATGGGGGTGATAAACAATGATGAGAGAATTTGAAATTGAAAGACAGTTTGGTATTAAAATTCAAAGCATTAAACCTAATAAGGGAGTTTATTATTTAAAAACAGATAAAGGTAACAGATGTTTAAAGAAAATTAATTATGGTATACAGAAACTATATTTTGTTTATGGAGCTAAAGAACATCTGCTTAAAAACGGATTTGATAATATAGATAGATATTGTTTAAATACAGAAGGAGAACCATATGCTTTAGTGAATGAAGATATATACACTCTTTCTAATTGGATTGAAGGAAGAGAATGCAATTTTCATGACTTAGATGATGTGTCCAAGGCTGCAGCTAATCTAGCAAAAATGCATATTTCAAGTACAGGCTATGAACCACCGGAAAATAGTAAATTGAAAACAGATTTAGGAAGATGGCCATATTTGATGGAGAAAAGAGTAAAAAGTTTTGATAAAATGAGAAGTATAGTTAGAAAGAAAAAAAGCAAAAAAGGCGAGTTTGATTTAGCTTATATAAAGAACATGGACTTTTATAAGGAAATGGGCAAAAGGGCTATTAAGGTTTTAGAAGATTCGGAGTATATTAATTTATGTTCTATAGCTGAGGAGAAAAAAACTTTTTGTCATCATGACTACACTTATCATAATATAATAGTAGATACACAAGAAAAATATAATATAATAGATTTTGATTATTGTAAAAGGGAACTAAGGACATATGACATTGCAAATTTTATAACTAAGGTTTTAAAGAGAAATGAATGGAACATAGATTATGCAAAAAATATAATTGATAACTATAATTCTGTCAATGCTCTAAGGGAGGAGGAATACAGAGTACTTTTTGCATTTTTATTGTTTCCTCAAAGATTTTGGAGACTTTGTAATAGATATTATTACAATGAAATAAATTGGATACAAAATGCTTTTTCAACAAAAATGATTAAACTGGAGGCAGAAAAAGAGGATTATATGAAATTCATAGAAGAGTTTAAAAAGGAATACAATCAAAAGGAGTAGTTTGTTGAAAATATTAGTTTTCATGTAGACAAAAACGCTATAAAATATGGCGTTTTTGTTTTTTTTAACACCAAAAGGGACTCTTTTGCATATAAATATAGAGTAGCCATATATTTAGGAGGTTTATATATGGAGATTGGAGATATAGTAGTAAGAAAATCCTATGGCAAGGACATAACTTTTAAAGTCATTGATATAAGGGAAGAAAAAGGAAAAAAAATTTATATATTAAAAGGAATTAACATTAGAATTATTGCAGATTCACCAGAGGAAGATTTAGAAAGGACAGATTCAGAAGAGGCAGGAAAAAAAGATGAAGTTTTCAATAGAAAGGTTAAAGAATCCATAAAGAATATATTGACTTCTAGGTCTGAATCAGTAGAAGTTATGAGTGGACTTACACTTAAAAATAAAGAGCTGAAAAATAAAGAATTGTATTTTGGAAGACCGGGTAAAGTGTTACATTTAGATGGGGATTCTCAGTATTTAGAGATATGTATGAAAACTTATAAGAGAATAGGCATAGATGTGGTAGGAAAAGTTATTTCAGAAAAGGAACAGCCTTCAAAAGTAGTAGAATTAGTAAAGGAGTTTAAACCAGATATAGTAGTTATAACAGGTCATGATGGAATGTTAAAAGATACTAAAGATTATATGGACTTAAATAATTATAAGAATTCTAAGTATTTTGTTGAAAGTGTTAGTGAGCTTAGAAATTATGAAAGAGGGTACGATGAACTAGTTATATTTGCAGGAGCTTGTCAGTCATGTTATGAAGCTATATTGGGGGCAGGGGCTAACTTTGCCAGTTCTCCTAATAGAGTATTAATACATTGTTTAGATCCGGTTTTTGTATGTGAAAAGGTGTCTTATACTAATATAGAAAAAATAGTTTCTATAGAAGAAGTAATAGAAAATACAATTACAGGTACAAAAGGTATAGGAGGACTTCAAACCAGAGGAAAGTACAGGGAGGGGTTCCCGAAGTCACCATATGTCTAAAAAATAAGATATTTTTTGGTGTTGGAGACTAGGTATTAATAAAAACAATATTAATAGAGAATATAAAATATGCATTCGGTTAATAATATAAAGGTAGTATGCAAAAGATAGCAAATTTCCTATGTAAATACTGTTACAGGGAATGTTAACTAAAGAGAAATAGAAAATTAATAAAATTTTAATATTGACAAGTCTTTTACATTGATGATAAAATAATAAGTTATTTGACAAAAGTTTAAAAGTATACTATAATTTATAATAGAGAAAGAGGGTGTTGATATGCAGGGGAGAGATGTATTAGCTTCTATCAAAAATGAGATTGATAAGCATATAGGAGAAAAAGTGACACTAAAGGCTAACGGTGGAAGAAAAAAAGTGTTCATAAAAAATGGAATCATAGAAGAAACATATCCTAGTATATTCATCGTTAGATTAGAGAATGACACCCAAAGGAGAGTATCATATAGTTATTCTGATGTTTTGACGAAAACAGTACAATTAAATTTTGTAGGGTAATATATTTTATAAAAAGTACTAATTTAGTGCTTTTTATTTTTTGCAAAAAAGAGAAAGATGGAGGGTGCCATCTTTCAACTATGGTATAAAAGGGTATTGAGAATTTATGAGAGGTTATATGGTCAACAACCATTTAATATAATACGTCAAAAAAAGATATTTGTCAACAAAAAAATACTGTAATAAATATTAATTTGTCAATTATAGTTTGAAAAAAATTACGATAGTCTATCATACTTTACCTCTTTTTTTTATATAAATTAATAGTAGGTAGTAAAGGGAGGTAAAGGATAATGGAACTTGTAAGAGAAAACATAGAATACGAACAGCTGTTAGGTGAAAATGCTGTAGACACAGTAGTAAGACAAGAATTTATAATACCAGACACTCATCCTGATGTGGAAGAAATACTTATGGTTGAAGCTAATCCTTTAGTAATTAGTAGGGAAATTATGCAAGATAAGATTTATATTGAAGGTCAAGTTGAATATAATGTAATGTATTTAGCAAAGGGAGAAAGAGGAAATGAAGCTTTTAATGTGAGTTACATGGGTAAATTCTCCAATGCTATTGAGCTTAAGGGTGCTGAAAGAGATATGATGTGTGACGTGGAAAGCTACGTAGAACATATGGAATGCGCCATAGCAAATGAAAGAAAGGTATCCATAGAAGGGATAATCCAGTTAAAGGCAGCGGTTTATAAAAATTATAGCTTCAATATAGTAAAAGATATAAGCGGAGACGAAAAAGTACAACTACTTAAGAATCCAGCATCTGTAGATAAAATAGTTTCTGTTATACCTTGTGAGATCATAGGAAAATGTCGTATGCAAATCCCTATGGATAACCTAGAGATAAGTGATGTTATTAAATGTGATGTAGACATTCATAAAGAGGAAGTAAAGCTTTATGACGGAAAACTTAAAGTAGAAGCAATGGCTCGCGTAGAAGTTCTATATAAGAGTAAAGATAGTAGAGAAATAAATCATTTAGAAGAGGATATTTTCCTAAGTAAAGAGGAAGAAAATGAAAATATAAGAGTTGATATGCGAGACTATACAGATTATAAATTAGATGCTATAAATGTAGAAATAAAGGAAGATGATTTAGGAGAAAAAAGAGTTATTGATGTAGAGATTTTAGTGAAAACAAATACTAAGCTTATGTATAAAGAAGAAATAGATATGATAGAAGATGCATATTCACCAGAATTGATGCTTAATATTGAAAGAAAAAATTATTTATTAAATGTTATACATGGTCAAACCTGGTGTGGAACTGTAGTAAAAGGCGACATGGCAATAGAAGAAAATATGCCTAATCCAAATAAAGTTATAATGAGCTTTGGAGAAGTTTGTGTAACAGATAAGAAATTGGTAGAGGATAAAGTAATAGTAGAGGGAGTTGTGGATGTAAAGGTACTTTATAAGTCTGATGACGAAAATAAGTATATTTACAGTATAAAGGATGCAATACCATTTACATGCACTGCTGAAGTTCCAGGAACTAAGATAGATATGAATTGTATAGCTAAAGCTAAATTGGAGAGTATAGAAGCCAATGTTGAACCAGGAAATATATCAGTTAAAGCATTAGTCAATGTATATGTTAGAGTTAATTATATTACTAATAAAGATTTTATAGTTGATATAAAAGTTGAAGAAAATGGGGTTCCTCAAAAGAAAGCTAGTATAACTATTTATGTGGTACAAAATGGAGATACTTTATGGAAGATAGCTAAGAAATATAACTGTAAGATGGAAGATTTATCTAATATAAATGCCATAGATGATGTGAATATGATAAAAGTTGGGGATAAGCTTATAATACCAGGAAGAGCGGTGATTTAGTTGGCCAGTTTGTTAGTTGGCTAGAGGGCCAGAGCCTAAAGGCAGGGTGCTAGGGTGCCAGAGATAATGAGGATTTTTCTACTTAAATAAAAAATAGGGCTTTTTCTATTTAGTTAAGGAAAGGGCTCTATTTTTTTCTTTTGTAGGTGGAAATAGTGCATAGTGCGTGTGAGTGGTGGTGATTTAAATTATGAATTATAGGCTGATTAAATCTATGAAACATAAGTTATTATTTTGTGCTATAATTTAATCCGTAAAGTGTTTATTGAAAATTTGAATTTTATGATTGATGATTTGGAGGATTAAAGATGTTAATGAAGGCTTATGCCAAAATAAATATTTCTCTAGACGTAGTTGGAAAGAGAGCAGATGGATACCATTTACTTAAGATGATAATGCAGAATATAGATTTGTACGATATTATTAGGGTGGAAAAAAGAAATGAGGGTATAAGTATAGGATGTGATAAAACTTATGTACCTTTAGATGAAAGAAATATAGCTTATAAAGCTGCTAGGCTGTTTTTAGATACTTACAATATAGATGGGGGTGTAGAAATCTGTATTAAGAAAAATATACCGGTTTCTGCAGGCTTAGCAGGGGGGAGTACTGATGCTGCTGCGGTTTTAAAGTGCATGAGGAATATATATGAAGTGGATGTTTCTGATAAAGAACTAATGAATTTGGGTGTCAAAATAGGTGCAGATGTGCCTTATTGTATATTAGGAGGTACGGCTCTTTGTGAAGGTATTGGCGAACTGATAACTCCGCTAAAACCTTTTAAGAATAAAATATTAGTACTTGTAAAACCTAATTTTGGAGTATCTACAAAAGAAGTTTATAAGTCTTTAAATATAGAAAAGATATATAAGCACCCAGAAACAGAAAATTTAATTAAGTATATGGAAAGGGAAGATTTGATTTCCTTAAATAGAAATATGAAAAATATACTTGAAAATGTAACTATAAAGAATAATCCTACCATAAAGAAAATAAAGATGCGAATGATGAATTTAAATGCATTAGGTAGTTTAATGAGTGGAAGTGGACCAAGTGTATTTGGTTTCTTTGATGATATGCTCACTGCTCAGAGATGCTATGAGGAATTGAAGAAGGATTATAGTGAGGTTTTTATAACTAGAACTATATAAATACAGTTTAAATTTAAAAATTTCAATTTTATTATGTAACTGCAAAAGTTGAGTTATTAATTTCTAATATTAGAACATAGTATGAATAATTAATTTATTCAATTTTCGCACATAAAGTTAAAGCTCTATATTAGATTAATAAGGGTTTAAAATTTAGAATATAAAATAGGAATTTGTGGAGTAGGTAAAAAATAAAAAGTAAGAGTGAAAAAGTAAGAACTAATAGGTAAAAGGTAAGAGTTTCTTTAAAAAATTCAGCAAAGCCGAATTTTTACCATAACTCTTACTTCTTAGCTCTTACCTATTATTTACCTGCAAATTTTATATTTTTATTTTATAACTACGAAAGTTGAATAATTTACAAATGATAGATTAATTAAATAAAAAAACAAACAAGGAGCGTTTTCAGCTGAAACTGAGAATGCTCCTTCTTTTATTGTCTGTTTTTGATCTACTATTTCTCTTTTCACTTATTAACTCAACTTTCGCACATAAAGTTCAAGCTCTACATTAGATTAATAAGGGTTTTTAATTTAAAATTTAGAATGTAAAATAGGAATTTGTAGAGTAGGTAAGAGGTAAAAAGTAAGAAGCAAGAAGTAAAAAGTAAGAGGTAAAAAGTAAGAACTAATAGGTAAAAGGTAAGAGTGAAAAGGTAAGAACTAATAGGTAAAAGGTAAGAGCTCTTGAAAAAATTCAGCAAAGCTGAATTTTCAGCACAACTATTACTTATTAACTGTTACTTACAAATTAATTATAAAAAACTCTTTGAGTTTTATCCTTAACTCTTACTTCTTAGCCTTTACTTCTTAGTTATTAGCTCTTACCTATTACTTACCTGTAAATTTCAAATTTTATATTTTTATTTTATAACTGGGAAAGTTGAATTATTAATTATTTAGTTTTTTTCACCTAACCTCTATCAGCTAATGCTTGAACTATATTAGATTGTACAAACTAATATTTAGCCTACGAAAATCAGTATCTAATATAGTATTCAGTATTGAATTTCTATGTAAGGACATAATTATATTAATTCAAAAAACAAGTATATTTTGGGTTAAGTGTGAAAAGATAAAATATGTGATTGATTTAGCTTTGGATTAGAAGTAAACAAATGGGATATGGGGGTGCTATTGTGAAAAAACTATTTATAGTTTTAGATTTATTTAATATTTATTTTTTAATACTGATTTTCATACAGGGGTGTGTTTTGATATTTTATGATTACAATTCTTTTAAAGCACTTAATAAATTTTCTTTGGCTAAAAAGAGTAGATATTTAGGATATTCAGTGACAACCATTGGAATTTTATTATTTATAGTTAGAAGAGTTGTACTTTAGCAAATGTACTGGAGGTGTGTGGTTTGAAGGAAGAGATTAGAGATAAAATATCCATAAACTCTAGAGAAAATGTTAAATATATAAAAGAAATATTAAAGGATAATTCAGACATAGTTTATAGGGAATTTTTTATTTGTAAAAATCTAAGAGGTGCTTTAGTATACATAGATGGTATGGCAGATAAATTATTATTAGATGATTATGTGCTGCAAAATATTATGTTAGAAGATGAGGATATAATAAATGCCGCGGAGATAAAGGACAAAATATTATCGGTTTCTGATTTAAGGGAAGTGGATAAATTAAGTGAAGGTGTGAATGCATTTTTATCTGGAGATACCCTTTTATTTATAGATAATTTAGAAGAAGCGTATGTATTGGCAACTAGATTTTGGCCAGCTAGAGGGGTTAGCGAGCCCTCGGGAGAAACGGTAGTAAGGGGCTCGAGAGAGGGATTTACAGAAACTATTAGATTTAATACTGCTTTGGTTAGAAGAAGAATAAGGGATACAAGATTTAGAATAAAGGCAGTCACCCTAGGGGTTAGATCTAAAACTGATACAGTAATTATGTATATAGATGACATAGTTAGAGATGGATTAGTAGAAGAAGTAGAAAATAGAATAAATAAAATAAATATAGATGCAATATTAGATAGCGGATATGTGGAGCAACTTATAGAGGATAATAAAAGATCTATATTTCCACAAGTACAAAGTACAGAAAGACCGGATGTGGTGGCAGCAGCTTTGTATGAAGGAAGAGTAGCTATAATGGTGGATAATTCACCTTTTGCACTAGTAGTACCAGCTACTTTACCTAATTTATTTCAATCTCCTGATGACTATTACCAAAGATGGATAAGTTCCTCTGTAGTTAGAGTAATAAGGATATTAGGAATTATTTTATCACTTATTATGCCAGCTTTGTATGTAGCGGTAACATCTTTTCATACAGATATTATACCTACAAAACTAGCATATTCTATAGCTGCCACAAGAGAAGGAGTGCCTTTTCCAGCTTTCATTGAAGCTATAATAATGGAAATAAGTTTGGCTTTTTTAATGGAATCCATAGTAAGACTTCCTAAACCTATGGGGGCTACCATAGGAATTGTGGGTGGTCTTATTATAGGGCAAGCAGCAGTAAGTGCTGGTATTGTAAGCCCTATAATGATAATAATAGTTGCAGTTACAGTAATTACAAGCTTTATGACGCCAAACTATGAAGTGTCTTCAGCATTTAGAATAGTTAGGTTTCTTCTTATAATAGCAGCTTCTATTGTGGGATTATATGGAATAGTTTTAGGATTGGTATTATTAGTAGTACATTTAGTAAAATTAAAAAGTTTTGGTGTATCGTATTTATCACCAGCAGTAAATTCTAATACTAGAGATTTAAAAGATTTTATTATTAGATTTCCAACGGATAAAATGAAAAAAAGGCCTAGATATATGAGAACTAAGGATAAAATAAGACAGAAATAGATGAAAGAAGGTGAACCTTGCTAGGAGTATTATGAATAAAAAAGATAATTTTATTAGTGAGTATCAACTTTTTGCTACCATAGTTGTGACTATAATAGGTGTGGGTATTTTTTCCTATCCTTCAGGTGTAGCTGATTCAGTAGGTAACGATGGATGGATTGTAACTATAATTTCAGGAGCTATAGTATATTTTTTGCTTTATGCTATTTATAAAGTTCAAGAGATTAATGGATTTAAAGATTTTATATATATAATAAAAGATAATTTTGGAGTTTATATAGGAAAAGTAGTAGGAATTGTATTTGTTTTCATTAATATTGCTATTGTAGCTGTAGGAATGAGAATTTTTTCGGAAGTTATAAAAATGTATTTACTAGAAAAAACTCCAACGGAATTTATTGTTGTAATAATGATATTAATTGGCACTATAGTAATAAGAGGTGGTTTTAAAAATTTAATTAAATTGAATGAGTTACTTTTACCAATAATATTTTTACCTATGACAATTGTTATTATTATACTAGCTGCGCAGGGAGATTATACGAATTTACTTCCAGTATTTCAAAATACTCCTTTTCAATATATAAAATCAATAACACTTACTACTTTTGCTTTTGAAGGATTTGAAATATGTTACTTAGCTATACCACATGTGGAAAGAAAAAACAAGATACCTAAAGTTATGTTTTGGAGTATTTTTTATGTAGTTGTTTCTTATGCTATTACTTCTATAGTATCAATTTCTGTTTTAGGAGTAGAACAGACTAAGTTGTTAATATGGCCTACTATTACTATGATTAAATCCATAAGTATTCCAGGATATTTTATTGAACAATGGGAAGGCGTTGTTATGATATTTTGGATTCTCCTTTATGTAACTACATTTGTTAACTTATATTTATTTTCTTCTGTGGTAGTAAAGAGTGTATTTAAATTAGAGGATATAAAATTATCCTCTGTGCTTATTACACCTTTTATATATATTTTTGCAATGTACCCAGAAAACTTAGCACAAGTATATAGTATATATGAAAAAATTTCAATTTTAGCACCTATTTTTACTGTAGCAATATTAATATTTTTATTAGGAACTATTTCTATAATAAAAAGAAGGGGTAAAAGATGAAAAAGAGAAAAAAAATTATTATTAGTATAATTATATCATTGTGCTGTATTTTCATGAGTGGATGCTGGGATAAAGTTGAAATAGATAGAAAGATATTTGTGGTTGGATTGGGAGTGGATGCTGGTAAAGATATAAAGAAAGAAGGGATTATAAAGTCATCAGAATTACAATTTCCAACTTTAGAGGAAGATATGAAAAGATTAAGAGTTACCTATTCTTTTCCAGATTTAAAGAAGATAAAGGAATCTACAGCAGAAACAGAAAGTATAGCTGTGGATGCATATTCTTTGTCGTCAGCTAATAATAAAGCTACAACTAAAAGTAGTAGGGCACTTTATATGGGTCATACAAAACTTTTGATGCTTGGTAATGAAATTTTTCAGTATAAGGATACTGTCAAGGAAATAGTAGATTATATAGAAAGACATCCATCACTTAGTAGGAATATTTATGTTTTAGTATGTGATGGGCGAGCGGAAGATTACATAAAATTTAAACCTCCTATAGAAAAAAATATAGAAACTTATGTAACGGGATTAATTGATAACAATCAGAGGAATAATGTTATACAAGAATTAACTTTAAATGAATTTTTATTATCCTTAAGTGAAAATGGTAGCGTCATTATTCCTATGATGAGTATGGATACAACTAATAAAGAAATAGAAATGAATAAGGTTGCTATAGTAAAAGACTATGTCATTATAGGGGAATTAAACGAAGAAGATATAAGTACTATGCAAATATCGAAAGGAAAAATGAAGGGAGGTAAGCGAGTAATTATCTACAAAAAACATCCTGTAGATTATATTATAAATGGTAGTGAGAGAAAAATAAAGTTTGGCAGAAAAAATGGTAAAATGGTGTTTAATATAGATATAAAGTTAGAAGGAAGAATGAATAGCCATGGACTAGATATGAATTTATTATCCCAAGAAGAGATGGATAATATAGAAAAGGGATTTGATAAAACAATAAAAGACCAATGTGAGAGGTTTATACAGGTTTCAAAAGAAAAGTATAAAGGTGATTTCATTGGATTGAAAGAATATGTTAAGAAATATCATCCTGAAGTGTTTAAGGAGATAGAAAAAAATTGGGATGAAGAATATGTAAATTCTATAATAAATGTAAATATAGAGAGTGACATAAGAAGAATAGGTGTAATTAAGTAAAATTTAAAAAAATTATTTAAGTGAGGAGCTACTTTTATCTCTCATTTTGATAGAAGATAGGAGTATTACAGCAAGTCCATGAGAATAAATAAGTAAAAGTACAACGTGTATATAAATGTAAAAAATGGATATAATGCTTAATAGATTATAAGAGCTAATATAGTACTTATGGGGGGATAGGATATGAAAAAATTATTTATAGTATTATGCATTTTTACATTTATATTTGGAGCCACTAATATAAAGGCTAAAGAAATAAAACAAAAGGATATATCTAATAAATTAATAAGATTTCATGTTATAGCAAATAGTGATAATGAAGTGGATCAGAATCTTAAATTAAAGGTAAAGGATGAAGTTATAAAATACATACAACCTAAACTTAAAAATTCTAAAAGTATTGAGGAATCTAGAAATATAATAAAAGAGAATGATAAAAATATAATTAAAATAGCAGAAAAAATTATAAAAGAAGATGGATATAACTATAAAGTTAGTAGTACTTTTGGAAGAGAAAACTTTCCCATTAAAACCTATGGAAACATAACGTTACCTTCGGGAAATTATGAGGCCTATAGAATACTTATAGGAAAAGGTGAGGGTAGAAATTGGTGGTGTGTCATGTTTCCACCACTATGTTTTGTAGATGTAACTAAAGGTGAAGTTTCATATAAAGATACGGAAAGGGAAATGAAAAAGGTGTTATCTAAAGATGAATACAAGTCCATAGATAACACATGTAATGAAAAGGTTGTATTAAAATTTAAAATTTTAGATCTTATAAAGTCATTGCGTTAGCAATGATTTTTTTTATTAAATTATATATATCATTACCGCAGTTTTTATTATAAAATTTACTGCAATTATCTTTAATTATGGAAAGTTTATCTTCTGAATTAAAAAGATTTTCAAAACCATCCTTATAGCTATTAAAATCTTCTAAATTTATGGCTAATCCATTGCTAACTAAAAAATTTGTATTTCTCTCCTCTTGACCAGGTATAGGAGAAAATAATGCCATAGGAGTTCCGGAAGCTAAGGCTTCCGTTATGGTTATTCCACCAGGTTTTGTTATTAGAAGATCACAGCACTGCATATAGCTGTTTACTTTGTCAGTGTAGCCTATAATTTTTGTGATTTTTTGTGTGTTTTTACTTAAATCAGATAGTTCTTTATACAGTTTTTTATTGCTACCGGTAATTACTATAATTTGAAAAGGATGTTCTATGCTACATAATTCTGAGTATAGATCATATATCTTTCCGATACCTAAACTTCCACCCATTATTAAAATAGTGGTTTTATTTGTATCTAATTCTAAGTCACTAAAAACAACCTCTTTTTTACAAGGCTTTAAAAATTTTGGAAGTACAGGTATTCCATAATTAAAAATTATATTTCTATTTATACCATTTAAAATCATTTCATTTATCATCTCTTTATTTGAGATTATATAAGCATCTATACCTGGATATACCCAAAAACTATGGCAAGCATAGTCTGTGATTATAGACAGAGTAGGCGTCTTTAATTTTGAATTAGAATTTAAAATAGAAAGCATCTCATTAGGAAAAGGATGTGTGGATATAATTATATCAGGTGCAAAATCTTCTATTAAAGGTAATAATCTATATGCCATTATTTCATTTATTTTATTACTAACCGAGGCTAATGTATTATCCATTTGATAGTAGTTATAGTTATATAGTTTACCATATAGTGAAGGAGATTTTTTTATGGCCTTAATGTATCCACCTATTACTAATTTATCTAAAATTGGATTTATATATTTTAAAGTGTCCAGAATTTCTACTTTTGAATTTTCCTCATTTAAAAGTATGTAGCTTTTTATTGCCTCAGCAGCCTTTATATGACCGCCTCCAGCAGAAACAGCTAGTATTAATACGTTCATTTCAATTCACCTTCTATGTACAATTATTTCAATATATTTTTATATACTGAATAAGTAGTTTTATTGTTTTAACTAACCTAATATTATATTTTATGGACAATTAATACTGAAATTAGTATACCCTTTTTTTTGTTTTTTTACAAGGAAAAGAAGACTTATATAGATAAAGCAGTATGGAGATTATAGAAGTACTTATCTGAAATACTAGAATATGTGTATAATAGAGGGATTCTTGAGGGAAAATAATTCTAAGTGGAAAAATCCTTGCATTAAATAGGAACATTAAGGAAGGGAGAAAATAAAATTATGAAGAGTACCAAAAAAAGAATAATATATACTATTATAAGTACATTTATAGTTGTTTTTTCAACAACCTTTGCTATATTAATGACTCTTGAAAGAACAGATTATAGAAACTATCTCCAAGGAGAATATAGTAAAAATATGTATCAGTTAATAAACTCTGTACAAAATATAAGAACAAATTTAGGAAAGAGTAGCATAGTAGGTTCTAGAGAGCAGAGTATGGTGGTTTTTGGAGAAATTTTTAGACACACATCTATAGCTAATGATAAAATACATTCAATGCCAATACAACAACAGGATATAGACACAACAAGTAAATTTTTATCACAAGTAGGAGATTTTTGTTATACTTTAACTAAAAATATTTCTGAAGGCAAGGAATTGACAGATAAGGATTATGAAACTATCGATTTGTTAGAAGTTCAATCTTATGAATTAGAACAGCGATTATCAAGAGTTGTAGATGACATAAATGAAGGGAAAGTTAAATGGGGTGAAATAAGAAAGAAGACCAGTGGAGTTTTAGCAAAATCGGATGGAGAAAAAGCTATTACTAGTAAATTTAGTAATATACAAAAACAAATAGTACAATATCCTGCACTTATTTATGATGGACCTTTTTCAGATAATTTAATAGAAATAAAACCTAAAGTGTATAAAGAGCAAAAGATTTCAGCAGATAAAGCTAAGAGCGATATTGCAAATATTATAGGTAAGGACAAAATACAAAACATAACTTTAAAAGGGCAAGAAAGTAAAGCTAAAATAGATTCATATAGATTTGAAGCTGATATTAAAGGAGATAAAAACAGAAATGTTATATGTGAAGTAGCTAAAAATGGTGGTAAGATAGTTTATTTATTAGATAATAAAAATGTAGGAAAAGAGAAAATAAATATGAATGAAGCAGTAGAGTATGGTAAAAAGTTTTTAGAAAAATCTGGATATAAACATATGGAACCTAGCTACACATTAAAATATGATAGTACAGCATTAATTAATTATGTCTATAAAATGGGAGATGTGACAGTATATCCTGATCAGATAAAATTAAAAATAGCTTTAGATAACGGTGAAATTATAGGAATAGAGTCAGAGAAATATTTAATATCTCACGAAGAAAGTAGAAAGATTTCTAAACCCAATATAAGTATGGAGGAAGCTAGAAAGAAAGTAGGTAAAAGGTTAAAGATAGATTCTACAAGACTTGCAATTATACCAACTGAGACAAATAAAGAAGCATTATGTTATGAGTTTAAGGGAAACTATAGAGAGAAGCAGTTTATAGTATATATAGATGCATTAACTGGATATGAAAAAAGAATAATACAAATAATAGACACACCAAATGGAAAACTTACAATATAGAATAAAGTGTTACATTATGATTTTCTTTGTATCATAGTGTAACACTTCTTTTATTTATGATAAAATCAACCTTAGGAATGTTTTTTATTAAAAAAATGTTGATAAAGTAATAAAAAATAACTAAACTATTATTTAGTAACATTATTAAAATAGAAATAATTTAAAATATTAATGTGATACAATAAGGAGAGAGAATTATGAAAATAAGAGTTGCAGTTCTATTCGGTGGAAAGTCTACGGAACACGAAGTTTCTAGAGTTTCGGCTACATCTGTTTTAAAGAATATAGATAGAGATAGGTTTGAAATATGTGTCATAGGTATAACGAAAGATGGTAAGTGGTTTAAGTATACAGGAGATGTAAACAAAATTCCAGAAGGACACTGGGAAATGGATGAAGAAAATAAAGAAGCAGAAGGCTATAAAGTTTTATTTAATAAAGAAGTAGATGTGGTATTTCCTGTACTTCATGGATTATATGGAGAAGATGGAACTATACAGGGAATGTGCAAGCTTGTAGGTATACCATGCGTTGGTCCTGGAGTTATGTCTTCAGCAGTGTGTATGGATAAGGTATATACAAAATATGTACTAGAGAATTTTGGTATTAAACAAGCGGATTATGTAGTAGTAAATAAAGGTGAATTTAATAAGAAAAAAGAATGTATAATAGAGGAAATAAAGAATAAATTAAATTTCCCTGTATTTATAAAACCTTCTAATAGTGGTTCTTCTGTGGGTATTACAAAGGCTTATAACGAAAAGGAAACGGAAAAAGGTTTAGAAGAGGCATTAAAATATGATAGAAAGATATTAGTTGAAAAGACTATAAATGCTAGGGAAGTGGAGGTAGCTGTTTTAGGAAATGAAGAACCGATAGCTGCCACTCCAGGAGAAGTAGTGCCAGATAGAGATTTTTATGATTATGACTCAAAGTATAAAAGTGCTAGTTCTAAGCTATTAATACCTGCTAATTTTAATGGACAAGAATTAGAAAAAATTAAAAATACAGCTGTGGATATATATAAAATGTTAGATTGTGCTGGAATGGCTAGGGTGGACTTTTTAGTAGATAAGGAAACAAATGAGGTATATCTTAATGAAGTTAATACTATTCCAGGGTTTACTAGTATAAGTATGTATCCTAAGATGTGGGAAAGTGACGGAAGAAATTATAGCAATTTGATAACTGACCTTATAGAATTAGCTATAGATAGGAATAATAATTAGAAAATAAAGAATTGTGAGGTTGATTTTATGACAAGAGCGCTTGCCTTAATATCAGGAGGATTAGATAGTATATTAGCTGCTAAATTAGTTAAGGAACAGGGAATAGAGGTAATAGGAATTTGCTTTAAATCCCATTTTTTTAATGAAGAAAATGCTGTTAGGATGACTAAACAGATAGATATTCCTTTAAAAGTGATAGATTTCTCAAAGGAGCATTTTAAAATAGTTAAAAATCCTAAACATGGTCATGGTAAAAATATGAATCCTTGCATTGATTGTCATGCTTTGATGATGAATTATGCAGGAAAAATGTTAGATGAACTACAAGGGGACTTTATAATAACAGGAGAAGTTTTAAACCAAAGACCTATGTCTCAAAATAAATCTTCTTTAAATATAGTAAAAAAAGAATCAGGATTTGCAGATAAAATATTGAGACCTCTTTCGGCTAAAATATTACCTCCAACTCAGATGGAGGTAGATGGATTAGTTGATAGGGAAAAACTTTTAGGTATAAGTGGTAGAGGAAGAAAAGAACAAATGGAGCTTGCTAAAAAATGGGGTATAAAAGATTATCCATCACCAGCAGGAGGATGTAAATTAACAGAGCCTAATTATTCTATAAGATTAAAGGAACTTTTAGAAGAAAATCAGAATCCGGATAATAGACAATTAGAATTATTAAAAATAGGGAGACATTTTAGAGTAACTCCTAATGCTAAGATAATTTCTACTAGGACTGCAGAAGAAGGAGAAATGCTAAAAAAGTTATTAACAGAGGAAGATGTGATATTTCTTGCTAAAGATTTCAAAGGTTCCATGGTTATTTTAATTGGAGAAGCTGAAGAGGAAGATATTATTTTTGCAGCCAAGGTTACAGCTAGATATTCTAAGGGAAAAGATGAAGAAAAGTTAGTAATAAGATATGGCAAATATAAACATCCGTCTAATAATTTTATAGAGGTTGCTTCTGCTACGGAGGAAGAACTGGAAAAATATATGATAAAGTAAGAAATGAGAGTGATTATATGAACAAGAAAGCCATTATTTCAGTTACTAGTAAAATAAAAGGGGAAGAGCAGGATAAAATAGAAGTTGTTACTCCAGGAAAGTTTTATCAGAAAGGAGATTCATTCTATGCAGTTTATGATGAAACAGAAATATCTGGCATGGAAGGTACTACCACTACATTAAAAATCTCTTCTGAAAAGGTATCGCTTATAAGAATGGGAACTACTAGTACTAAGATGAATTTTAAAGATAAATTAAAAGATGTTATTTTATATAATACTCCATATGGTATGCTTCAGTTAGAATTAGAAACTAATAAACTAGATATAGATATGAACGAAGATGGTGGACACATATTGGTGGATTATAATTTAGGAACACTAGGAGATGCTATTCAAAATACCTTGCTAGAAATAAAAATAAACACTCAGTAATTGAGTAAAGGGTTGAAGAGTATGTTAGATGAATCTTTATTTATGTTTTTGGAGGGGCTTAAAGAAGGAATTATAGTAGTAGATAATAATTTGCAAATACTATTTATAAATTCTTCTTTGGAAAAAAAACATAATATAGGTAAAAGTTATAAAGATAAAAGTATACTTCAGGTGTATCCTAATTTAATGAGAGAATCTTCGGGAATCACTAAGTCTTTGAAGGATAAAACACAATTTATATATAGAAAAGATAAATATGTTAATTATAAAGGAGAAGAATTCATTAATGTGAATTCTTCTTATCCTATATTTTGTAATAAAAAAATACAAGGAATTATAAATATAATTTACTTCGATTATATGGAACAAAATATAAAATTTGAAAAAGAAAATAATACAAAATGGTTCAAAGAAAAAAGTAAACATGATATGTATAGTTTTATAGATATAGTTGGTATGAGTAAGGGAATACTAGAACAAAAGAATAAAGCATATAAGGCTTCTCTATCTTCATCACCGGTACTTATATATGGTGAAACAGGTGTTGGAAAAGAACTTTTTGTACAAGCTATTCATAATGAATCTGAAAGAAAAAATAATCCTTTTATAGCTGAAAATTGTGCTGCCATACCAGAAAACCTATTTGAGAGTACTATGTTTGGAACAGTTAAGGGAAGTTTTACAGGATCTCAAAATCAGAAGGGGATTTTGGAGCTATCCCATAGGGGTACACTATATTTAGATGAATTAAATTCTATGCCAATAGAATTTCAAGGTAAGCTCTTGAGATTTCTTCAAGAAGGGGTAATAAGGAAAGTTGGTGGACAAGAAGAAATACCTTTAGATGTTAGAGTTATAGCTTCTCTAAATGAAAAGCCAGAAAAAATAATAAAAGAAGGGAAGCTTAGAGAAGATTTATATTATAGATTAAATGTCATAAGAATAAATATACCTCCTTTAAGAGAGCGTAGAGAAGATATAAAATTGCTTATATATCATTTTATAAATAAGTATAATAATACATTTAATAAAAATATAAGTGGAGTAGAAGAAGATGCTTTGAATTGCATTATTAACTTAGAATGGCCAGGTAATGTTAGGGAGCTTCAATATTTAGTGGAAGAGATTTTTAACTATAAAGATAGCGGTTATATAGGGTGTAAAGATTTAGAGAGATGTAGTAAAAATTTAAAGTCACCAAAAACTCTTAAAGAAAAATTAGAATCTATGGAGAGAGAATTTATAGAAAGTCAATTAATCATAGATGATTTTAATATATCTAAAGCTTCTAGGACATTAGGAATGCCTAGGCAAACTTTGCAGTATAAGATTAAAAAATTTAAAATAGAAAAATAAATTTTTATAAATAAATCCTCTGTGTTTAAATATATGAGATTTTGTCTATAATCATATATAAAAGAATACGGAGGAATTTTTATGGGTATAGAAGAAAAGTATGAAATAATAATAAAATCTATTTGTGAAGTAATTGGAATAGAAAAGAATGATATAGTAAGTATACTGAAAGATAATAACTGTAAATATTTATTGTTTTTAACAATGAAAAAATATAAATGTAATTATACTGATGAGGTGAAGAAAAAGCTAAATATAAATAGTCAAAGGATTATAAGTGTCAATTTGAAAAAAGCTAAAGAAAAATTTTTGATAAATAGAGAGTTTAGAGAAGTTTATTTTCAGATAAGTGATTTAGTTGAAAATAACATTAAAAATAATGGAAGAAAAATTTCTTAGATAAAATGCAAAAAAAATATAGCATGAATAATAAAAATGTGATATTATAGTGAATGTATTTTTAATAAAAATACCCCATTATATTTATAGGGTAATTTATATTATAATAGTTATAAAGTTTTATGTCAATACTAAATTTGAATATATTTTCTATTTTGATAAAGGGGGAGTTTTGATGAAAACCAAATACATATTTGTAACTGGTGGTGTTGTGTCTTCACTAGGAAAAGGAATAACTGCAGCTTCACTTGGTAGATTGCTTAAAAATAGAGGAATGAATGTATCAATTCAAAAATTTGATCCATACTTAAATGTAGATCCTGGAACTATGAGTCCATATCAACACGGAGAGGTTTTTGTTACAGATGATGGAGCGGAAACTGATTTAGATTTAGGACATTATGAAAGATTTATTGATGAAAATTTAAGTAAAAATAGTAATGTAACTACAGGAAAAATATACTGGTCTGTTATATCTAAAGAAAGAAGAGGAGATTATTTAGGTGGAACCGTACAAGTAATACCTCATATTACTAATGAAATAAAAAATAGAGTATATAGAGTAGCTAAAGAAAGAGATGTAGATGTGGTAATAACAGAAATAGGTGGTACTGTTGGAGATATAGAGTCATTACCATTTTTAGAGGCTATAAGACAAATAAAATATGAAGTTGGAAGAGAAAATGTTTGTTTTATACATGTTACATTAGTACCTTATTTAGGAAAAGCAGGTGAGTTAAAAACTAAACCAACCCAACATTCGGTTAAGGAATTAAGAAGCATAGGTATTCAACCTGATATAATAGTTTGTCGTTCAGAAAAACCTCTTTCAAGTGAAATGAAAGATAAAATAGGATTATTTTGTAATATAGATGGGGAATCGGTAATTCAAAATTTAGATGCAGACAATCTATATGAAGTGCCACTTTTACTGCATAAGGAAGGTTTAGATGATTTAGTGTGTAAAAAACTTAATATGAATTGCACTGATGTAGAGTTAGAAGAGTGGACACAAATGGTAAGTAAAATGAAAAATTTAAGTAAAAATGTAACTATAGCATTAGTAGGAAAATATGTTGAGTTACATGATGCCTACATATCTGTAGTAGAAGCTTTAAATCATGGAGGGCTTAGCAATGACGCTAATGTAAATATTAAATGGGTAAATGCAGAACATATAGAAGATGATAATGTAGAAGAATTTCTGCAAAATGTAGATGGAATATTAGTTCCAGGTGGTTTTGGCGATAGAGGAGTAGAAGGAAAAATTAAAGCTATAAAATATGCTAGAGAAAGTAAAATACCATTTTTAGGTATATGCTTAGGTATGCAATGTGCTGTTATAGAGTTTGCTAGAAATGTAGCGGGATTTAAAGGAGCTCATAGTTCAGAAATAGAACCTGAAACTAAGTATCCAGTTATAGATTTAATGCCTGAACAAAAGGATGTAGATGAAATGGGTGGAACTATGAGGCTTGGCATATATCCTTGTAAATTGGAAAAGAGCACAAAATCTTTTGAGTCTTATGATAGTGAAATAGTCTATGAGAGACATAGACACAGATATGAATTCAATAATGAATTCCGAAAAGTATTAACGGAAAAAGGAATGGAAGTAGTTGGAACGAGTCCTGATGGAAGATTAGTTGAAATAGTTGAAGTAAAAGATCATCCTTGGTTTGTAGCTGTACAATTCCATCCTGAGTTAAAATCAAGACCAAATAGACCTCATTGGTTATTTGTAAGTTTTATAAATGCAGCGTTAAATAAATAGAATTTTAATTAATAGCCTTTAATTTCCAACAGGTAATTGTTTTGAGACAATTTAACGATTTTGGATATTGAAGGCTTTAACTTAGTGATTGTATATTAAGATTATCCCACAAAAAGTATTGAATTTCATAATTCCACCATATTGTACCTTTTATGGTTTAATCATATTAAATTTTTTAGTAAATAAAATAAATGAAGGAATTTAATTTTAAGTATAGAACTTCTATATAAAAGAGGGAGGTGTGTTTATATGCTTTTAAATACAAATATAATTATAGCTATTAAGGATAAACATAGTAAGTATGTTGTGGAAAAAACTAATATTTTTGGAATAAAGCAAATAAGTAATAAAATCACCCCTTTCAAAATTTCTATTAAAAATAAGGAGTTAATATTAAAAGTTAATTGTCCTTTGTGTAATAGGATTCATGGTTATAAATATAAAGTAAATTCACTTGTAAATAGAGAAATGCTTATAGGAGGATGTGAAACTTTAAATACCCCATTGTTTTTTATAGGTGAAGAAAATTCTGTTATGAAGAAGATAAATAAATATGAGCAAGTAAATGGGCAAATAAACATGCTAACTATAAAATAATAAAAAGTATAATAAATAATAGGAAATATAGTAAAAATATAAATACATATAAAGAAATTTTATATGAAAATAGATAATAATAAAGATGTTATATTTTTTTATAGATTTTATCTATTATATAAGTTATAATAGATAAGCATTGCATTTCACGAAAATTCTTCTATAAATCCCAAAAGTCTTAGTACAATTTATATAAGGAGATGGTTTTTTGTCAGGGATAGATTTTGAAAATATGACTTTAGCTCAATTAAAAGAAGTGGCTAAAGAATTAGGTGTGAAAAGTATTTCTAAGTATAAAAAGGCGGAACTTATTCAAGAAATAAATAAGTTGTCTCCAGTGCACATAAATAAAAATGGAAAAGTGTTAGTAGAAAAAATTACACCTAAGGAATCTGTGATTTCAAGTAATGAAAAAAATATAGAGAAAGAAAAGAGTAAAATTAATAAGGTTAGTTTAGATAATAATAATAATAATAATAAGGTAAAAAGCTCAGGTGTGGCAGAAAATACTGTTAATGAAAAAATTAAAATGATAAGAGAATCTGATACGGCTAAAGGAGTATTAGAAATAAATGAAAATAATAGCTATGGATTTTTAAGAGGAAAAAACTACTTAACTAGTTCTGAAGATGTCTATGTATCCCCGTCTCAAATAAGAAAATTTAATTTAAAAACAGGTGATGAAGTAGTTGGAAAAGTTAGAACACCTAAGGAAGGAGAGAAATTTAAAGCGCTTCTATATGTTCAACAAATAAATGGTGAAAATCCTCAAAAGGCTATTAATAGAAAGAAATTTGAGACTTTAGTTCCTATTTATCCTAGAGAAAGATTAAAATTAGAAACAAATCAAAATGACTTATCTTCTAGAATGATGGATATAATCTCCCCTATTGGAAAAGGACAAAGAGGTATAATTGTGGCTCCCCCTAAAGCAGGAAAAACAACCCTTTTAAAGAAAATTGCCCATAGTATAGAAATAAATCAACCAGAAGTAAAGTTGATAGTAGTGTTAATAGATGAAAGACCTGAAGAAGTTACAGATATGCAAAGGTCTATTAATGGAGAAGTTATTTATTCTACTTTTGATGAAGAACCAGAGCATCACACAAAGGTAGCTTATATGGTTTTAGAAAGAGCTAAAAGAATGGTTGAACAAGGTCAAGATGTGGTGATACTTTTAGATAGTATAACTAGACTTGCAAGGGCATATAACCTTACTATAAATCCAACAGGAAGAACTTTATCAGGTGGGTTAGATCCAGGAGCTTTATTGATGCCTAAAAAGTTTTTTGGAGCAGCTAGAAATATTGAAGAAGGTGGAAGTCTTACTATATTAGCTACAGCTTTAGTTGAAACAGGAAGTAGAATGGATGATATGATTTATGAAGAGTTTAAGGGAACTGGAAATATGGAAGTTCACTTAGATAGAAAACTTCAAGAAAGAAGAATTTTCCCTGCTATAGATATCTATAAATCAGGAACGAGAAGAGAAGACTTATTATTATCTAAAGAAGAGCAAGAGGTTGCATTTAATATAAGGAAGTTTATGTATAAAGCTGGAAATGGCGATGCGGTTACTGAAGATTTGATAAATATAATGTCTAAAACTAAAAATAATAATGAATTTATAAATGTTTTTAATAAAGTAAAATGGGAAAGATAATTAATTATCTTTCCCATTGATTTTACTCTTCTAGTTTCATGTTGAATTTCTTTAAGAATTTGTCAACTCTTCCACCAGCATCCACCATTTTTTGTTTACCGGTGAAGAAAGGATGACATTTTGAACAAATTTCAACCTTTAACTCTTCTTTAACTGAGCCAGTTGTAAAGGTATTACCACATGCGCATTTAACTACTGCGTCATGATGATATGTTGGTTGTAAATCTTTTTTCATTCTTCTCACCTCTCTCAAACTACAACTGCATAACGGCATTTTCAACTACTAGATTATATCATTAATTTTTATAATAGTCAATATAACAAAAGAGTTTATAATTAGATTATTTTAATATATTTTTTCAGGAAAATTTCCAGGTATTTTAAGGTTAAATATTTAAATATATTTTGATTATAAAATAGTTTTGAAATATAATAATAAAGTATTGACCTAAGAAAAATGGGGGGATAAAATATGAGTAAATTATATTTCAGATATGGAGCCATGAACTGTGGTAAATCCACTAACTTACTTCAAGTAGCTCATAATTATGAGGAAAGAGGAATGAATGTAATTATAATTAAGCCTAAAACAGACACAAAAGGTGGAGAAAATATAGTGTCTAGACTAGGTATAACTAGGAAAGTAGATATGTTGGTGAACAAAGATGAAGATGTGTATAAGTTGGTGGAGATTTGGAATACGGAAAATGGTAAGATTCACTGTATATTGGTAGATGAAGTTCAATTTTTTAAAAAAAATCAAATAGACCAATTTTTTAATATAGCAGTAAAGATGGATATACCAACTATATGCTATGGTCTTAGAACGGATTTCCTTATGAATGGTTTTGAAGGAAGTAAAAGACTTCTTCTCATTGCTCATAGCATAGAAGAGTTGAAAACCATATGTGCTTGTGGCAAGAAAGCCTTAGTAAATGGAAGAAAAGTAAATGGTAAATTTGTTTTTGAAGGTAAGCAAGTGGCAATAGATAAAGAAGATAGTGTAGAGTATGAGTCACTTTGTCCAAAGTGCTATATTAAGTATAAAGAATTATATTTAAAAAACAAGGAAGCTGCATGTACTAATGAGTAATTTTAAAAAGGATGTGTAAATATGTCTAAGGGAAAAAATATGGTAGGAGGCCAAGCGGTAATAGAGGGGGTTATGATGAGAGGGAAAGACTGCATAGCTACTTCTGTTAGAAAAAGTAACGGTGAAATTGTAACAGAAAAAAAGTATGTAGTTCCTTTTACAAAGCGAAATAAAATGTTATCTATACCAATAGTTAGAGGATTTGTGGTTCTTATAGAATCCATGATTATAGGAATTCAAACTTTGAATTACTCAGCTTCTTTTTTTGAAGAAGAGGAAAGTGAACCTTCTAAATTAGAAGGGGTTATGCAAAAAATTTTTAAAGAAAAAACTGAAGATGTGTTTATGTTTTTTTCACTTTTAGTATCTTTTATATTTGCTATGGGATTATTTTTGGCATTGCCAACTATAGGAGCTAACTTTTTTAAAAAGAGAATCAACAGTAGTATAGCTTTAAATATAATAGAAGGTGCTATAAGAGTAACTATTTTCATATTGTATATATATTTAATTGGAAAAATGAAGGACATAAATAGAGTGTATCAGTATCATGGAGCTGAACATAAAAGTATTTTTTGCTACGAAAGCGGAAGAGAACTAACTCCAGAAAACGCTAAAAAGTTTAGTAGATTTCATCCAAGATGCGGAACAAATTTTTTATTTTTGGTTATGATAGTTAGTATATTGATTTTTTCACTTACAGGTTGGAATTCAATAGTAGAGAGAATGGTTTATAGAATCATACTACTTCCTCTTATATCAGGTATAACCTATGAAATTGTAAGGTGGCTAGGTAAAAGCTCCAATAAATTATCTAAAATACTAGCATATCCAGGATTGCAGCTTCAAAGGCTTACTACAAGGGAACCGGATTTGGAACAGTTGGAGGTGGCAATAACTGCCCTTAAGGCAGCAGAAGGCGTTGAATAGGGGGCTAGTGTGCTAGAGGGCTAGAGGGTTAGGAAAGTTAGTGTGCTAGGAAAGCGAAGTTGGTTTGGTGGCTGTCAGAGTGCCTGTGGTTGTCAGTCAGAGTGATAGTGTTCCAGAGAAACGGTATATAAATAAGAGGAGGGTGCGTTATGGTGTTAGGGTGCTAGTGTAATAGTTGCTTAGTGGAGAATAAAAAGGGTTGGTGATTTAGTGAAGATAAAAGAGATATTATCTAGGGCATATGATATTTTAAAAGAAGAGCAAATAGATACATATATGTTAGATGCGCAGCTTTTATTATGCAAGGTGCTTAACAAAGATAAATTGTTTTTGATAATGAATAGAGATTTAGAGATAGATTCTCATGCGGAGGAAGAATTTTTTAAATATATAGATATGAGAAAGAAAAAGATGCCTGTAAAATATATATTGGGTGAATGTGAATTTATGGGGATGAATTTTTTTGTTAGAGAAGGAGTTCTAATACCTAGGCCGGATACAGAAATACTTGTGGAGAAGGTTTTAGAAATAATAAATGAAAATAAACTTAAAAATGTATTGGATATTTGCTGTGGAAGTGGTGCTATAGGTGTATCTATAGCAAATATAGTTAAGGACACACAAGTTATATGTTCGGATATTTCAGATATAGCTAAGTTGGTTACAGTTGAAAATATTAAAAAATTTGCATTGGAGCAGAGAGTGAATTTTATACAAAGTGATCTTTTGGAGTTTGCAACAGAAAGAGAATATAAATTTGATATTATAGTTTCTAATCCTCCTTATATAGAGGAACATGTAATTCCTACATTAATGGAAGATGTTAAAAATTATGAACCCTATATAGCATTATGTGGAGGTAAGGATGGATTGAATTTTTATAGAAAGATAGTAGAAGAAGGTAAAAAAGTATTAACAAAACATGGAATTGTTGCTTTTGAAATAGGATATAATCAAAGGGAAGCAGTAAAAGAAATTTTTGAAAATAATGGTTTTGAAAAAGTGTTGTGCTTTAAAGATTTATCAGGACATGATAGAGTGGTAATAGGGAAAATTTAATTGTTAAGTTAAAAAAAATATGTTATAATAATTAATTGTGAAAATATAAGTACACGGAGTGATAATAATGCTTAATAAACTTGATTTTATAGAAAATAAATATGATGAGTTGTCAATAAAAATTAGTGATCCAACAATTATAGCAGACCAAAAAGAATGGCAAAAGTTATGCAAAGAACATTCAGATTTGGAGATTATAGTTAATAAGTATAGACAATATAAAGAAATACTTTCTACAATTGAATCTGATAAAGAGATGATAGGAGAAGAAAGTGACAAAGAATTAAAAGATATGCTTCAAGAAGAAATAAAAGAATACGAAATTAAAAAAGATGAGATGGAGCAAGAACTAAGATTAGCCTTGCTTCCGAAAAATCCTAATGATGATAAGAATGTTTTCGTGGAAATAAGAGGCGGTGCTGGTGGAGAAGAAGCAGCACTATTTGCGTCAAATCTTTTTAGAATGTATACAAGATATGCAGAACGTCAGGGATGGAAAATAGAACTTATGAGTTTTAATGAAACAGACATAGGTGGATTTAAAGAAGTTGTATTTATGATAAAGGGACATGGTGCATATAGTAAGTTAAAGTATGAAAGTGGCGTTCATAGAGTTCAAAGGGTTCCAGATACAGAATCTAGCGGAAGAATACACACATCAACGGCTACAGTTGCTGTTTTGCCAGAAGTGGATGATGTGGAAATAGAAATAAATGCAAATGATTTAAAGGTAGATGTGTTTAGAGCATCTGGAAATGGTGGACAGTGTGTAAATACTACTGACTCTGCTGTAAGAATGACTCACATACCAACGGGAATAGTAGTGTCTTGTCAGGATGAAAAGTCTCAGCTAAAAAATAGAGAAAAAGCCCTTAAAGTATTAAAAGCAAGATTGTATGAAAAGGCTGAAGCTGAAAGAAGTGCTCAGATTTCTGAAGATAGAAAGAGCCAAGTGGGTACTGGAGATAGAAGTGAGAGAATAAGAACTTATAACTATCCACAAGGTAGAGTTACTGACCATAGAATAGGTTTAACATTATATAGATTGGAAAGTTTTCTTGATGGTGATATGGATGAAGTTATTAATGCATTGATTACCACAGAACAAGCTGAAAAAATGAAAGCTATGGGTGTTTGATAAATAAAAAAGGAAAGAGTGGAGAGGTTATGAATATAGATAAAGGAATTAGAAAACAAAATAAATCTATTAAACGATTTTTGTTTTCTGGTTGCTTTATTTTTTTTGGCGCACTAATTATACTTATCTCTCTTCCTAAGCTATATACCGCTTTGAAGATAAGTTTGATATTTATTCAAATGATTACGTTAATAATTGTAGTGAGTAAAGTAGAAAATAATTATTTAAGGTATGTTGTAAATTATGATAAGATATTGTTTAAAACAGGCATACTAGACCTTACAACGGTTATGCGGAAAAACAAAGTGTTAATGGTTCATACTATAAATGAAGGAAGAGATTTAAACATAATAATTATTATATCGTCTAAAGTTAAGAAAAGAAATTTTAAAGAAGTGAATAGAAAATTTTTTGATGAAAATCAGGATATATACAAAAATATTCATAAAATGAAAAAGAAAAAGTCTTCAGAAAAATATTATTATACAGTATTAATTGGTGGCGGGTTTTATAAATATAAACTTCTTAATGATATATATGTTAATTGTGAAAATGCTTTTTTTTCAGATGAGGCAATAGAAAACGTAAAATTGTATAGAAACATAGAATAAACACCTTATCCTATAAATAGAAATATATAGGATGGAGGTGTTAATTTGAGTGGGTACAGTTATCTTATTTTATTAATAGGGATTATATCTTTAGCGGGTACTATGATAGGAGCGTTACTAGGCATTATAGTTAAAAATCCTTCAGGAAAATTTTTAAGTGTCATAATGGGTTTAGCTGGTGGAGTTATGCTATCTATAGTAATGTTGGATTTAATACCTGAGGCTTTAAATAAGTTGAAATTTTTTTATTTTATATTATACTTTTTTATAGGTGTAATAGTAGTTGTTATAATAAATAATTTTATAATAGTAAAGAATAATTCTATAAATAATTATAAAAGAGTAGCTATTTTAGTTATACTTGCCCTGTCAATTCACAATTTTCCGGAAGGTCTTATAATGGGGTGTGGTGTAGGGATAGGAAGTACATTAGGTTTGAAGATGAGTATAATAATAGCTATGCATGATATACCAGAGGGTATAGCATCGGCAGCCCCACTTATGGCAGCTGGGGAAAAGAAGTCTATAATAATATTTTATTCTTTTTTATCTGCTATACCGACTCTTATAGGAGCGCTTATTGGACTATATTTAGGCATTATTTCTAAGGAAACATTGGCAGTACTTTTTGCATTTGTATCTGGAATAATGAGCTATATAGTTTGTGGAGAGATGATACCAGAAGCTTGTAGTTTGCATAATGTAAGAAGTTGTTTTAAAGGAGTTTTAATAGGAGTTATTTTAGGAATTGCTATAACACATGTGCTTTAATTGAAAACTAGTGTTTACTTAGGTGAGTACAGTTTTGTGGATAAATGGAGTCAATTTAGATTCTACTTACTGACATTGAACACTGGTGATTAGACACTAAAGAGAAAGGGGTGTTAATTTGGAAACTAAGGTCATAATATTAAAAGAAAACTATCAAAGAGGAATAGAAGAAGCAGGAAAAATAATAAGAGATGGAGGGGTAGTGGCTTTCCCTACAGAAACTGTATATGGACTTGGAGCTGATGCTTTAAATGTAAATGCAGTAGAAAAAATTTTCAGAGCCAAGGGAAGACCTCAAGATAACCCTCTCATAGTGCATATAGCAGATTTAAATGATATAGAACCACTAGTTAAAAATATACCTTATATAGCTAAAAAGCTTATGGAAAAATTTTGGCCAGGTCCTTTGACTTTAATATTGGAAAAGAGTGATAATATACCTGATGTAACCAGTGCAGGCTTGAAAACTGTAGGTATAAGGATGCCATCAAATAAAGTGGCAAGGGATTTTATACGAGAGACTAAAAGACCTATAGCAGCTCCATCTGCTAATATATCAGGAAGGCCCAGTCCTACTACTGTAGATAGTTGTGTAGAGGATTTGAATGGAAAGGTAGAATGCATAATTGGGGGAGAAAATAGTCAAGTTGGAGTAGAATCTACTATTGTAGATTGTACAGTGTACCCTCCTTGTATATTAAGACCAGGTGGAGTAACTTTAGAAATGTTAAAAGATGTGTATAAGGAAATTTATATAGATTCAGCCATAATGAAAAAACCTAAAAAAGATTTTGCACCTAAGGCACCGGGCATGAAATATAGACACTATGCACCTAAGGCACCTTTAAAAATAATAGATGGAGATTTACAAAAAACTATTGAAAAAATTAATGAAATAGTGCAAAATTATATAGATGATAAAAAAGTAGGTATAATGGCTACAGAAGAAACTAAAAATTATTATAAAAGAGGGGTAATTGTTTCTTTAGGAAGTAGGAAAAATCCAGAAGAAATAGCTAAGAATCTTTTTAGAGTTTTAAGAAGTTTTGATGATATGAATGTGGAAGCTATATATTCCGAGGCTTTTGAAGAAAAAGAGATTGGTGTTGCTATAATGAATAGATTAAAAAAAGCGGCAGGATTTAATATAGAAAAAGTGTAGGATATTTATATGAGGAGGTATTGCTATGAAAGTTTTATTTGTTTGCACAGGAAATACTTGTAGAAGTGTTATGGCAGAAGCTATTTTTAATAGTTATTGTAACGAAAAAAATATATTTGCACTTTCAGCGGGATTATCAGTTATTCCGGATAGCATAGCTTCTCAAAATGCAGTAGAGGTTGTAGAGCAAAATCTAAATATAAATTTAAGTAATAGAAAAGCTATTCAGATAGATAAAGAAATAATAGAAAATTCAGATGTTATACTAGTAATGACATCTTATATAAAGGATATAATAAAAAAATATTTTCCGAAATATTCAGATAAAATATTTACTTTAAATGATTATATTGGTGTTTCGGGAGATATAAGTGACCCATTTGGTGGAAATATAGAAGTTTATCAAAATACTTTTTTTGAATTAAAGAATAAAATATTTTTATTAATAGGCAAAATAAAAGAAGATAAGGGTATTTTTAAAGAATACTAGTATCTTCTTTTTTTTGAAATATATACATTGAAGGAGTGGTAACTTATGAGAATAGCAATAGGAAGCGACCATGGTGGTTTCAATTTAAAAAGTGATGTAATAAATCATTTAAAAGATAAGGGAATAGAAGTAAAAGACTTTGGAACAGATTCTACAGAGTCTTGTGATTATCCTGAGTTTGCTGAAAAAGTAGCTACAGAAGTTGTAGCTAAAAACTTTGATCTCGGAATATTGATTTGTGGAACTGGTATAGGAATAGGCATAGCTGCTAATAAAATTCCAGGAGTTAGAGCTGCATTATGCTCAGATACATTTAGTGCGCATGCTTGTAGAGAACATAATAATGCAAATATACTAACTATGGGAGAAAGAGTTGTAGGTAAAGGATTAGCTTTAGATATAGTAGACACATTTATAAGTACTGATTTTCAAGGTGGAAGACATGAAAGAAGAGTAGATAAAATCAGTGATTTAGAAAAAAAATATTGTAAATAGCCATAATTAAAAAATTTACATAAGAGAATATTATAGGAAAAACAATATTATTAGAATAGAAAATTAATTATATTAGGAGGAAAAAAATGGGCAAAGTAACTCAAATATCACATCCATTAATATTACACAAATTAGCATTAATAAGAGATAAAAATACAGGATCTAAAGATTTTAGAGAGCTAGTAGGGGAAGTTGCTATGTTAATGGCTTATGAAGTTACCCGTGATATGCAACTAGAGACAGTAGAAATAGAAACACCAATATGCAAAACAAAATGTAAAATGTTAGCTGGAAAGAAAGTAGCTATAGTTCCTATTTTAAGAGCAGGGCTTGGAATGGTAGATGGTATGCTTAAACTTATACCAGCAGCTAAGGTTGGACATATAGGAATGTATAGAGATGAAGAAACTCTTCAACCAGTAGAATACTTCTGTAAGCTACCTCAAGATATTCATGAAAGAGATATAATAGTTACAGACCCTATGCTTGCTACAGGCGGATCTGCTGTAGATGCTATTAATGCACTTAAAAAGAGAGGAGCGAAATATATAAGATTAATGTGCTTAATAGGTGCTCCTGAAGGAGTTAGAGCAGTTCAAGAAGCTCATCCAGATGTAGATATATATTTTGCACAAGTAGATGAAAGATTAAATGAAAAAGGATATATAGTTCCTGGACTTGGAGATGCTGGAGACAGATTGTTTGGAACAAAATAAGTAGAATTAAAAAAACAATATTATTTATATAAATAAAAGGATTGTCTCAAAGGCAGTCCTCTTATTTTACAAAATTTTAATGAAGATTATGCCAAAAATATATTAATTAAGTTACATATATATTATAATTGAGAGTGTTTAGATAAATTTAACTTTAAATAATATGATTATCATATATAATGATATTATATGCATTAATTAAAAGTTTACATATTATATTATTTTTTATCTATGATTCGTAGTTTTCATTATATTTTTTAATGTAGATAGGCACATTCAAATTAATAATAAGGATTTTATGGTAAGGAGGAAAATCAGTGGAAAGAATAGATAAAAATAACTATTATTTAGATATATGTGAGACAGTGTTAGAACGAGGAACTTGTCTTAGAAGAAATTTTGCAGCTATAATTGTAAAAAATGATGAGATTATAGCTACGGGGTATACAGGAGCTCCTAGAGGAAGAAAAAATTGTTCTGATTTAGGTTACTGTAGAAGGGAACAGTTGAATGTTCCAAGAGGAACAAGATATGAACTTTGTAGATCGGTTCATGCAGAGCAAAATGCAATAATATCAGCAAGAAGACAAGATATGATAGGAGCAATCATGTATTTAGTTGGAAAGGAGATGGAAACAGAAGAATTAGTTGAAAACGCATCTCCCTGTGCACTATGTAAAAGATTTATAATAAATTCTGGAATATCTAAAGTAGTTATAAGGGATACAAAGACGAAATTTAGAGTTATAGATGTAAAACAGTGGGTAGAAGATGACGACTCTCTTTATGGAGATGGAGGATACTAAAATATAAGACACAATAAGGAAGGTTAATATGGAAAAACTAATTTTATTTACTATTTCTGTAGTTATATCTTTTTCAATAACACCTTTAGTTAAGAAGTTTGCGAAAAAAGTTGGAGCTATCGATATACCTAAGGATGAAAGAAAAATTCATAAAAAACCAATTCCGCTTTTAGGAGGGCTTTCAATTTATATTGCATTTGTATTAGCTTTAATACTAAAGAAAGAAGCTTTGACCGTAGAGGAAACAGGAATATTAATAAGTGCATCAGTAATTGTATTGGGGGGATTTATTGATGATTTAAAAGAGTTAAAACCCTACATGAAATTGTTATTTCAAGTGACAGCTGCTTTGATCTTGATTAGATTTGGAACAAGTATAACGGTTATAACTAATCCTTTTAGTGCTTCAAATTTATATTTGAATTTGAAATTTCTTTCTGTACCTCTCACTATAATGTGGGTAGTTGGCATTACTAATGCGTTTAATTTAATTGATGGTCTAGATGGTTTAGCAGCAGGAGTGGCATTTATATCTTCTATTACTATATTCATCATAGCTATACTAAATAATAGAACGGATGCAGCAATATTAACTATTATACTTAGTGGAGCTATACTAGGGTTCTTGCCTTACAATTTTAATCCAGCGTCTATATTTATGGGGGATACTGGTTCTCAGTTATTAGGATTTTTATTGGCTGCTATATCAATAACCGGGGCCATTAAGTCTGCTGCGGCATTTGCTATATCAGTACCAATACTAGCATTAGGGCTTCCTATATATGATACATTATTTGCCGTGATAAGACGTAAGATAAATGGAAAACCTATAATGAAAGCAGACAGAGGTCATCTACACCATAGACTTTTAGATATGGGACTAAGTCAGAAAAAAGCTGTATTAATCATGTATATTATTAGTGCTATATTAGGTGGAATCTCTATAATAGCTATGGAAATAAGTAATCAAAGAGCATATTTTTTAGTTACAGCTGTAATAATTATAATAGTGCTTGTAGCTTGGAAAGTTGGATTTTTTGAGCATAGAGAGTAAAATACATTGCAACATTGGAGGAGTTTATTATGGATAAAATAAAAGTAATAAGTATTTTTGGAACAAGACCAGAAGGTATAAAAATGGCACCGTTAGTAAAAAAACTTGAAGAAAATCCGTATATTATATCTAAGGTCTGTGTTACAGCACAACATAGACAAATGTTAGATCAAGTATTAGAGCTTTTTAATATAGTTCCGGATTATGATTTAAATATAATGAAAAGTAAACAAAGCTTAACTAGCATAACTACCAGCGTATTAGAAGGATTAGAGAAAGTTTTTGAAAAAGAAAATCCTGATATCGTATTAGTACATGGTGATACCACTACTACTTTTGCAGGAGGACTTGCGGCTTTTTATAAGCAAATCAAAGTTGGTCACGTAGAAGCTGGTCTTAGAACTTTTGATAAATATTTCCCATATCCAGAGGAAATGAATAGAAAGCTTACAGGTGCCATAGCTGATTTACATTTTGCTCCCACAACTGCTTCAAGAAAAAATCTTTTAAATGAAGGAGTAAATCCAAAGGATATATTTGTAACGGGCAATACAGTAGTAGATGCTATGGAATATACCGTGGAGGATAATTATGTTTTTGAAAATGAGGAATTAAATGGTATAGATTATAAAAATAAAAAAGTTATAATGGTTACTGCTCACAGAAGAGAAAACTGGGATGGCGGTATAGAAAATATTTGCAAAGCTTTAAAGAAAATAGTAGAAGAAAATAAAGATGTAGAGTTAGTATATTTAGTTCATTTAAATCCTGTAGTTAAGGATGTAGTTTATAAAGAACTTGAAGGGGTAGAGAGAATACATTTATTATCACCACTAGACACAAAAGAAACTCATAATTTAATGAATAAATCTTTCATGATAATGACAGACTCTGGTGGATTACAGGAGGAAGCACCTCATCTTGGAAAACCAGTTTTAGTACTTAGAGATGTAACAGAAAGACCTGAGGCAGTAAAGGCAGGTACTGTAAAATTAGTAGGAACAGATATTAATAATATTATACAAAGCGCTAATGAACTTATCAATGACGAAACAGTATATAATACTATGAGTAGAGCTATAAATCCATATGGGGATGGAGAAGCAGCAGAAAGAATATGTCATTCTATATTATATTATTTTGGACTTAAAGATGAAAAATGTCAGGAGTTTAAAATTAAATAAATGTAAACATTATTGGGTACTAAGGCACATTCAAATAAATAATAAGTCAGTATGCTAGTCTATTTTGCGTCATACTGCGTCAGCAGAACCCACCGATAGTTCTACTAGCGGCGGAACCTGCTTCCTTGTCTGACACAAAATATACCAGTATCTTCCACTTGCTATTTGTTTTCATGTACCTAACATATAATGTAAACGTTGATAAAAAATATAAGAATGTGTATAATGTTAACATGAGGGGATTAAACCTCATGCTATAGATGTTAATATAACTGGGGGGTATTAATATGAAGGAAGTAGTTATTGTAAGTGCTGTTAGAACTGCAATTGGAAAATACGGTGGAACGTTAAAGGATGTTTCAGCTGTAGATTTAGGATCAATTGTAATAAAAGAAGCTTTAAATAGAGCAGGAATTAAGCCTGAGCTAGTTAATGAGGTAATAATGGGGAATGTAATTCAGGCAGGACTTGGTCAAAGTCCAGCAAGGCAAGCGGCAGTAAAAGCTGGAATTCCAGTGGAAATACCATCATTTACAATTAATAAAGTTTGCGGTTCTGGCTTAAGAGCAGTAAGCTTAGCAGCTCAAATGATTAAAGTAGGAGATGCAGACGTAATAGTTGCGGGTGGCATGGAAAATATGTCAGCGGCACCATACATATTGCCAAACAATAGATGGGGTCAAAGAATGGGAGATGGCAAAGTAGTAGATACAATGATAAAAGATGGTCTATGGGATGCATTTAATGATTATCATATGGGTATAACTGCTGAAAATATAGCTGAAAGATGGAATTTTACAAGAGAAGATCAAGATGCTTTTTCTGCAGCTTCACAGCAGAAAGCTGAAAAGGCTATAGAAGAAGGAAGATTTAAAGATGAGATAGTTCCTGTAGTTATAAAAAGCAGAAAGGGAGATATAATATTTGACAAGGATGAGTTCCCAAGATACGGTACAACAGTTGAAAAATTATCTAAACTAAAACCAGCATTTAAAAAGAATGGAACTGTTACTGCTGGTAATGCATCAGGTATAAATGATGGTGCAGCTGCTGTGGTTGTTATGAGTGCTGAAAAAGCTAAAGAATTAGGAGTAAAACCTCTTGTTAAGATAGTGTCTTATGGTTCAAGGGGAGTAGATCCATCTATTATGGGATATGGTCCAGTAGCGTCTACAAAGGCTGCTCTTGATAAGGCAGGATTAAAAGTAGAGGATTTAGATCTCATAGAGGCAAATGAAGCTTTTGCTGCTCAAAGTTTGGCTGTAGCTAAAGATTTGAAGTTTCCTATGGAAAAAGTCAACGTAAATGGAGGAGCTATAGCTCTTGGACATCCAGTTGGATGTTCAGGAACAAGAATACTTGTAACTTTATTATATGAAATGGAGAAGAGAAATGTAAAGCGAGGTTTAGCAACCCTTTGTATAGGTGGAGGAATGGGAACAGCTATTATAGTTGAAAGATAATTCAAATTTTAATATGATTTCAGTTGAGAGTGTATATGTACACTCTTTTTTTTTACAGTAATAAAAAACTATATAGAGAATTTCATAAATATTTATACTATATATTGCTAATAATATACTAAATATATAAAAAAAATTAAGAAATCTTGAATAATAGAGCATATTTTTAGTCAATTTTAAAAACAAACTTAATTTTTAATAGAATAAGTGAATATTTAATTATTAAAGCGTATTTATAAATATTTATTAATAAATTTAAAATTATTTATAAAATATTTTAACTGTAAAATGAATAAGAAAAATTATTATATAAATCAGAAAATTTGATATTGTTAAAAAAAAGAAAGAATGAAAACTCTAAATTTTAAAATGAAGTATTTAGAAGAATAAAATAGTCACGAAAAGAAAAAATACTATATTTATAGATAAATCGGTCATTAACTGATAAAAATGACGAAAAATAGAGCTAAATTAAGTTTTGTATATAAAAAACACAGTAATATAATGTACTTTATACGAAATGTGGAGGCAAGAAGTATGCAAGAAACTGTCAAGGCATTTAGGAAAATTATCAGTATCAATTTAATTTTAGGAACACTTATAGGTATCCTTGTTTTTATATTTTTTAAGCAATATACAAATTCATTTTTTATGGGGTTTTTTATCACTATAATTAGTTTTTCTATAAATGCTTTTTTAACTAATTATGCTCTAAATTTAAGAGCAAGGTCGCAAAAGAATATTTGTACCATTAGCTTATTACTAAGAGTGGTATTAGTTTGTGTTGTTGCATTAATAACAGTAAAAGAAAATGGATTTTATATATTTTCTTTTATGTTAGGGTATACTTGCAATTTTATATCATTAATTGTGTATGCAATTTTAATTTAATGAATTGAAGGGAGTGACTATATGGCATTAGGGAAGATTATAACTACTGGACTTGTTGCTCAATGGGTAATAATAGCAATTCTTGTGATTCTTTCAATAGTATTAACTAGAAATTTTAAAGAGATACCAGAAGGCAAACAGAATGTTGCAGAAGCTTTTGTAGAATTTATAGCAGGTCTAGTAGAAGATAATATGGGAAAAGAGTACATTGCTTTTGTACCTTTCATAGGGACTTTATTTCTATTTTTACTTTGTTTAAATTTAGTAGGTTTATTTGGTATAAAGCCACCTACAGCTGATTATAGTGTAGCATTAGGTTTGGGATTAGTGAGTTTTATAGTTATTCAAGGATACACTATAAAAAGGGTTGGAATTAAGCACTATTTTTTAGGCTTTGCTCGACCTTATGCATTTTTACTTCCAGTAAATATTATGGAAAGAATATCATTTCCAATATCTCTTAGTTTAAGACTTTTTGGAAATATGTTTGCAGCTACAATAATAATGGATTTGCTGTACGAGGCACTTCATCATGTAGGAGTGGTAGCTCAATTTGGAATACCAATACCACTACATGCTTATTTTGATGTTTTTGATGGTTCGCTTCAAATGGTTATATTTATTATGTTAACTATGATAAATATTAAGCTTATAGCGGAGCACGAATAGTTAAGTTAAAAAATTTATTTTATATATTTAATTTATTAATTTAAAATATGAGGGAGGAATTTATAATGAATAATTCATTTGCATTAGGTATGACTGCTTTAGCAGCAGGACTTGCTGCTTTATCATGTATAGGAGGAGCTTTAGGAACAGGAAATGCTACAGGCAAAGCTGTAGAAAGTATAGCTAGACAACCAGAGGCTAGTGATAAAATAACAAAAGCATTAATCGTTGGTGGAGCATTATCAGAAGCTACTGCTATATACGGATTACTTGTAGCTTTACTATTGATATTTGTAGGAATAAAATAAGGAATGTCTCCAAATTATATCTTGGTAGATGGAAAGGAGGCTTTTCATGGAAATGACCATAGAACCTAGCAAAATCATATTTGCTATGATTAACTTCCTTGTTTTGTTTCTTATTTTAAAGCATTTTTTATTTCAATCTGTTAGTGAATTTATGAAAAATAGAAGAGATAAAATAGAAAATGATATATATAGTGCAAAAAAAGATAAGGAAGATGCTTTTAGGTTAAAAGAAGAAAATCAAAAGTTATTAATAAATTCTGCTAAAGAAGGTAAAGAATTAGTTGAAGAATATAAAGAAAAAGCAGAAAAAGTTTATGACGAAATATTAAATAATGCTAATGCAGAAGCTAAAAGAATAATGAAACGTGCAGAAGTGGATATCCAAAGAGAAAAAGAAAAGGCTCAGCAAGAAGTTAAAGAGCAAGTTATAGATCTATCTATAGTTTTATCAGAAAAAGTTTTAGAAAAAGCCATTGATGAAAAAGAGCACAGAAGACTAATAGAAGATTTTATTGCTAAGGTAGGTATATAGCTTATGTATGAATATTTGGATAGAAGGTATGCTTTAGCTCTTTATGAAGTGGCTGAGATGAAAGGTAAGATAGATGAATATATGAATGATCTGCAGGAAATAGTAGATTTAATTAAAAATAATCAAGAATTTTTGCAGGTTATAAAGCATCCAGAAATAACTACATCAAAAAAGAAAAAAATCTTTATAAATGTATTTAAAGGTAAAATTGATGAAGACTTACTATCATTTCTTCTTATATTAATAGAAAAAGATAGAATACTTTATCTAGAAGAAAAGCTTAAGGAAATGAAAAAAATACATTTAGAAAAGAATAATATTCTTTTGGCAGAAATAACCACCGCAATACCCTTAAATGATCATGAAAGAACTAAACTTATTGATAAATTAAAAAAGATGTACAGTAAGGATATCATTTTAAAGGAAATAGTAGATAAAAAGATAATTGGCGGTGTTCATGTAAAAGTAGGCGATGATGTAATTGATGGAACTATAAAAACTAAAATAAATGAGATAAGAAGACGTGTGCTTAAGTAAGAAAGAGAGGTGATACCATGAATGTTAAGCCAGAAGAAATAACTTCAATAATAAAAAGAGAAATAGAGAGATATGAGAAAAAGATACATACTGAGGATTCGGGAACTATAGTTCAAATAGGTGATGGTGTATCTAGAGTATATGGATTAGATGATTGTATGGAAGGGGAACTATTAGAATTTCCAAATGACATTTATGGAATGGCGTTAAATCTAGAACAAGATAATGTAGGTTGTGTATTACTGGGCTCAGAAAAAGGAATAAAAGAGGGCGATATAGTTAAGCGAACTGGTAGAGTTGTGCAGGTTCCAGTGGGAGAAGCTATGATTGGGAGAGTAGTAAACCCTTTAGGTAAACCTATAGATGGTAAAGGTCCTATTAAGGAATCAGAATATAGACCTGTAGAACATAAAGCACCAGGGGTTATTGAAAGACAATCTGTTAAGAAACCTTTACAAACAGGAATAAAAGCTATAGATTCCATGGTACCAATAGGAAAAGGACAGAGAGAACTTATAATAGGTGATAGGCAAACAGGTAAAACTGCTGTAGCTATAGATGCCATATTAAATCAAAAAGGCCAAGATGTTATTTGTATATATGTAGCTATTGGACAAAAACAATCAACAGTAGCGCATATAGTAAATACTTTAACGGAGATGGGAGCTATGGATTATACTATAGTTGTGTCTTCCACAGCTTCAGATTCAGCACCTCTTCAATATTTGGCACCTTTTTCTGGTTGTAGCATGGGAGAATATTTTATGGATAAAGGTAAAGATGTATTGATAGTTTATGATGACTTATCAAAGCATGCGGTTGCCTATAGAACTATGGCTTTATTACTTCGTAGAGCACCAGGAAGAGAAGCTTATCCAGGAGATGTTTTCTATTTACACTCAAGACTTTTGGAGAGAGCTGCTAAACTTAATGATGAGCTTGGAGGAGGATCTATAACAGCCTTACCAATAATAGAAACTCTTGCAGGTGATGTTACAGCATACATACCAACTAATGTAATATCTATAACTGATGGACAAATATTTTTAGAATCAGAATTATTCCATTCTGGACAAAAACCAGCTATAAATGCAGGTATATCCGTTTCAAGAGTTGGTGGTAATGCACAGACAAAAGCTATGAAACAAGTATCTGGTACTTTAAGACTAGAGTTAGCTCAATATAGAGAACTTGCAGCCTTTGCTCAATTTGGTTCAGATCTTGATAAGGAAACTAAAAAGAGATTAGAAAAAGGAAAAAGATTAATAGAGATATTAAAGCAAGAGCAATATAAGCCTATGGCAGTGGATAAGCAAATTATGATAATTTTTGCAGCGGTAAATGATCATTTAATGGATGTGCCTGTAGTGGATATCAGAAAGTTTGAAAAAGAATTTTTTGATTACATAGATACACATTATAGACATTTAGACAAGGATATACTGGAGAAAAAAGAGTTAACAGATGATATTAAAGGTGAATTGTCAAAGGCCATTGAAGAGTTTAAAAAAGTATTTTTAGCAGGGAGGTAGTTTCCCCGCAGGAGGTGAACTATGGCTGGAGCAGGACTTATTGCAATAAAAAGAAGAATAAAATCTATAACTAATACAAGAAAAATAACTAGAGCTATGAATGTAGTAGCTACTTCAAAGTTAAAAAAGTGCAGAGATAAACTAGGATTTAATGATAAGTACTATGAATACTTAGAGGAAGTGATGAGTAAAGTAGTATTTGCTGATGAAAGTAATAATATATATAAAGATGGAAATGATAGTGAAAATAAATTATATATAATTCTTACTTCTGATGGGGGTCTTTGTGGTGGATTTAATGGTGAAGTAGTAAATTATACTGTAGGACTTATTAAAGATAATAAAGATAAATCTCAAATTATTGTTGTAGGACAAAAGGGAAGAAGTTATTTAAAGAGAACTAATATTGAAACAGTTGCTGAGTATGTAGATATACCGGATGTGCCAACTGCCAAAGAGGGGAATACAATAGCTAAGCATGCTTTAGATATGTATGTAAAGGGTGAAGTAGGACAGATAAATATAGTTTATAGTGAATTTATTAGTACTATAAAGCGTTCTATAAAGGTAAAAAAACTTCTTCCTCTAGAAAATAAATCTGAAAAGGTGGAAAATGGAGATAATATTAATGATTATTTTGAATTTGAACCTTCTTCAGAAGAGATTTTAAAGGAGAGAATGAAAGGTTATATAACGGGAACGGTACTTAATTGTATGATAAGTTCTAAGTGCAGTGAACAAGCTTCTAGGGTAGAAGCTATGAGTAATGCAACTAGAAATGCAAATGATCTTTTGGAAAAATTAAACATTAGATATAATAGAATAAGACAAAGCGCCATAACACAAGAGATTTCTGAAATTGTGGGTGGAGCAGAAGCTCAAAAATAAAACCTTTTGGAGGTGAGTATATGCCAGGAACTATAGGAAAGGTTGTTCAAATAGTAGGACCAGTTATAGACATAAAATTTGATTCAGATTATCTTCCAAATTTGTATAATGCCATTGAGATTAATGCTGGAGAGAGAATAGTAGTAGCAGAAGTTGAACAACACGTAGGTGATGACGTAGTAAGAACTATTGCTATGGAAGGCACAGAGGGCTTAAAAAGAGGTATGGAGGCTTTAGATACAGGAAATCCTATAACGGTACCAGTAGGAGAACAGTCTTTAGGAAGACTTTTTAATGTATTAGGAAAGCCAATAGACAATGGTGAAGAGATAAAAGGTGATAAATACTATCCAATACATAGACCAGCGCCAAGTTTTGAAGAGCAGTCTGTGGAACCAGAAATGTTTGAAACGGGTATAAAGGTAATAGACTTATTAGCACCGTATCAAAAAGGTGGTAAAATAGGATTATTTGGTGGTGCAGGTGTAGGTAAAACAGTTTTAATTCAAGAACTTATAAATAATATAGCAAGAGAACATGGTGGACTTTCAGTATTTACAGGTGTAGGTGAAAGAACTAGAGAAGGTAATGATTTATATCATGAAATGAGCGACTCTGGAGTTATAGAGAAAACTGCTTTGGTATTTGGGCAAATGAATGAACCACCTGGAGCAAGAATGAGAGTAGCACTTACAGGACTTACTATGGCCGAATACTTTAGAGATCAAGGACAGAATGTACTTTTATTTATAGATAATATATTTAGATTTACACAAGCTGGTTCAGAGGTTTCAGCTTTACTTGGAAGGATACCAAGTGCCGTTGGATATCAACCAACACTTGCTACAGAAATGGGAGCTTTACAAGAGAGAATAACTTCTACAAAGCATGGTTCTATAACATCTGTTCAAGCAGTTTATGTTCCAGCAGATGACTTGACAGACCCAGCACCGGCTACAACATTTAGCCATCTAGATGCTACAACAGTTTTATCAAGATCCATAACAGAGCTTGGAATATATCCAGCAGTGGATCCTTTAGATTCTACTTCAAGAATACTAGAGCCTAGAATAGTAGGAGAAGAGCATTATGATGTGGCTCAACGAGTTAAACACTTACTAGAAAGATACAAAGAGTTACAAGATATTATAGCAATATTAGGTATAGATGAACTTTCAGAAGAAGATAAGTTAGTAGTAGCTAGAGCTAGAAAAGTACAAAGATTCCTATCACAACCATTTAGTGTTGCAGAACAATTTACAGGAATGCAAGGTAAATATGTTCCAATAAAAGAAACCATAAAAGGTTTTAAAGAAATACTAGAAGGTAAACATGATGATATTCCAGAATCAGCCTTTTTATTTGTGGGAAATATAGAAGAAGCAAGAGAAAAAGCTAAGAAGATAATGGAAGCCTAGATAGGAGCGAGTTAAATGGAAGGTGTTTTAAATCTACTTATAATTACTCCTGAAAAGGAGTTTTATAATGGAAATGTAAAAGAAATAGATGTAGAAACTTTAAGTGGACATATGGGAATACTTCCAGGTCGTTTACCTATAATAGCTCTTTTAAAGCCTACAATTACTGTTTTTAAAGATGAAAAAGGTAAGGAATTTAAGGCGTTTACATCTAGTGGCATGTTAGAAGTGGAAAATAATAAAGTTAAGATTATATGTGATGCTTGTGAATGGCCTGAAAATATAGATTTTAATAGAGCGGAAGCGGCAAAAAAGAGAGCTGAGGAAAGACTTGCTAAAAAAGAAGAAAATACAGATATTAAGAGAGCACAAATGGCTTTAGCAAGAGCATTGGTTAGATTAAAATTAAAGCATATATAAATAAAAAAACTTTTGTGGTAATACACAGAAGTTTTTTTTATTTATATATGCTTTAAGGCACATTCAAATAAATAACAAGTCAGTATGATAGTCTGTTTTGCGTCATACTGCGTCAGCAGAACCCATCGATAGTTCTACTAGCGGCAGAACCTGCTTCCTTGTGTGACACAAAAGATACCAGCATCTTTGACTTGTTATTTATTCTCATGTACCTAAAATAGATTTTTATAAATTATAAATACAATTAATCACACTTTAAGTGATTAATATATATATTATTAATATATTCCTAAAGCCAACAGTGAACTCCCACATCTGTTCACATTGAGGAACAGAATTATCGCTAATAAATATTTTCTTAGAGATTTCCATGAATTTATTTTGAAAAGGAAATAGTAATAAATCTTTTGAATTATTGAATAATTTTTTTGTTTTTTGTCAATAATTTGAAAAGAAGGGCAGGGGGTTAAAATGAAGAATAAAAAAAATATTATAAGAATTAATATATTATTTTTTATAACAATTATTTTAGCTTTAGGTATAACTAATACTTATTTTTGTGAAAGCAAAAGTAATACAGAGTTGCTTAATGAAATTATATATAAAACTAATGCTCAGGTGCAGGAGTATGGATTAATAACTTCATTTACAACTAAAAAGAATTCTAAGGAAGTTTGTAAAACTATATTAAAAAATATAGAACCTAAAATAAATTATAAGGAAATAGTTAGTACAGAATTATATTGTTTAGAATTTAATGATAAAAGTATTAAGGGATACGTTCAAAGTAGAAATTATAATGGACAACAGATAATAACTATAAACATTACATACAAAAGTGAAGAAAATAATTGTGAAAAACTAAAGAAGAAAGTGCAGAATTCAATAAAAAAAGTGGAAATTAATGCTGAAAATAAGGTGTTTTGTTATTTAAAAGCAGAAGTGAGCAGTGAAAATTTATCTGTAGTTAATGAGCAAGTAAATAAAATAGTTAAAGAATATAATGTTAGCAATTTAAAAACTATAAAGATAAACAATGGATACAGCACTTGTTGCTATACTGGAAAGTATGATCCTATTTTGGTTAATGGTGATTTAGTAGATTTTAATTATTCAGTTTGCAAATATGGTTTTAGGAATTATTTAATTATAGGAACTCCGCAAATAATATTGGATTATTAGGAAAAGAAATGGGGGATAATATGGAAAATATAATAATTTATGGTGGTAGTAAGTTAAGTGGTGAAGTTAATATAAGTTCTGCTAAGAATGCCATTCTTCCCATAATAGCAGCCAGTATATTATGTTGTGAAAAATGTATTATAGAAAATGCACCAATGTTAGAAGATGTATTTGTTATATGTGAATTATTAAAAGGATTAAATTCATCTATAGAAGTAAATGAAAAAGAAAATACTATAAGTATTGATAACTCTAATTTGGAATTGTTTCAGCCATCTTCAGAATTAGTTAGGAAAATGAGAGCATCTTTTTTAGTTATGGGTCCTATGGTAGCAAGATTTGGTGAATTTAAAATATCTCTTCCAGGAGGATGCAATATAGGAACAAGACCTATTGATTTGCATTTAAAAGGATTAACTGCGCTAGGGGCGCAAATAGATGTAGGACATGGATATGTAGAAGCCAAAGCTAAAAGACTCAAGGGTAATAATATATATTTAGATTTTCCATCTGTAGGTGCCACTGAAAATTTAATGATGGCAGCAGCACTAGCAGACGGAGAAACCGTAATAGAAAATTCAGCTGAAGAACCAGAAATAGTTGATTTAGCTAATTTCTTAAATAGTATGGGTGCGAACATAATAGGTGCTGGCACAGACAAACTTAGGATAATAGGGGTAAAAGAACTTAAAAAAACAAAATATAAACCTATCTATGACAGGATAGAAGCAGGAACTTTTATGACAGCTGCAGCCATAACAAGAAGTAAATTAAAGATAAATAATGTAAATCATGAGCACGTAAAACCAATAATTGCAAAATTAACAGAGATGAATGTGGGCATAGATTTATTAGATGAGAGTGTCATTATTGATGGTAATAGAATTTTAAATCCTGTGGATATAAAAACTATGCCATATCCAGGTTTCCCAACAGATATGCAGGCACAAATGATGGCTTTATTGTCTACAGTCAAGGGTACTAGCATTATAACAGAAACTATATTTGAAAATAGATTTATGCATGCAGCTGAATTAAAAAGGATGGGTGCAAACATAAAATTGGACGGAAGGTCAGCTGTAGTAGAAGGGGTGGAAAAGCTAACAGGAGCAGAAGTTAAAGCTACAGATTTAAGAGCAGGTGCTTCTTTAATATTAGCAGCTTTAGTAGCAGATGGTTATACTTTAATTGGAGATATTTATCATATAGACAGAGGATATGTAAATATACAAGAAAAATTTAAAAAAATAGGTGCAAATATAACGAGAATATAACTATGTAAAAATAAGAAAAAATAAGTTACTTAAAAAAGTAGCTTATTTTTTTTACTATCATTTAATTTACTGAATTTTTACACACGATTTTTAAGTTTCATATTAGAAGAATAAAGAGATATAAAGCTTTAAAGTTTACATTTAAAATGAAGGTTGAATTTGCTATGCAATTTTTTTATTTATATTTTATTAAAAACTCTTAAAGGAGCTTTTTCTTAACTATAAATTGTAGTTTAAATATATTATAGAAAATGTAAAGTATTAGAGTATTAATCATGGGATAACTCATTAGTAATAAAATATAAAGCTTCTTAATATATTATTACTGATGGAGTAAAAATAAATATAATTTTATAACTGCAAAAGTTGAATATATAAAATAAAATTTTTGAATTCACTTGATAAACAAAAGGTAACAGTTTGGTTTAACGAAGGGAGCGATTGGTATGAAAATAGGAGAAGGTATCAAAAATAGTGTTATTAAGAGAAATTATAGAGGAATAAGCTCTTATTTTAAAGCTATGTCTTCATTAATAATTATAGGTATGCTTTCTACAATATTATTTTCTATAGTTTTTGTGGGGATTAATTATGAAAAAAATAATGCTAAGGTAGAGGAAAATGTAAAGAATTTTAAGGACGATCCTACATCAGTGGTTAAATATAAATTTAATGGAAAAACAGAGAAAGTTAAGGTATATATAACTAGTGAAAATAAAGTAAAGGAAATAGATTTAGAAGAGTATGTATTAGGAGTTGTTTCTGGAGAAATGCCAGCTAGTTTTCATATAGAAGCTTTGAAGGCTCAAGCAGTAGCTGCTAGGACATATACTATAGCTCATATGAAAAAGTTTGGTGGGGGTGGATGCAAAAATGGAAAAGGAGCTGATTTATGTGATACAGTACATTGTCAAGTATATAAGTCTAAAGAAAGTAGATTAAGCTCTTGGCCTAAAAAACAGAGAGATGAGCTTTGGAAAAAAATAGTACAGGCTGTAAATGAAACCTCAGGAGAAGTTATTACTTATAACGGAAAATTAATATCGTCTCCATTTTATTTTTCTACCAGTAGTGGAAAAACTGAAAATTCACAGGAGGTTTTTTCAAATAGTTTACCATATTTAAAAAGTGTTTCTAGTCCTGGAGAAGAAGTTGCGCCTAAATATAAATCTTCTAAAGATATTAAATATAATGATTTTGCAAATGCCATCAATAGTAATTTTCCAAAGGCAAAAGTATCTTCTTCTAGTGTAAAAACTCAAGTTAAGGTAATAAAAAGAACTGAAGGCGGGAGTGTAAAAACAATAAAAGTAGGTAACGTAAATGCAACTGGTCCACAATTTAGAACGGCGTTAAATTTAAATTCTGCAAATTTTAACATAAGTTTTTTACCACAGTATGTGAGGATAGAGTGTAATGGATATGGTCATGGGGTAGGTATGAGTCAATGGGGTGCTAATGTTATGGCAAAAAATAATAAAAAATATAAAGAGATATTAAAACATTATTATAAAAATACTGAAATAGAAAAAATAGAACAAGTTGTACGATGATTTTATTTGTCTAAAAGTTGAATTTATAACTAATAAGGGTGATAGAGTGTAATATTCTTGAGGAATTTCCAATTACTATGGAAGTGATTTGAGAATATCACACTCTATTTATTTTTGAAATTAAATAAAAAAATATAAAAATACATGTATTTTTTTCTATATACTGGACAAACTAGAAAATGGAGGTGGGAATATGTTGAATGACAAAAATAATGGAAGATCATCAAAAAAATCAAGAAAGGAGGCATTATATGTAATATTGTTTGTTTGCCTATGTGTTGTTGCTACAGTGGCAGCTATAACTTCTAGGAATAATAAAGTAGCTAAAAAACAGCAAGCAGAAAATGCTAAAGTGCAATCACAAAATGCAACAGACAATGTGAAAAATCCCGAGATTACATTGATAGATGATTCATTAAGAGAACAAAAAAATTATGAAAATTCCCTAGAAGTAAAAAATAACAAACATCAAACTAAACAAGTAAAAAAAGAAAAAAATGAAGAAGTAAAAGTATCTGGCAATGCAGCAAATAATAAAATGATAAAACCAGTAGAGGGGGTTATTGGGAGAGAATACTCAGAAATTCCTGTTTACTGGGAATCATTAGGCACATACAGACCTAATTTTGGTATGGATATAAAAGCTGAATTAGGTAAAAAGGTAGTTGCAGTTAGTGATGGCGTTGTAGTAGAAGTTGGAGATAATAAAGATAGTTACGGAAAACAAGTAGTTATAGATCACCAAAATGGTTTGAAGTCAGTTTATGCAAATTTATCAGAAAAAATTTCTGTTAAAAAGGGTCAAAAGGTAAAACAAGGTGAAAAAATAGGCGAAGTTGGAAATACAAGCTTAATTTCTTTTAATGAAAAATATAAAAGTAATCTTCACTTTGAGATTTTAAAAGGAAATGACAAAATAAATCCAGCTAAATATATAAAGTACTAAATTTGTAACATTCAGCGGGAAATTATTCCTGCTGAATGTTAGATAAATAAAGGTTATAAGGTAATTAATCTAGGAAATAATGCATATTTATTAATATATAAGGAATAAGGAGGTTGCAGTTGGGTTTGAAAGATTACATTGAGGAAAGAGTAATGGAAGTGGCAGAATATATCATTAGTTCAAAATCTACTATACGCAAAACAGCTAAAGCTTTTGGAGTTAGTAAAAGTACTATACACAAGGATATGACAGAAAGATTGCCGAAACTAAATCCTCAAATTGCAAGGGAAGCTAAAAATATATTAGATTTAAATAAAGCTGAAAGGCATATAAGAGGTGGAAAAGCTACTAAGATGAAGTATAAGGCAATAGGGAGTTAAATATTAAAATCTTTTAATATTTAAACATTCCTTATAATATTGAAGGATTTTAACATATAATGTAGAATATATCTATGTTAAATGTTAAATAGTATACAAAAGTGCAGAAGTGGAGTGAAATAAGGAATGTTTTTTAGTATAGGTACGGATTTAGGTATAGATTTAGGTACTGCAACAGTACTTGTTTATATTAAGGGTAAAGGAGTAATATTAAAAGAACCATCAGTAGTGGCAATTGACAGAGTAAATAATAGAGTTTTAGCTGTAGGTGAAGAAGCTAGACAGATGATTGGAAGGACTCCAGGGAATATTGTAGCTATACGTCCGTTAAAAGATGGAGTTATATCAGATTACGATATAACAGAAAAAATGTTAAAACATTTTATTAAAAAGGCTTGTGGTCGAAAGAAAATGGCTGCACCGAGAGTAGTAGTATGTGTACCGTGTCAAGCTACGGAAGTAGAAAAGAGGGCTGTCAGAGACGCAGCCATGAATGCACGTGCAAAAAAAGTATTTTTAATAGAGGAACCTTTAGCAGCAGCTATAGGAGCTGGGCTAGACATTACTAAAGCTAGTGGAAATATGGTAATAGATATAGGTGGAGGAACTACTGACATAGCTGTTATTTCTTTAGGTGGAATGGTAGTTAGATCATCTATAAAAGTAGCTGGAGATACTTTTGACGAAGCAATAATTAAGTATATAAGAAAAAAACATAAGCTTATGATAGGTGAAAGAACTGCAGAGGATTTGAAAATTAATATTGGCAGTGCTTATGAAAGAGAAGAAGTATGTTCCATGGAGATAAGAGGAAGAGATTTAATAACAGGGCTTCCTAAAAATATAAATGTATCTTCAAATGAAATGAGAGAAGCTCTAATTGAGGCTGTAGGTGCTATAGCGGAATGTGCTCATTCAGTTTTAGAAAGAACACCACCAGAATTAGCAGCAGATATAGCAGATAAAGGCATAGTTATGACAGGTGGAGGAGCGTTGCTTAATGGGCTAGACAAGCTAATTGAAAGCATAACTAAAGTTCCAGTGTATATTGCTGATGAGGCTGTATCCTGTGTAGCTATAGGTACTGGAAAAATGTTAGATTATTTAGATAAGTTAGATGCTACTTACCATAGTACGGATATAACTTTAGTAGATTAGGAACGTTTAAATGCATGAGATATACGTATTCTCATGCATTTTATATTTTTATAATGAAATAATATTTAAATATTTTTAGAATTAGTCCGCTGTATATAGATATTCAAATTCACTTTAATTATTATGAGAAAAGTCTTCGAGATAAAGATAATAACCATGTATTAATGCGTTCTTAATTATTTTAGCCATATTCATTACAAGATTAAATCTAATGTTTCTGTTGGTAAAAATCTCATTAGAAGAGTTGGTATCTACTATTCCTATTATGGATATACTTCCAACTTCAGGAAGAGTTTTACCTACTCCTTTACCAGGATGTATGGGGTAGTCGCGAATTTGTAATTCTCCAATGCAATTATTTTCTCCGAGACATGCATCTATACCTATAATATTTGCATTTGGATGTAAATATTTTATTTTCTCCAAGTTATCCTGTAAATTTAAAGCGTGTATAGGATCTGATACTGTTCCGTACACTGGAAGAGGAAAATTGGTTTCTTTAAGATAAGTACCTACCAATGGACCTAAACAATCACCAATACATCTATCCGTACCTATACACACGATTAAAGAATCATCATTGATATAATCCTTTAAAAAATAAGCAATTTTATGATAAGCTAATTTATCATTATAATGAACCTTTACTTTTTTCAATGCAAGCACCCCCCTTATATTTAATTTATATGTATATAAAAGTTAAAATATTAAAATTAAAATATTAAAAGGGGATGATAATTAGGGTTATTTTTCTTTATGCCATATACTAAGTTGCTCTTCGTTAGTTAGACAACTTAAAAGTCTGTCTTTTACTGAGGGAATATCCATTTCTAAATTATTTATTAAGTTTTTCATATATTCACGTTTAGTATAGCCATTAGCAGGGCATGGATTTTTAACTATAGGAAATTCATGTCGTTGAGCTAAACTTTTAATTTCTTCTTCGTTGATATAAAGCATTGGTCTTATTAGAGTTATATCCATTCTACTTAAATAAGTTTTAGGAGAGAAACAGTGAACTCTTCCTTCATACAACATTGACATGAGAAGAGTCTCTATAGCGTCATTTTCATTATGACCTAAGGCTACCTTATTACATCCAAGAATTTTTGCATTGTCATTTAATGAACCATGTCGTAGCTTGGAGCATAGGGAACAGGGGTTTTTTTCTTTTCTTATATTAAATACAATTTCGTTTATATCAGTTTTAATTATATGATAAGGAACATCTATATCTTTGCAAAGATCTACAACCTTTTGAAAATCACATCCTGTACCTGTATCTAAAGTTACAGCAATTAAATTAAACTTTTCTGGGGAAAATCTTTGATAGGACTTAAGAAGTTTTAATAAGGTTAAGCTATCTTTTCCTCCTGAAATTCCTACACATATGTTGTCACCTTCATCTATGAGTTTAAAATCATTAATACATTTTCTAAATTTACCTAATAACTTTTGCATAAAAAGCCTGCTACTCAAAATATGGTCAAATGTATCCATATTGAGATTCTTACTGCTTCAACGTACTCTGCCTTGCCTAAGCTACTACAGTTTGTATAGCACTCCACAGTCGTTAATTCCCCAAATAGCCTTGGGTACACATATAAGTGCTTGTTTAATTAAGCTATCTTATATTCTTTAGCATTGGCTAAATTGATTGAAGCATTTAAATCTCTATCAATAGAAAGCCCACAACTGCATTTGTAAACTCTATCAGATAGTTTTAAATCTTTCTTATATGCTCCACAACAGCTACACATTTTACTACTTGGATAGAATCTATCAACTACTCTTATCTCAATGCCATTTTGTTTAGCTTTTGAAATAAGTTTAGTTCTAAATTCATAAAATTTTTGCCCAGCAATTACCTTTGCTAAATGCCTATTCTTCATCATTCCACTTACATTTAAATCTTCAATAGTTATAAACAGAACTCTTAGCTTCAGATGAAGTTTTTACTCCATCTGAAGGTTAGAGAGCGTTATCCAGGGACGTAGCTGCCGTTATCTCCCACTTTGTTAGAAGTGGGAGTATTACGGCAGGTAGTCATCGGATAAAACTTGGTTTTTGTTTTATTAACTCATTTACTGTTTTATTTATATAATCAGTTCTTATATTTGTAAGTCTTTGATGAAGTTTTTGTACCTTGACTATTTGTTTTTGGATATTTTGACGAGTAGCTTCTCCTTTCTCTTTTTTATTTCTTAATTTTAAACTTTCATATTTCCTTGAAAGTTTTCTTTGCTCACGTTTTAGTTTCTTTTCTGCTTTTTTAACTGTTTTAGTTTTGTTAATATTCTTTTTAGTTAAGCCATTATTACAAATTGCAAAATTCTTTAGTCCAAGGTCTACGCCTATTCCTTCTGAATAAGGTTTATTGTTTAAATTAATAGCTTCTTCAACTAAAATTGAAACAAAATATCTATCTGCTTTTTGACTTACTGTACCACTTTTAACTATGGAGTTAACTGGAATGTATCCAAATTCTTTTAATCTAATCCAACCTAAAGTTGGTACTTTAACTCTATGTCTTTCAATAGTCCAATCTGTTTTATTGTTCTTTGGAAAGTAAGCTTTAACATCTTGATTTTTCTTTTTCTTAAATTTAGGAAAGCCGCTTTCCCCTTTAAAGAATTTCTTAAATGCTTTTTCTCCATTCATAATGGCTTGTTTAGTAGCTTTGGAAGACACTTTTTTAATCCAAGCTTTGTCAGGATGATTAGGAATATATTTGTTATTAAGCCATTTAGAAAAATCCATACCACTAATAAATTTTTTCTCTTTTTCGTAAACTTTTTTATTATGAGCAATATAAAAATTGTATATAAACCTACTTACACCAATAGTTTGATGAATTTTAGTCATCTGTTCTTCTGTTGGTTTAATTTCTATTTTGTATGCTTTTTTCAACTTCTTCATCTTCCTTTATCTTTTTCTTATATTTTCTTTGTATTGCTCATAAGTATACTATCTTCTATTTGTTGGTGTTCTAAATGCTTTTAATATTCCTTCGTTATCCCATCTTTGTAATGTTCTAACTGATACATTAATTAACTCTACAGCTTCATTTGGTTTATAATTATTATTTTTCAAATGTACTCACTTCCTTTTCATAAGTACATTTTACTATATTTAATTACTTTTATTTATATTTTAAATAACTAAAGATATCTCCTAAATAAATGAAATTTTAAGTATTGTTAAGGATTGAAATTTTTCCACTTATCCTTTGCTATTTCTGGATTAGACACAAATAAAAATTTATCTGGATTATTTTCAAATTGAGTATAAATAGGAATATCTTTTTCTATACAAAACTCGTTATATACTCTTGAATTTTTTACACTTAAACTTGTTTCTTCATAAGTGTCATTATGTATCCACTGAATATTTCCCTCTTCATCAAACACCGGAAAATAAGCAAGCCCATTATGATTTCGTATTTCTTCATAATCAAATCCGTAATCTCTAACACACCATGCTCCAAAAGTTAGTGGAATCTCTGAATGTACACTTACTGTATAATGCGCATAATAAGGCGGAACTATAACTACATCCCCTGGCTTTGCCAAAACAGCAAAACACCTACCTGGATTATCTTTAGCGCTTTCCTGCATATAAATAATTGCTTCTCCGTTCCATATTTCATACACCTCTGGTGTTGAGCTTTTACAAGATTTTGACACAGAGTGTATATGTCCCTGTGATCTTACTGGTTCTTTTCCTAATTTTCCTGCAGCATATGTTACTACACCAAAAAGTAAATTTCTTTCTACCATTTTTTCTTTATCTTTTTCTTTACCCACATCCATAGCTATAGAATAAACTATGTCAGGTCCACTACAGTTAGGTTCCATTAAACTTCCCCTAATGTCATCTAATTTTCTATTTTCTACTTCTGGACCAAAAACGCCACATCCATATATAAAGCCAAAAGGATTATAAATTGGTTTTATTTTAAAACCTGGAAAAAACTCCATTGAAATCCCTCCATATTAAAAATTTTTTTGTATAATCAAAAGTATTATTGTTGTAATAACTATTGGTGCTATTAATATAATTAAATACTTTTTTGTAAGATCATTAACCGCGTTATTCCACTTTTCTTTATTAAACCACATACTTTTATCATATTTTACTATTATAAAATCATCCTCTATGAGATTTTGTATTAAGTACTTCTTTTCTCCATCTAAAATATTTAAATCTATATCATCATAAAAAATACTGTTATTTTCATCTAATGCTTTTTTGTATATAAAAATATCAATTATTTGTCTCGTATGACTCTTTGTACTTTTAGATTTTACTCCAAAATTAATCATAGGCTTTTATACTCCTTAATCACATTTAATATATACTTTTTCATAGTTGTTATTGATACTGCCACCTTTTGTACTTTTTTAAATTACCGAAATTGAGAATTTATATCTCAATTTCGGTATATATTTTAAAATTTAAAACTTAGTTATTTATACATTCAACATCTTTATTTATCTTATATTAGAAGAATTTAGTTGCTACTCCTATGGCTGCAAGTACAATTAAAATACCCATAACTTTTAGTGGAGACATTTTCTTCTTTGACATTAGGAACCAACATAATATAACCAAAATTAATGGAAGAAGTTTTGGAAATATACCATTTAAAACATCCATAACAATTATTTCTTTACCTCCACCTGTTGGAAACTTTAATGAAGTGGCTACATTTACATATGAAGCTGCAACACCACCAACTACTATAGACCCTAGTAAATTAAAACCTTCACGAGCACGCTGTGCTGCTTCACCTACTATTAAATCAACAGATTTTGTACCTAATTTATAGCCTTTCATGAAAACAAAATAACTAAGTGCAGTAACTGTTGTCAAATATGTTACTATATAAAATATAGGTCCCATTGGATTTCCACCTTGTGCAAGTCCCATAGCTATTGAAATAAGAAGAGGTATATACATACCAGGTATCATAGCATCTCCAATACCTGCTAACGGTCCCATAAGTCCAATCTTTATACCATTTATAACCTCATCATCAATGTCCGTACCATTAGCTCTTTCTTCTTCCAATCCACATACTATACCATTTATTACAGATCCTAATTGAGGTTCTGTATTATAAAAACTTGAATGTCTTTTTAGAGCTTTTTTCTCTTCTTCCTTATTATCACCATATAATTTTTTTATTACTGGAATCATTGATACAGCAAATCCAAAAGATTCTAACCATTCAAATGACATAGAACTTAAGTTTCCAAAATACCATGAACTCCATGATTTTCTTAGGGTAGCTTTATCCAATTTTTTTCTCTTTTCCCCCATATTATAACTCCTCCTCTTCATCTGAAGAATTATTAACTGCTGCTACTGCAGGTTTAGCCATATACTTAAAGTTTAATATTGCAAAGAATGCTCCTATTATAGCTAATGAAATCATGTTTATATTTAATGAAGCAATTAGAACAAAACCAAATAAGAAGTATATTAATTCGAAGTCTTTTTTAGTTACCTGTCTTAAAAGTATAGCAACCCCTACAGCTGGTAACATTCCACCTAATGCTGTTAGCATACGCATTGTAAATGATGTAGTTGGGAAGAAAGTAATTATGTTTTTTGCTATAGATGCCCCATAATAAACCACTATAAATGTTGGAATTACACGTAAGAAGAAGTTTGTTATCTGTGGTCCTATATAATGATTAAATTTTAATCCTCTCATATCGCCTTTTTCTACACAAGCTATGGCTTTATGATTCCAATAAGAATTTATAAACATCATAAAATTAAAGAATATTGTTCCAACTGCTCCTACTGCAGTTGCTATAGCCACTGCTGAGCCAACTGTTGCTCCACCTTTAACGGACATTACTCCTAATGCAACTCCTATATAAGCTGCTGCATTTAAATCTTGAGGCATTTGTCCACCTGGCGTTACAAGAGCGATATAAACAACCTGAACTGCCACACCTACAAGAACTCCTGTAGTCACATCACCTAAAATAGCACCAATTAAAAGTCCAGAAACAATAGGTCTACTAAGTACATACCATCCACCAGTTAACCCAAAGAACCAAGGAACTGAAAGTGAGCCTAAGTAAGCCAAAACTGAAATTAATAAAACTTGGATAACATTTACTTCCATATAAACTCCTCCTTAATTTATTATAAAAATTTTTTTCTTACGTTACTCCATAAAACACTTTTAGCATCTGGTACAAGTCTAAAATCTATTTCGTATCCTTTGCTAAACATTTTTTCATAAGCATCTATCTCTTCCTTAGTTATGTCTGCATTGTTATTTATGTTTACAGTTCCTTCACGAGCACTTTGAGGACCTACATTTATTGTTTTAATATTATTTTCCATATTATTTTCCACAAGAATTTTTGCCATAGTTATTGGATCCTTAGTAATTAAAAAATATTTCTTTTCACTTCTCACAGCTTCATCCATTTTATTTAGAAATTGTTCTAGAGTAAATATGAGTGTCTTTTTTCCCGATGCTGCCTTTAATGCAGTTTTTAAAACAGGATTATTTGCTGCTGCATCATTTACAGCTATTATTCCATCACAAGGATTTTCCATTGCCCATCTTGTAACTACCTGACCGTGAATTATTCTATCATCTATTCTTATAAAGCTAATTGCCATAGTTTATTCCTCCTATAAATCTTCATTTTCACTTTCTTCCATTTCAAATTTTATGATACCTTCTTTAGCGGACTTCATAATTTCATCTACGCCATCATCACCTAGTTCATCATCAAAGAATAAAGCTGATAAAATCATAGGTAAATTTAACCCTGATACTATTTTTGATTTTCCAATCAAGCCTTTTTCTGATAATAATGTTAACGCTGATGTGTAAGGTGAACCTCCTTTTAAATCTGCAAGTACAATAATTTCATCAGAATCCTTTACGCCATCCATAAGTTTATCTAAATTTTTTCTAAACAGATCAATTCCCATATTTTCTTCTAAACATAAGAATTTAATATTTTTAAGATCTCCATAAATCATATTAACTGCCTGATATACACCTTTAGCCATAGTTCCATGACTTACAAGAATAATATTTTTCACTGTTCACCCTCCCTTTTAATTTTAATTCCAATTAATTTTAGTATTAAACAAATTCTATTATTTATTAATCAAATATTATAATGTTATAACATTATAATATATTTAATACGTTTTCATGTCAATATTTTTTTTAAAAATTTTTAAAAAATTATGTAAAAATCAAATATTCTTAAATAGCTATTTAAAATTTTATTACAAATTGGTTGAATAATTTATAAATGAACATTGTTAAATAATTAAAATAGACTATATTATTGAATAAAATTATCTATTCAACAATATAGTCTACTAGTTCATAAATAATGTTTTAAAAATATAAATCATAAAAACATATTTAGTATTCTTGTTTTTATCAAATTTTTATAAACATACTTCTCTAGAAATTTTTAGGTTTACATATTATCTCATTTATCTTAGTATCCAATATGTTATTTGCATGAGCTGGACTTATAACCACAGCAGTATCAGCGCCCTCTGCACTTCCTCCAACCGCAATTATTTCCTCTCCGTAAGGTATAAATCCCGCATCTAAAGCCATAACACTTACTTCTACACAAACTTTGGTTCCTTGTCCAAACATTCTTAAAGTATGAGCCATAATCTCCACAGGACTTACTCCACCAAATTTTTTACTTATGCCTCTTTCTGCACCACTTAGCACATGAGTAGTTGTTAGCACCTTAATCCCTAAACTCTTAAGCTTTTCTACTGTTTCACCAAGTATAATATTTTCCCCAGGCTTTTTAGAACCATAAGAATGAGTAACACAAACAATGTTTAAATCTTTAGCTTCCTTAAATAGCTTGCCCGTATATCCACTATTAGTAGCTACAACAATATGCTTTATATGTCTATTTCTTGCTTCCTTAATTGCAAGTTCTACACATTTTTCAGTATTTGCTTTTCCTTTTTCATTGAAATACATGGTATCGTCCCCCAATCAAATCAGTAATTTATCTTATTATAACATACTAAACTATACTAACCTTCACACATAATTTCTAAGCTACAAAATATATAAATAATTCTATATTTTATCAAAAACTCCTAATAGAGTTTTATTGTTCTGGAGTTTTATTCTTCAATTTTTAATTTCTACTTTATAACTGCGAAAGTTGAATATTTTATTAGCTATTGGGTTTTATTTACAAATATAATTATCTACAATGCTTCATATCACTATTGATATTTCCATCCTTATCAATAAATTTTATTTTCAAATCCTGACTTTCTTCATCTCCATAAATCTTATATATATCTGTATTCTCACGGAATTTTTCATAGTGTGGATATACTATTATAAAAAATTTCTTAGACTTTAACTTTTCCTTATACTCTCTGCCATATAAATTTATTGAAATGCTATCTGAATTATTGTTTTTTCCATACACCACAGCCGTCAATTCTTTTTTATTATGATTTTCAAGAATCGTTACTCCATAACCAGATTTATCATTATCACCATTAAGCTCATTACCCTGTTTCTGCTCACTTATTTTATATCTATTATTTAAAACTTTTTCCATGACACATAAATGAACATAATCCCCTTCATCTTGCAAGAAAAATTTATATTTATCAAATTCTTTAAAGGAAACAAATTTACTGTTACCACTATCAGCAAAAGCCTTTACTGATAACTCTTCATTAGTCAATTTTTCTGAATAGGTATTTAGATATATTATTGAAAATGTTAATATTAAGCAGCATATAAACATAGTTCCAAGAGGTTTTATTGCTAATTTTATTAAATTACTATTTTCTCTATCCTGTAAATTTATTAAAAAATTTTCTAGTTTTACTTTCCTTATAATACTAACAAAAATTCTGTAGCACATTAATCCCAGTAATGTCCCTAGAGTGTTAAAAATCACATCATCAATATCTGAGAAAGTCATAGCTGTAAAATATTGAAGAACTTCTATAGATAAGGATGCAGTAAATCCATAAAGTAAAACTTTCTTAACATTATTACATTTTTTAAAAAGCATTGGAATAAAAAATCCAAGTGGTACAAATAATAATATATTTCCTATAACATTATATAATGGGATTTTAATTCCAACATTTTGCTTAAACATAATAGCTGTCTCTTTTAAAGGAATCAAATTCATATATCTCGAATTATTTAAAGATACGAACAAACCACCACCCCTAAGAAACGTAAAATATACAACTGCCAAGAAATAAACCCAAAATACATTTAAAGCAATCTCCCTTTTTAGGTTTAATTTTTTTCTTTTTACTACTACTATTCTGTAAATTACCCAAATAACAATTAGTATTAAAAAAACAACTAAATTAGAAATACAAAAATCCCCCATAAATACCCCTTACTACCAATCATCAAATAATCTTTCTAATTAATATTACTTACTAAGATATTGATTCTATTTATCACTAATCCTCTTTCGGTAAAATTTAACTATATAACCAATTATAGCATCAATATTAAAGATTTAAAATACATTATACTAACATTTCGTACAACCGCTCTACTTCTTTTGTCATTCTTTCATATTTTGTGTATACTTTATATTCAGTGTTTTCATTAAAACTTTCTTCTAAAGCTTTAATTTCAGCTTCCAAATAAATTATTTTATTTTCTATTTCCTTATAATTTTCTTCTTTGTTTTTATTTAGATTTTTTTCCTTAGTTCCATTGGACTTTTTCGGCTCCTTAACTTTTAAATTTTTAATATTGTTCTTTTTACTCTGCTTTCCTTCTTGAATTTTTTTCTTCTCCACTTTATATGAATCATAATTTCCATAAAAAGTAGATATATTTCCATCGCTAATTTCAATAATCTTATTTATGGATTTATTTAAAAAATATCTGTCGTGAGAAACTGCAACTACAGTTCCTTTGTATTCTTTAAGAGCTTCTTCTATAGATTCTCTAGCTTCTAAATCCAAGTGATTTGTAGGTTCATCCATAATAAGGCAATGAGGATTTTGAAGAATCATCTTGGCAAAATGAAGTCTAACTTTCTCTCCTCCACTTAAAACCCTCAAAATTTTATTAACTTCATCTCCATAAAATTGAAATTTATTTAAATAAAGTCTAGCTTCTTTTTCATTCATTTCCTTTACACTCATAATTTCTTGTAAAATTGATAAATCTTCATTTTCAAAATTAACCTCTTGACCTAAATAGCTATACTTAACCCAAGAACCTATAGCTGCTTCACCTTTGAAATCTCTATCTTTCCCTAATAAAATATTTAAAAGAGTAGTTTTTCCACAACCATTGTCCCCTATAATTCCCACTGACTCTCCTCCATATATATTGAAATTACCATCTTTTATAAGAGTCAAATTTCCAAAGGATTTATTTAAATTTATTGTCCAAGCAATATGATGACTTGCGTGATCTACATCTTTAAATTCTATCTTAGGCCTATTATCCTTCTTTAAATGATTATAATATTTTAAATTTTCTTGTTGCATTTTTCTTTCTTCTATAAAAGCATCAAGTCTTTTTTCTCTACTTTTAAAAGCTGTAATTTTTCTGTGAGATTTAAGTTCTTCTATAATCTTTTTTTCCCTTTTTACTTTAAGTTCTAATCCTTTTTGTTCCCATCTGTAATATTCCCTCATTCGCTGCTTTTCTTCAATAAATTTACTATAACTGCAACTTCTCTCACAAATAGTACCATTATTAAGTTCAGCAATTCTTGTGGCAGCCTCATCTAAAAAATATCTGTCATGGGATACCATTAGTACTCCCCCATTAAATTTCTTTAAAAAACCCTCTAACCATTCAATGGTTTTAATATCTAAGTGGTTGGTAGGCTCATCTAATATAATAAGGTCTGGCTCATTAATTAATATTCTAGCAAGAATAACCCTCATCTTTTCCCCGCCACTGAGTTTGCTTATAGGAAGTTTCAACACCTGTTTCTTTAGTCCTAATCCTAAAAGTATCTTCATAATTTTATTTTCTATAACGTATCCATCCATAGCTTCAAATTTATTTAAAGTATTAGAATATTTTTTCAAAATAGCTTCATACCTTTTTTTATCCTTAGTATCCTGCAACTCTAGCATAGCTGTTTCTAATTCTTTAAGTTTTTCTTCTAAAGCTATTACTTCTTGTACACACAGGGCTGTATCTTCTTTAATATCATTCAATTCTATCATGTCTTGAGATAGATATCCTACCCTAGTTGTCTTTGATTTAATTACTTTTCCATTATCAGCCTTCTCAATACCTAAAGCTATTTTAATCAAAGTACTTTTCCCCGATCCATTAGGTCCCACTAATGCCACTCTTTCTCCCCTTGCAATTCTTAAAGATACCCCTTTTAATAAATTTTGATTTCTGTATTCTTTACAAATATTTTCTAGTGTGAGTAAACTCATTTTAACTCCTCCTTTTAATTACCCCTTGTTTGATTAAACAAGGCCATATTTTACTTGCTATTTTCTATTTTAGGCATAGAAAAAGACCATCAGTATTTAAAATACCCATGGTCTTTAATTAAAAATTTATTTGATGCCCACACCAGCTAAACTTCATAATAAAAGCCACGGATAACGATACTTTATCCGTGGCAAAATTTTCACTAGTTAAAAACTAAGTAAAAAGAAACTCATGTTTTAATTTCTTTATACAAATAGTTAAATACTATAAAATCTCCTTAACACATACATCCTCGCTGAAATTTTTGCACAACAAAAAAACTTTTAACAAAGCTAATTTTAAATAACTATAACTTCTATCATATTTTTTGTTCTACTTTTCCAGCGGTGACATACAAACATTTAGCTCCGAATAAAGCATCACCTTTTCACTTATGGTCTCTATGCGAAGCAAATCCCTATATTCATAGCTGGTACATGGATTATATTCATAAGATATTCCTCCTGCACCTTATAGGCATATATATTATTCATATTATACAATATTATATATTTTGTCAATATATTCTAGGAAAAGTTCTTATTTAGTTTGCCAGCGCCTTAGCATTGGGAAGAATTCTTTCATCTTTTGTCTTGCAATTTCTTCTGTCATTCCCTCATTACCAGCTACCATATGAGGAACGCAAAACTCAATCATTTCTTCCATGCTTACATTGGCTGTAAATTCTCCGTCCTTAAAACAGTACACACAGTAATCAGTATTTTCACTTCCATCCTTATTTGTCCCATATAGCTGCTGATTTTCTCCCATAGGCATTCCACAACTCTGACAAAATTTCATATTCTCCATAATACTCCCTCCTAATTCATATTTAGCTTTGCTATGACATCATTGTATCAAGTATAATATGACAACTACATGTCATATTAAGAATATAATTTTAAAGTTTTCTCTAATCTATTTTTTATAATTTTCCGTATGTAACCAGGTTCCAAAACCTCCACAAAATATCCAAAGGAAAGAATATACCCATATACCCATTCATCCTCTGGATAAGAAACTTTAACTACAAAGCTGCCATCTTCATTTTTATAAATTTCACTTTCATCAAACTCATCATAGACACGATAAGCCTGTGAAGCATCTATCTTCAATTTTAATGTGACTACATTTGGAATAGGTATATTATTTAGAATAGATGGATTTTCCTTAGGTAGAGTTCTTTCAAATAACTCATCAGTTGTCTTCAAATTTTTCATACGTGTTAACTTAAATATTCTCATACTTTGCTTTGAACGACAGAATGCTTTTAAATACCATGTCTTATCCTTAAACCACAATTGAAGCGGCTCCACAATCCTATAAGTTTTTTCTCCATAACTGCTGTAATAATCAAAGCAAATTACTTTTTTATTTACAACAGACGTTTTAATTAAAATAAACCTATCCTTTTGTACATGGCTCCAATCTGAAAAATCAACTTCTACCCAATTAGGATTATTGGTACCAAATAATGCACTTAATTTTGAAAGTACATTATGAATATCAGGATAATTTACAGCATTTAACCCCTGTAAAGCACACAAAATTTCTTTTTGTTCTTGTGATGAAAGTACCGATTTATTTAAGATAAAATTATCAAGTAAACTGATTCCCCCACCTTTACCTCTATCGGTATAAATTGGAATACCCGATTGACACAAACTTTCTATATCTCGGTAGATTGTCCTCTGCGATACTTCAAATTTCTCTGACAATTCTTTAGCTGTCACCTTTTCTCTATTCAAAAGTATATATACGATTTCAAATAATCTATTAATCTGCATTTTTATCACCTTGTATAATTATACTACATATCCCATGTCCCATGAAAAGTTTACTGGAATTGTCTTTACTGCATTTTTTTTTATTTCATCTCCTACGAAAGCATTCACTGAAAGTTCTAAAATTCACTATTTATTCAATAACCACTGACTATAATTTTCGGATAATAATTGCAACTCATTAAAAAATCTGCTTGCATGATATCCATCACAAACAGCATGATGAACCTGTAATGATATTGGTAACAATATTTTTCCTTCTTGATTAAAGTATTTTCCAAAAGTAATAATTGGTAAAAGATAGGTACCATCTGTATAAATATTTAAATTGAACCCTGTAAAACTAGTCCATGGAATACATGAAACTGGAAAAGTATTTTTAGGTTCCTGATCCTTCGCTTCAAAACCTTTTACATTCCCGTATTTTCTTATATCATCAATATAATTATTGTAGAATTCTGCAAAATCATCAGAGTAGTCGGTCCATATATTGCTAAATGTTTCATCGTCCTTATGGAAGAATGTAAAACAAGGACTCATGCTTTCCCAATATCCAAGATTACCATTTTCATCAAAACAAGTACGAAATTCCTTATGTGCATTTATTACTTTTGAAGCCATATAAATCAAAGTAGGATATAGCTTTATTTTATTGTCTTTTAACTTATTAAGTAAATTTGTAATATCTATATTAGCTGTAATGCTATAAGTACATCTAACATTATTCATATACTGATTAAAATATGGTTTCCTATTCCATTTATTTTCATCTATTAAATTAAACTTCATTTAAATCATCTCCAAACAAATTATATTAAACTTTACAGAATTCATCTATATTTAAGTAATGAAAGAGTCTCCAAAATATTGAAAATTCAATTTTTGGAGACTTTATACAAGTTAATATATTTTTCTTATAAAACTATTTAATCAATTTACATACATCATTAGCAAATTGTACAGGATCTTCTATGGAAATTCCTTCAATCAATAAGGCTTGGTTATATAATAAATTTGAAATCATTTTTAATTTATCTTTATCTTCTTTGAATGCATTTTTAATAGCAATGAACATTTCATGATTTGTATTGATTTCTAATATTTTATCAGCCTTTATATTCTGATTGTCTGGCATCATATTAAGAACTTTTTCCATTTCAATTGAAATATCTCCAGCATTAGTAAGGCAAACTGGATGGCTCTTTAATCTTTTTGATGCTTTAACTTCTTTTACTTTACCCTCTAAAACTTCCTGCATAAATTTAAATAATTCTTTATTTTCGTCTGTTTCCTTTTGCTCTTCCTTTTCATCAGACTCAATACCTAAATCCTTACTATAAACAGATATAAATTCCTTCTCTTTATATTTCATAAGCATCTTAATGGCAAATTCGTCTACCTCATCAGAGAAATACAATATTTCATAGCCCTTGTCTTTTACAGCTTCAGTTTGAGGTAATTTATCTATCTTATCTATATTTTCTCCCGGTGCATAGTATATATATTTTTGATCTTCTTTCATACGAGAAATGTATTCATCAAGGGTAACAAGTTTTTTCTCGGTAGATGAATAGAACATAAGTAAATCCTGAAGTACATCTTTATTAGCTCCAAACTCAGAATATACACCAAATTTCAATTGTTTTCCAAAGCTATTGTAGAACTCAATATATTTTTCACGATCATTTTTAAGCATTAATAAAAGTTCACTCTTTATTTTATCCTTTATTTTTTTTGCAATAAGTTTAAGCTGTCTATCATGCTGTAAAAGTTCCCTTGAAATATTAAGAGAAAGATCCGCTGAATCAACTAGTCCTTGAACAAAGCTAAAGTAATCTGGCAATAAGTCTGCACATTTTTCCATTATTAATACACCGTTGGAGTAAAGCTCTAAGCCTTTTTCAAAATCCTTTGTATAAAAATCATAAGGTGCTCTAGCTGGTATAAATAATAAAGTTGTATAAGTTACTGCACCCTCAACAGTTGAAATAATTGATTTTAGAGGTTTTTCATATCCAAAGTGCTTATCCATATAGAATCTTTCGTAATCTTCATTGGTTACTTCATTTTTACTTTTTCTCCAAATTGGAATCATACTATTTAAAGTATCATCTTCAAAATAATCTTCATATTCATTTTCGCTGCCTTCTTTTAACTTGCTCTTCTTCACCATCATTTTAATTGGATATTTTATAAAATCGGAATATTTTTTAACTAAAGATTGTATATTATACTCCTCTAAAAACTCATCGTATTTTTCATCTTCTGTATTTTCTTTTATTTTTAATACTATTTCAGTTCCTACTTCATCTTTATCACACTTTTCAATTTCGTAACCTTCTACACCCTTTGATTCCCATTTATATGCCTCATTACAATCAAGGGAGCGGCTTTTTACAGTGATTGAATCGGATACCATAAATGCAGAATAAAATCCAACTCCAAACTGACCTATAATATCCACTCCTTCTTTTGCTTCCATTTCATTTTTAAAAGCAAAAGATCCACTTTTTGCAATAGTTCCAAGATTATTCTCAAGTTCTTCTGATGTCATTCCTATACCAGTATCAGTAATTGTAAGAATTCTATTTTCTTTGTCCGCAGAAATTCTTATGTAAAAATCATCCTTATTAAAACTTATATTTTTATCAGTAAGTGAGCGATAATATCTCTTATCTATTGCATCACTAGCATTTGATATAAGTTCCCTTAAGAATATTTCTTTATTTGTGTAAATTGAGTTAATCATTAAGTCAAGTAATCTCTTTGACTCTGCTTTAAATTGTTTTGTAGACATTTTATCATTTCCTTTCATCATAGTTTAAATTATTAGAAATGTGAAAGGCACATGCCTTTTAACGCATTTTGTTAGCACTTAAACTTGTTGAGTGCTAATTTCATTTTAACAAATTCAATTATTTTGTCAAGTTACTTATTTGTACTAGTAAACCATATATAAATTATTTTCAAACCTATATTCTTCAATTTTTACAAAGGATAATAAATATTTTTGTCGAATATTTATTAATGATACAATTTTTATGTTCGTATTCTAATTATCTAAACTCTTGTATATGATTAACCCACAATAAGCATTATATTACTTGAACTATGAAATTTTTCTGGAATGACTTGCATAAGAAGCGAAGGAACTGTTTAAATTTAATTTTAGAAATTCTTCTTTTAGACAGATAAGATTATCGTAAGCCTTAAAAGGACGCCAGGCTAGCGAACCTGAGGCAGGACGCTGAATGTGAGCGTTAGATAATTTTATAGGGCTAAAAGATTAGAATTTCTTAAATTAAATTTATTGTTCCGAGCTTTTATGCAAGTCATGGAGGAGAAATTTCATAATTCCACCACATTGTACCTTATTGTGGGTTAATCTTGTATATACATTAAATATTTATCAGATTAAGGTGATATAATTGAAAAATAAATCAAATATCCAAATCATAACAAAAAATGACTTAAAAAATCTAGAAAACATAATTCCATTACCCACTATAATACTAAATGATAAAAAAGTTTTATATATAAATTATAAACTTCAAAAAATGCTAGGATATTCTTTGGATGAACTTAGAAAAACTATTTTAAACTCTAGTATAATTGAAGAACCAAAAAAAATATCTATTAAAAATATAATAAATGAATTTAAAGAAAAAAATGACATAATTAAACACGAGCTAAAAATAATAACAAAAGATAATAGCATTATTTGGGTTGATTATGAAATCACTCTAATTAGTTATGAATCTGAAATATATATATTAGCTAATTTAATAGATATTACACATAAAAAGAAAATGGAAGCACATTTATCCAAAGTTTTAAGGGTAAGTTCATTGATGATTGAAATAAGCCACTCCATTATAGATGCTTATAATATAGACTATATATATGAACTAATTTTAAAAAATGCTATAAAATCAATAAATCATGCTAAATTAGGTTCCATTATGATTAAGCAAGGAGAAAATTTAAAAACAGTTTCCCACGTAGGTTTTAAAGATAGTTCTATAAATAATTTTAAAATATTAATAAGTGAATCTTTTCTTTATCAAAAAACCAATGGAAAATTAGATAGAATTGTAAAAATTGATAATACTAATGATCCAAACATTAAATTATATCCTATTGAAACTAATTATGAGGATTCTAAATCGGTAAGATCAACTATTACAGCCCCTATATATGTAGACAATAATTTTTTTGGAGTTGTAAATGTGGATTCAACTGAAGTTAATGCATTTGATTTAGATGATATTAAGATTATGGAATTTATAAAAACTAATGTGGAAATAGCTATATCCAATTGTTTGCTTTATCAGGAAAAAATTTATTTTTCTAGTCATGATTGCTTAACAGGAATTTATAATAAAAGTTATTTTTATAAATTGCTTAAAGATATTCACCATAAAGCGTTAGTAAGTAAACGCGAATTTAATTTGGTAATATTTGATTTAAATAATCTTAAACATATAAATGACACTTTTGGACATTTAGCAGGAGACTCTATAATTAAGAATTTTGCTAAGGAATGTTCAACTATTCTAGAAGAAGACGACATATTGGCTAGATTTGGCGGTGACGAATTTGCAGGCCTTTTCTTCAATTGTAGTAAGAAACATTTAATAAATAAATTAGATAAACTTTTAAATAACCTTCAAAATAAACATACTTATTTTGAAGGTAACAAGTTAAAATATTCTTTTAGTTATGGTATATCCACATTTAATAAAGATGGACAGCACATCAATGATTTGCTAAACACTGCAGACAAAAGGATGTACATTTTTAAAAATAAATACAAAAATATACATATTTAGAGATAATAATCAATTCTGATTAAACCACAAAAAGAACAATGTGGTTTAATTATGGAATTTCTCCACCATGACTTGCATAAGAGCTCGGAACAATAAATTTGAATAGTTCCTTTGCTTCTTATGCAAGTCATTACAGAGAAATTTCATAATTCAAGTAATGTAATACTTTTTCTGGGATACTAACAAAATATTATATCCAAACATATGATAACAATACATACACTGCATAAATACATGTAAGGCATAAACCTTCTCTTTTACTAATAACATCCCCACCTTTATTTTTACAAAAACATCTAAAACATATAAGTATCATGAGCATGGCAGGTATCTGTATTTTATAAAAGTTTTGGGGAACTAAAAGTCCTCCTCTTGTAACAGAAGCTGAACTTCCAACTACAAATAAAACATTTAAAATGTCAGCACCTACAATGTTTCCTACCGCCAACTCACCATGACCTTTTCTAACAGAAGTTATAGCAGTGATAAGCTCAGGAAGGCTAGTCCCAAAAGCAATTAGAGTAGCAGCTATAATACTTTGAGGTATACCTATTCTTATAGCTGTTATTTCAACAGATGGAATAAGTATTTTAGAAGACCCTATTACAAGAACTATTCCTAAAAACATCTTGATAATTTGCAGTACAACAGATTTTTGTGTTTCACTTGCTGCCGCCTCATCCTCTACCTTTGAACCTTTTGCCCATTTTAGAGATATGTAAATATACAATACTAATAAAACAAGGAAAATCCATCCCATCCACTGAGGTATTATTCCTATTCTTTTTCCATCTTTTAAAAAGAATGGCATACAAACTATAGAAAGTAAAATACCAGCTAAAATTTGAACCTTTCCTTGTCTATTTATAGTCATTTTATCCACAGGAAGTTTGCCTATTATAGCAGCAATACCTATAATAAGACCGGTATCAGCTATAATAGATCCTATGGCATTTCCTAAAGCTAAATCAGGATTTCCCTTTAAAGCTGCAAAAACAGATACAGCTACTTCAGGTAATGTAGTTCCTAAGGATACAATGGTTGCGCCGATTATCATTTTAGGTATACCCCAACGTACTGATAATCCAACTGCCTCATCTACAAGAAGATCTGCCCCTTTGCTTAAAATATATAGCATTACAGCTATAATAAGTACTAAAACAATAGTAGGAAATGTGTTAAGATAATTAAGTATTATTTTGTCCATAAATATACTCCCTTTCTTTAAACTTTTATAAAAAAAAACTCTACAATTAAGTTTTTTACATAAAAAACTTAATTGTAGAGTCTCACTAAACAAATGATGCCAACAAAGCCGGGAAAATATTCCGTACTGACGACTTTGATACTTAAAAAAGCAAGTTACTCCCTCTACCTATATGATTATATTAAGTTTAAAATACAATGTCAAGGATACTACGAATTTAAAAATTTTTAGCATCATCTATAGCATTTTGTACATATCCATTGTTCTTATGAAGTATTTTAGCAGCTTCTTCCTGTTTCAGTCCAGTTATTATCATAAGTATGCTTAATTTAACATCATAATTAGTTTTTATCAGCACTGATTCTGCTTCTTGTTCACTAACTTCTGTAGCCTCAATAACTATTCTTTTGGCTCTTGCTACTAACTTTTCATTTGAGGCTTTAACGTCTACCATTAAATTTCCATAAACTTTTCCTAATTTTATCATTGTACCAGTTGTAAGCATATTAAGTATAAGCTTTTGTGCAGTTCCTGCTTTTAATCTGGTAGAACCAGTTATAACTTCTGGACCAACATTTACTCCAATAGGAACATCTGCAATCATTGACATTTCACATTCAGGATTTGCCGTAACGCTAATAACTGCTGCACCAATTTCTTTAGCGTATTTCATTCCACCTATAACATAGGGCGTTCTACCTGAAGCCGCAATACCACAAACCACATCTTTGCTTGTTAAATTTCTTTCCATCAAATCTTTTTTTCCACCTTCTAAGCTATCTTCTGCCCCTTCTACTGCCTTAAATATTGCTCCATACCCTCCTGCTATAATACCTTGAACCATTTCAAAATCTACCCCAAAGGTAGGAGGACATTCTGAGGCATCTAATATACCAAGTCTTCCGCTAGTACCTGCTCCAATATATATTAATCTTCCCCCTTTAGACAATCTTTCTGATATAATATCAATAGCTTTTGCTATATTAACCCTTGCTTCTCTTACAGCTATAGGTACCTTAGTGTCTTCATCATTTATCCTTTCTACCATTTGTATTGTACTTAACCTATCTATGTCCAAAGTATTCGAGTTTCTTCCTTCTGTAATTAATTTTTCCAATTTCTCAATTTTCATTATGACCACTCCTAAGTATTTATTTTAACCACTACTCTACTATGGATATGTGAAAATTCTCCTTCCACTTATGAAATTTACTTCTAATGCATAAATAAAATTTATAAACATATTTAAAATATTGTCACAGGTTATGTACATAAACCCTACTATTGTCTTTTTTCTCTAAAACAATACTTAGTTTCTTCCTCTATATAATCCAATAAAAATTCTTCCTCTTTAACTACTTTTCCCACAACATTTACCCTTTTGTCTGCCGAAAGATCTTTTTTACATAATTGCAATTCTCCAGAATACCTTAAATATTCTTTATTATCAATAGTTATAAATCCTCTTTTTCTCTCCACATTATTATGAGGTAAAATTACATCATTCTCATTTAAAGTTGTTCTAGAACTAGTTGATCTAATTACATCTTCAGCGCAATCTGATCTATTTTCATGACATACATTAAATATAATATTTCTTTCTATCTCATTATCGGTATAGGTTTCTATTTCTAATTCTATTATTTTTTCATTTAAACATCCTAAGCTATCTATTTCCTCCATTGAAGGTATACTATCTCCAAAAATTACAGTATCAACTCCCAATGCAAAAAGGTGTTTAGCTGAAGTTTTAGGGCTCATAAATCTATGTATTTCCAATGTTGGCAAGCCCTCATAAATAGGTCCTCTCTTATTTACTAAGGAAGGTATAAATGCAGATACTTCAACATTATATTTTTTTAGTAGATTATTTTTATTTTGAAAAGTTTTTAGAGAAATGCCCGTATTAAGTCTAGGATAATAATTATGGCATGCCATCATACTTTGAAAATTCGGATTAAATTTTTCAAACTCCTGTAAAAATCTCTCTGTAACAGTGCTTGCATTAATTTCTACTTTTAATCCATAAGGATTTCTTGTAAAACTCGCAATCTCTTCAGGCGTAAAACCAAAATCAACTCTTATTCCATATATACCCAAATCACTTAAAGCTTTAAGGTTATTTATGTCTGCTCCTAAATACGAAAATGCCCTTGGTGAGATATCTGCTATTATTTTCATGCCCAAACTATCTGCAAGCTTTGTAATTTTAATAAATTCCTCCACAGCTTTCTTATAATCTGCTTCTGGAATATGTAGTGAAGTAAATATTCTTGTAACTCCTTTGCTATGTGCATATTTTATATAATTTAAATTTTCTTCTAAGCTATAATCCATACCCACAAATACTGAAATCCCTTTAGCCAATGTTCTATCCTCCTAAAAATTTAGTTTAATTAAAGGAGATAGTATTTCATTAATGATACTATCTCCATATTTCACTATATTATTTAAAATCACTTATAATCCTTACTCTATTGGATCTTCAAATCCAAGAAGATAAGTAGCACCAAATCCAGCAACATAAGATATTAAGACACCAATTAAATAAAATGCCGGAGTATTTACTATAGCTGCCAATGGAATACCTGATAAGCCCATACTTATAGATGCAACTTTTAATCCTGCTTGACAAGCCCCACCAAATGCACCACCTATGCATGCACCTAAAAATGGTTTACCAAGTGGCAATGTTACACCATATATTAATGGTTCACCTATTCCCATTATTCCAACTGGAAGAGCTGATGCAATGGTTTTCTTCAATCTTTTATTTTTAGTTTTAAAATAAACTGCTATTGAAGCACCTACTTGTCCTGCACCTGCCATAGCTAATATTGGCAGAAGTAAATTCTCTCCTGTTGTTTTTAGTAAATCTGCATGAATTGGAGTTAACCCCTGATGTAAACCTGTCATAACTAATGGAAGGAAGGTACCACCTAATACAAAACCAGTTATAGCTCCACCACCTTTAATTGCAGCCTTAACAGCTGTTCCTATAGATTCAGATATTATTCCACCTGCTGGTTGCAGAATAAATATAGCAGCAAAACTTGAAATTAATACTACTAATAATGGAGTTACTAATAAATCTAATACTTCTGGAATATGCTTTCTTATTTTCTTTTCTAGCCAACTTGAAAAAGCAACTACTAAAAGCACTGCTATAATTCCACCACGACCAGGTACTAGAGGATTACCACCAATCATCACATTTGGAAGCCCTGGATGAGTAATTACTGCAGCCATAGTACCTCCAAGCATTGGTGAACCACCAAATTCTTTAGCAGCATTTACACCTACAAAAAGATTTAATCCAAAGAATACTGCTCCACCTACAACACCAAGAATACCTCCTACTGTTGTTTTTGCAAAAGCTCCAGCGGTTGCTTTAACAGCAATGTTATTAATTCCCATTATAAGACCACAAGCAATAAATGCAGGTATTAAAGGAATAAAGATACTTGAAATTTTTCTCAATAATAGCTTAAATGGTGTAGCATTTTTTGCTTTAATTTCATCATGTCTTAATTTTGCTTCATCTAATTCTCCAACTTCCATATTAGAGATTTCTCCAAATTCTTTTGCAACTTTTGCAACTCTTCCTGGTCCAAGAACAATTTGCACTTGACCCGCTTGCTCTACAACTCCCATAGCCCCTTCAACTTTTTTTAATGCATCAATGTCTACTTTCTCTAGTTCTACAAAGGATAGTCTTAACCTAGTCATGCAATAAGCTACAGAAACTACATTTTCCTTTCCACCTACTAATGCCAATATATTTTCAGCAATAGTTTTAGGACTTAATGAATTAGCCATAAATAATTCCTCCTTTAAAATAATAATAAAATAAAAAGAGCTCAGAAAATAGAGTATACCACTCTATTTTTTCTAAGCTCATGCCTGCATTACCAGTAACACACTTTCTGTATTAAAATATATAAATTAGATATTTATATTAAATATCCTATTTATCAAATTAATTGTCAATATATTCAACAATTATAAATTACATTACTTTATTTAAGTATATTCTCAAGATGTACAGCAATATATCCTATTTCTCCCTCAGGAAAAGCTACATCATATTCTTCATAAATCTTTTTACTAAGTTCTTCTGCAATACTGTAGGATCTTTTATAAGTATTTCTTATATTTTCTAACAATATATTTTGGATATTAATCTTCTTCTTCACTCTGTCTATGGCAAATCTTAAATGCGTAACCAATCTTGCATATTCTACACTTTCTTTATCTATTTTTTTATCCATCTTTTCTTCAATAAAAATAATCATATCATTTATCATAGTTGTATATAATGTTGCCTTTGAAACTTCAACATTATTTATCGCTGCATGAATGTGCATAGCTATAAATCCTGCTTCATCTACGGGAAGCTTTAATTCTAACTTTTTATTAATTGCTTCTAATGCTTTTAAAGCTATACTATATTCATTCTTATATAAAAATTTAATTTCGTATAAAAATGGATTTTTAATTTCAATATTGTTATTACTCCTCTTAATAGCAAAATTTATATGATCCAAAAGCGCAGTATGAATCTTTTCATTTAGATTTTTATTACTTATTTGATAGGATATATCTGCAATTATTTCTTCAGTAACTCCAACAATATTATTATCAATCCTATCGGTTAAATTAATGAAATTATTCTTATTGCTTCCATCCTCAAGATAAAATTGTTTTTTAATATTTTCTGAACACTTTAAGATATTTCCTGGTACTGCTCCAAAACCAACACCTTTTCCTATTAATATACATTCCTGTTTTCTTTTAACGTTTACACAAAGTACTACATTATTATTAAAGGATTTAATAATTCTATATTTTTCTCTAAACATAACTATGCCCCCTTAATCTTATTTCAAAATTAAGTTCTATAAGTTATTACTGTCTCCTCACCAGCCTTAACAATATTTAAATTATTTTTTTCAAATTCCTTTATTTCTTCCATATTTGTTATTACTACCATTGTAATTAATGAATATCCTTTTTCTCTAATAGTCTTATTATCTATTTCTACAATAGGCTGACCAATTTTTACACTTTCTCCAGGTTCAATTAATCTTTTAAAACCACTGCCATTTAAATTAACAGTATCTAACCCAATATGAATCAATAATTGTATTCCATTAGTACACTCTATTGCAAAGGCATGATTGGTTTGAAAAATCATCTTTAAATTTCCATCTGCAGGAGCACTTATTATACTTCCTGTAGGTTCTATTGCAAATCCATCACCAACCATTTTTTGAGAGAACACTTCATCGGGTACCTTCTCTAATTCTATAATCTTCCCATCCACTGGAGATTTTATATTAAATTTCTTCTTGAAAATATTAAACATGCATGTCCCCCTCCTGTAAAATACCTCTATATCATTGCTATTCTTTCAACAAAAAAGGCACGAGTTTTCACAACTCATGCCTGATTTAACAGTAACACGTTATCTATACCATGATTATATATTCTTAAAAATAAATTGTCAATAGTATACTTTTAGCAGCGATTTAAAGTTTTTTTACATTATTAAGCTTCTTTTGCTGAATTTTGCCACAGAAGAAAAACCTACGCTAGCTAAAATTTCATAAACTTCTTTTATGCCTTCTCCTACTCTATTTGATTTATGTGCATCAGAACCTACCGTTATAATTCTTCCACCCATACTATAGTAAGTCTTTAGTATGGAGAGCCTTGGAAAAGTCTTTTTGTATTCCTTATAAAGTGAGGATGTATTAACTTCTATTCCCTTACCTCTCTCTATAATAATTTCTAATATCTCACTAATTTGTCTTTCATAATCCTGCAAATTATACAAACTGTGAAATTCTTCCATTGCATATCTCTGAACTAAATCTAAATGACCAAGAACATCATAATCTGCCTGGGCTGCAATGTTTTTAACCTCTTCAAAATATCTTTTATAAGTTTCCTCTTCTCCATACTTATGTAATGATTTACGTAAAGTAAGAGTACCTATATTATGTATAGAACCAATAATAAAATCTAAATCAAATTTATCAATAATTTTTTTTATCTCTTGTTTTTTTATATGTCCCTCACCGATTTCTAAGCCTCTTTTAATAGGAAATTTATATTTTTCTTTGGTTTCATCAATGTCTTTTCTGTATTTTTCATGCTCAAAAAAATCATAACTTGGATCGTAATCTAAAACGCTAAAATGCTCTGTCATACATATTTCACTTAATCCCATATCTATGGCTTTTTCGCATATATTCTCAATTTTTTCTTTTGAATCAAAAGAATATCTAGAGTGTATGTGATAATCTGCTAACTCCTTAATCATTAGTTCATCTCCCTTTTACTCTATTTTCAATTATACATGTCCTAAATAGCATAAAATCGACCTAATATCAAATTCATATTAGTATAGCTAACAATAATATTTATTTAATGTTAAGTTTACTTCATATTACCATTAAACACCTATATTCTCAATAGATTAAAAAAACTGAGTACTTAAGTTAAAAAATCACATGCTACATAAAAGTTTACTTCATAACTAAATATAATAGAACATATATAAGTGTAACTTTAAAATGCAATCATTATTTCATTCATCAAGGAGTTTATATATATTTTGAATTACATCTCAGAAAATACTTGACCATTTGGAGCCATTAAAGGTAGTTTTTCTAAAAATATTATATCCTTCCTTTTAGATGCTTCTCCTTCTGCTAAAATTGCAGCCTTTGCAGTTATAATCCCTCCTGCTTTTTCCACTAATCTTTCCATTGCAATTAATGATTCCCCTGTACTTATTACATCATCAATTAGTGCTACTCTTTTACCTTTAATTTTATCTACATCTACACCATCAAGACATAACAACTGCTTTTTCTGAGTGGTTATAGAAATTACTTCGTCACATATAGGATTTTTCATATAAGGCTTTATACTCTTTCTTGCAACAATAAACCCTTTCATATTTAATATTTTTGATATTTCATAAACTAATGGAATTCCCTTAGCTTCAGCAGTAACTAATACATCAACACTTGGTAACTTTTCCGCTATAGCTGAAGCAACATTAGATATAAGTTCTGTATCCCCAAGGATTACAAAGCTAGCAATGGCTAAATCTTCATTTATTTTAATAATTGGAAGATTACGCTTAACACCACATACATTTAATTCATAATATTTATTCATATAATTTCCCCTCCATTTACCCTATCATAGGTAATAATATTTTCATTAATAATCCTGAAATCATGCCGACAAATGGATCTGTTATAGCCGTTACTGTCATTGTAACTCCACCTATAAGTGTTCCATTTAACGTATTAGATGTAACAGCAGCTGCTGCATTAATAGGAACTGTAACTATCGCACCTAGTACAAATAAAAATCCTGCTATAGATTCTGCGGGAATATATTTACCTATTTTAGGTAGAAGACCTGCAAATAGTATTGCAGCCATAAGTAACATCATTACAATACCGCTGATTTTAGGATTAGGTGATCCTCCTGTTGCTGAAATTATAGTTTCCACAGGTGCTCCACCGAAAAGAGAAGAACTCATATCAGCTAATGAACTTATTATTGATACATGGTCTATATTTACCTTACGACTTGCCAGCTGACCAGTAATATTTCCAAAGGCTATGTTTGCACCTATATTAAGACACACCATACTCATAGCTCCTCTTAATACTTTTAAGCTAAAAGATGGTTTTTTTAATGTTATTTTTTCCCTTTCTATAATAAGCGATTCATTCTTTTTATTACCTAAGATATTGTATACGATACTTGATATTATTACAGATACTGCAATAGTGTAAACTAAATCTTTCGTAAATAGATGTGTTATTACTCCAGAAGCTATAGAAATATATCCTATGATTTTATTTTTTCTTGCCATTTCTATAGAAACCTTAGCTAGCATAATTCCGACTCCAGCCATCATTCCAGCTGTTATAACTGGACCAATAAAATCTGTTATTTTACTCATTAAGCCTAATAATCCAATGAAGGCCATTATCAAACCTCCATAAAAAATCATTGAAAGTCTTTCTTTAAGGTTGTCCCCCATAGTACCAGCTAAAGTAATTGTTTCAGCTTGAAATGATATAGGCACTACACTCCCTGTTATTGCATTACCAGCAGCACCCATTAGAAATGCAAAAGCCGTAGGAACAGATGCAAAACCAAAGGATAATGCTAAAAGTCCCTGAGGCAATCCATTTAAAAGTACACTGAAAATTGATAAAATGTCTTTCCATAAATCCATATTTTTTTTCTCCCTTCAATCATATTTACTCTTAATGTCAGAAGGAGATAAGTTATAGAACATACATGTAATTCATTAACTTCTCCTATAGTAAAGTAGTTTGTGGCTACCCTGTAGAAACTTCTGAACCTTATTATCAGAATTATATAAGAGCGAATATTTTATTTTATAACATAATAAATATTATCACTTATTACGAACATTTTCAACATTGTTTTCAGTATCGTACGCATTTATTAGACATTTATCTCTATTATTCATGGAAATTCATCATTTAAAATCAATTCCGAACCATTTATGAAATTGAGAGAATATAACATTTATGCTATATTTAAATCATGGCAACAATGGTAAAATAAATCAGACCTCTGAGAATATTTCACAAGGGTCTGCCAATAATCAAAATTATATAACTATAGAAGGAGCACTAACTATGAATATAAAACTAATATTAACATCAAAAGAAAATGCTTATATTATTAATAATCTCTATCCTTTATACCTTCATGACCTTTCAGAACATTATGGATTTCTGCCTAATAAGCATGGAGTTTTTGAAGAAAGTAATGACTATAAAACCTTATCAGATCAAAATGAAGTGTTTAACATATGGTGGGAGAAACCTAATTGTCTCTATCCTTTTTTAATTCTCGTAGATGAAATACCAGCAGGATTTATGCTTGTGGCAACGCCACCATATACATCAAAAGGAACAGATTATTATGTTAACGAATTCTTTTTACTTAGACCTTTTAGAGGACAAGGAATAGGCTCCCATGCAGCTTCAAAAATATTTGATAAATTTAAAGGTAAATGGGAGCTTTATACTAATTCATCTAAAAAAAATATACGAGGACAAAAATTTTGGAGAAAGACCGTTTCAAATTATACCAAGGGCGTATATGAAGAAAAGTTTGGTGAAACATTTGATGGGTATAAATTAATATTTAGATTTGACAATTCCAATTACTAATTTTCGTGCCACTATTATAGAATTATATAATGAATACTATCCTTCTCAACAAAGTACAAGAAAAATTATATGCTTCAAAGAAAATTGTATTCTAAATAAAAGCTTTCAAGCTTCACATGAAGTTTTTTTGTCAACATTAAATTTGGACAAATCCTTTATATGAATTTGTCCAAATTATATTTTTATGATCATCCCACAAAAAGTATTAAATTACTTAAATTATGAAATTTCTCTGAAATGACTTGCATAAGAAGCAAAGGAACTATTTATATTTTAAATTCTTCATGTGAAAGCTTTT